>CAZDVV010000031.1:0-18299 GCA_964508875.1 uncultured Desulfobacteraceae bacterium | reverse complement strand
GGAGCGTGTGCTTTTCGATATGGCTAGCCGCCGCGAGATGGAAGCTGCTGTATAATAAGGTAAATTGATCAACCCATATCTGCCCGGGCTCTAATTCTACCTTAGACCCGGGCAGTTTTTTCTGGAGAGGATAGCAATGGAATTTTGCGGTCTATCTTACTACAATTTCACCTTCTATCGACTCCATGATATCTCTCGCTATTTCCTTGACCGCTATAACCAGCCCACGGTTTTCAAGAGCTACGAAGGCCACATGAGGTAGGCCATGAAAAAATGGAAGGAGGCTTTACCACTGAGTAGTTTATCAAAGAAAATCAAGACTTGGTGAAAACACCCGGGGATATAATCTCCTTGCAGGAGAAAGAAAACTTATGGGAGACCTACTGGAAAATTTCAGCCCTCTTATTAGAAATTGATTTCTACTGCCCTGACCTGCTAAGATTCACATGTTTTGTATCAAAAGTGTAGTGAAATGAGGGGAATGTCCATATGAAGAAAAAATCAAGCTCCAAGCCCATTTCCAGTGACAACGCAAATGTCAGTAATCCCAGAGATGGTCAATGTCAGAAGGCCCGAGATTCAGAACTTTTCACCAACCTTTTTATTAACTCACCCATCGGTATCTATATAGTACAAGACGGCCGATTTCGTTTAGTGAACCCTGAATTTCAAAGGATATCAGGTTATACTGAGCAAGAGCTCCTGAGAATGAGCCCCAAGGAGATCGTCTATCCTAAAGACTGGGAGGAGGTGAAAGAAAACGCCATCCAGATGCTCAAGGGTGAGCGCTCATCCCCTTATGTGTTCCGGGCGGTTGGAAAAGATGGCGACTTGAGGTGGATCATCGAGACTGTATCTTCAATCTGTTTCGAAGGCAAACGAGCGGCCCTTGGATACTTTATGGATACCACTGAACACGAAAGGGCCGAAGAGGCACTACGGATATCTGAGGAAAAATTCAACAAGGCCTTTCGCTCGAGTCCCGAATGGTTTGTGATCACCACATTGGAGGACGGTTTCTATCTGGACGTTAATGACGCATTTCTCCACACCACAGGGTACAACCGCGAGGAAGTTCTTGGCAAGACATCAAAAGAACTGGGAATTTGGGCTGATCCCAGCCAGAGAGACGAGATCACAAGGATCTTGAAAAAAAAGGGTGTTGTAAGGAATATGGAAGTGAAGTTCCGCATGAAGTCTGGAGAGATCAGGCATGTGCTCTGGTCAGCCGAGGTAATAGATTATGCAGGTGAAAAATGTATCTTGGCTGTCACACGAGATATCACCCCTCTAAAACAGGCAGAGGAGGAAAGGCTGCAAAGAGAAAAACTTCAGGTTCTATTGGAAACAGCCGGGGCCACGTGTCACGAACTCAACCAGCCTCTTCAGTTCATTTATTACATCTTGGATGAACTCGAAGACAAACATCCTGACGATCAACTCATCAAAAACCTCAGGAAGCAGTGTGACCGGATAAAGGAAATCACCCGCAAAATGGACAACATTACTACCTACGAGGCAACAGACTATGTTAAAGGCTCGAAAATTATCGATCTTTCAAAAGCTTGCAAGTGGCCACCCTAGCCCTCTTCCTTGAGCAGTATCCGAGCATCAACTACTTTTGCGCCTTGGCTGTAGACAATAATCGGGTTAAGATCCATTTCCCGGATCTCAGGATAGGACTCCACCAATTCAGAGCACATCACCAGGAGCTTTCTCAGTGTCTTTTTATCGTATGGTGGGGTCCCCCTCACTCCATCAAGGATAGGGGCTGATCGAATCTCTTGCATCATCTTTCTTGCTGATACTGATGAGATGGGCAGCACCCTAAAGGAAACGTCCTTCAGTACCTCCACCATGATGCCCCCGATACCAAACATTATCACAGGGCCGAACTGGTCATCTATCTTGGTCCCTATTATTACTTCTAGGTCGGGCTTGGCCATGGGAGACACAAGAACGCCCCTAATATCGGCCTCAGGATTATACCGTTTTGCATTGTCGATTATCTCGTGAAATCCTTGGATGATTTCATCTCTTCCCCTCAGGCCAAGCTTCACTCCGCCGGCATCGCTCTTGTGTAGTATTTGAGGTGATACAATCTTCAAGACCACCTCTGAGTTCATTTCTTCTGCAAAATTGACCGCTTGCTCGGCAGTTGTTGCAAGCTTGTCACGGGTAACGGGTGCCCCGTGGAGCTTGAGGAGGGCCTTTGCCTCATGTTCGAGCAGGAAGCTACGGCCCTCTTTCTTGGCAGTCTCGATTATTCTCTTTCCAGCGGGTTTTGCCTTTGCACCCCAATTGAACACGAAATTAACTTTGGCGTGGTATTCGTTCATGTAGGCCCCACGTTGAGCCAAAACGCCCACACATTTACATGCCACATGAAGCGAATCATACACGGGGATATTGTAATAACGAAGCAATTCTATAGGATGCGTATTCTTTGAGGCATAGAGGCTATGAACAATAATAGGTTTATTCCGTTTACGCACCATTTTTCCCATCCTGTGGGCCGCATCTTCCTCAATCAGACTCAGGCTCTTGGCGAAACGAATGCCATATCCCCCGAAAAGCCCAACAATAAGGAGACCTCCAATGTCATGATCCTTGAGCATGATCTTTGCGCATTCAGCAAATATTGACGGGTCGGCGTCAGCCCCCCCAGCAACATCCACAGGATTTCTCACAGAAGCCGTAAAAGGTAAAATCTCTTTGAGCTTTGCCTGAGTTTTCTTGTTGAGTTGTGGAATCTTGATTCCTAAGTCAGTGAGGATATCAGCGGCAATGGTTGCGTGCCCCCCTCCGTCAGCAAGTATACCCACGCTATTGTTCCTGATGCAGGGCAGGCTTGATAGGCACTCAGCCGCAGGGAACAATTCATCGGGATTATCTACGACAATTATTCCTGCGCGCTCAAAGGCCGAATGAGCCACTTCCGACATCCCTGCCAATGACCCTGTATGCGAGCCTGCAGATGCCTTGCCAGCAGCGGATCTGCCGCTCTTGAGCAATATGATGGGCTTTTGTAGTGTTGTTCTATATGCCTGCTGCAAAAACTTTCGCCCCTCGCTCATACCCTCCACATACATCAGAATGGCCTTTGTGTCAGGGTCATTGCCAAAAAACTCCAGATACTCATGGAACTTCACATCCGTTTCATTTCCAACCCCCACGTAATAGGAAAAGCCCTTTTGACTCTTAACACTTGCCTCAGTTATGAGGGACAATGCCATATTTCCACTTTGGCTCACCAGAGCTATGTCACCCTTGGGAACATCTGGAATACCCACGAGATTAAGGTTGTTTTTCAGGTTCATCATACCAGAGGTGTTTGGACCAATCAGGCGAACATTATATTTCCTGGCCACCTCCAGCATTTCCTGCTCAAGCCTCTTCCCCTCTGCGCCCAATTCCCTAAAACCTCCGGCGATAATAACCGCTCCTTTGACTCCCTTTTTCCCGCAGTCCTCAATTATGGATGGAACCGTCTTTGCGGGAGTAGTAATAAGGGCAAGATCCACGGGCTCCTCAATATCTGAGACCTTGGGATAACACTTAAATCCGAGTATACTGTCCTCTTTTGGGTTTACGGGATAGATTTTTCCATCAAATTCTTGCTCAAGAAGGGTCTTAATGGCCTGGTACCCTCTCTTGGTCTCATTTTTTGAAGCGCCGACAATTGCTACAGACCTTGCATTTAACACATAATCAAGACTCATTGCCTTTCTCCTTCTCTATATGGAATCTTTTAGGCTATTCGCCATCCCCTTTGCTTTCAAAACTAACCACCATTTTGCGGATATAACATCTTACCACTTAAGCTAAGATCATAGCCTCCCAACTCATTGGCAATATCCCTTAGTTCTTTGTCTTCAAGAATGCCTAGGAATTGCTGCACCCCTTTATCAAAAAACCTCTCTTTCATAATGAGAAAATCAAATCGCTCCCAGCGCCAGGAGATAAAATCTAGGTCCAACAACTGGGCCACTGCCCTTATGCCAGGCCCAGCGTCTGCTCTTTCAGCAAGGATTTCTATGCCCACTTCAAGATGTCTTGGCAACTCCCTTTCATACCCTTTTATCATCTCTCCTGAAATTCCCACCTCTAAAAGCTTTCGATCAAACAGCAACCTGGTACCCGTACCTACCGGCCTATTCACTATCCTTATTTCCTTCCTAGTAAGGTCCTTTACCCCATTGATGTCTTTAGGATTTCCCTTTGCCACTAATAGGCCTTGCTCCCTTTGGCAGAAATTTACCACCGCAGGTAAACTGGAAAGCTCCTCTTTAGCAAACCCAAAATTATACTCCGATCCGTCTTCTTGAAGAAGATGGCTAGTTGCCATATGACACACATTTCGGCGCAGCGCACGGATACCCCCCATACTCCCGAGATTCCCAAATACTGCTATTTCCTCCCCCTGCATCCGGTTGAAAAGACTGATGGCTCGATCCAAAAGGATATCATTGCTCCCTGCGATTATCACGAGCCCTTCGCAAAACGGCAAAGAAGTGCTGGACCTAGGGTAATTGAGAGTACTATTTTCCAGCCATTGTTCCACAAGGTGGCGTGGAAATAGCCACTTACCAGTAACCTTTGTTGCAGGCAGACCTTTTTCTGCAATGAGGGTGTAAACGACCTTTTCGTTTACATCCAGAAAGGCCGCCACTTCTTTTGTATTCAATAAGGCCTTTTTCTCCATTTTCTCCATCCCGCTCCTTTCATTTCAAAACAACCTAAACCGCCCGGATACCTGAAGATTAGGCTTTTAATCTTTCCATTTTTCACGATGCGAGTCATTTTTGTCTTAAGCTTCAGCCCCGTTGCCTCCCACAATTCCTGCTCCTTTATATGAGTCCCGCTGTCATCACCCCTGGAGACAAACTTAACCCCTCTAAGGGCTATCATCCGAAACGCTGCTACTGCATACTTTATACCTTTGATACCCGCAGGATCTCTCGCAGGCCCCAGTATAACGAAATCATTATGCATTACCTGCAATCTGTATGCGCCATACCCGTCAGCCAGAAATTTCTGTTCTCTTTTCCTGGCGTGTACCAGTAGTACATCAACGTTGCCCTCCATTCCATCCCGAAGGGCCGCACCTGTACCCTTTGCAAAGACCTTGACATCTATTCTAGTGACCCCGGTAAAAAGGGGCAGCAAGACATCGAGCAAGCCCGAGTTCTCTGTGCTGGTTGTTGTAGACATCTTTATGAATCTGCGCTCTTCAGCCCCCGAGGGGTGTGGTAAGACCACGCTATAATAAACTATCGCTAAAAACACAAACACTGAAAGAGGTATCCCTTTTCTCATCTCTTACCTCGAGACCTTAGGAAGCAGACTCCACTAATGGTGAAGGAAAATACATTTTAAGCTAAACTTTGTCAACCCAATCTCCCTTGAGTATAGATATTCTATTATCATGACCAACTATTTTTATAGTTACTTATAATGTCTTTTTTGGGGCCTTATTAACCTTTCTTCCAAGTCTTGCTTTGCCCCTGTGCATGGGGTAACATTGAGAGCCACCAAGGAGATTAAAGTGGCAAAAAACAAAGAGACAGTGTTAAAATGGTATGACCCGCTCCTGCTGGGTCTCATCCCCCCCTGCGGGGCATTTTTCATCAAGACCCTTACCCTTTCGTGCAGAAAAGTAATCGTAGTGGGTCAAGAAGAGGCAGAACACGCCGCAGCAAAGGCCGGTGGTAAGGCTATTTATGTTACATGGCACCAAAGAATGTTTTACCATTTCCACTACTTTGGCTCCCGCCATGTCACTATGATGATTAGTCAGAGCCGCGATGGCGAATACGCTGCAAGAGTGGCAAGCTGGCTTGGCTTCAGGAACGTTAGGGGCTCATCAACCAGGGGAGGAACCCTTGCCATGAGAAAACTCATACGAGAGATAAGGCGGGGGGAAACAGCAGGTATGCTGGCTGACGGCCCCCTTGGCCCGCCCCGGGTTGCAAAGATAGGCTCTGTAATACTGGCCAAAGAGACCGGAGCTCCCGTGGTACCTGTACTCTGGGGTGCCGATAGGTGCTGGGTATTCAACACTTGGGACCAATATCTCGTGCCCAAGCCGTTTGCCAGGGTTGCCATACGTTATCAAAAACCCATCTGGGTACCTGCCGAGGCCAGCCACGAGGATCTCGAGGAATATCGATTGGTACTGGAAAAAGAGCTAAATGAAGGAACCCTGTGGTGTGATGAATTCTTTGGTGTACAAAGGCCATGGAGAAAGGAGAGGAAGAAGTGAGGAGTGAGAAGTCAGAAAGGAGGAGGAATCAGGGAAATGAGAAAGCATTACAATCGTAAGCCCTGCCTCACCTCTCCTTTGTAATATCCTTCCATCTTTTCGGCCGCTTCCAGCACTTCTTTGTCGTCCGTCTCAGGTATTTTGACAACCAATTTCACCAGAAGATCTCCTCTCTTCTTGGTTTTTGGATTAATAGCCCCTTTTCCTCTTAGACGAAGCACCCTCCCATTTTGGCTTCTTGGTGGGACCTTCAACCTGACTGGGCCATCGATAGTTGGTATGGTTATGGTAGCCCCAGCCATTGCCTCTTTGATGGTAACAGGTACCTCCATATGAATATCGTCCCCTTCCCTCCTCAGTAATGGGTGCGGGCGCACATGAATCTTTAGATAAAGGTCACCTGGAGGTCCACCATTGAGCCCTGGCTCTCCCTTCCCCGCCACTCGAACTCTAAATCCATCCTTTACCCCAGGCGGAATACTTACCTTGATCCGTTCAGTCCCCACCATCTGGCCCGAACCTCCACATACTGCACAGGTCTTTCCGACCTGCCCGTGACCATGGCAAGTAGGACAGGGTCTCGTAAATTGGATAGGCCCCTCAGCCACGTTTAATCGTCCTGAGCCACCGCAGGTGTTACAGACCCTAAGTTTGCCATTTGGATCAATCCCAGATCCGTTGCACAAATTGCAGACCTTGGGCTTTTGCAAGGTGAGTTCTGTTTCCACACCCTTAAGGGCAGAGACAAAATCAATGGTCATTTCATGCTCTATGTCTCTTCCCCTCACAGAGGCGCCTGTCTTGAACCCACTTGCCTCAGAAAACTCAAAGATGTCTCCAAAGATATCTTCATAACTGTGGTATCTACCAAAGGGCTCGCCTCCGGCCGTCTTCCAGCTAGCCTGTTGCTGGTATTCCTGCCATCTCTTATACTCACGGGCCTTGTCTGCATCGAATCCGGCCTGAAGCCCCTCTTCGCCAAATTCATCATAAAGCTTGCGTTTTTCCTCATCACTGAGGATCTCATAGGCCCTTGATATGTCCTTAAATCTCTCTTCAGCCTCTTTGTTGCCAGGATTGATATCGGGATGCCATTTTCTGGCAAGTTTTCGGTAGGCCTTTTTTATTTCCTCCTGGGTAGCATCTTTAGATACCCCAAGTATTTCGTAGTAGTCCTTTGCCATCTCTATCCACCTGTGCTCGTCTCCATAAAAGCTCCTCCCACCCCGTGCATTCGCAATACACAATATGCCAGGCAGGCGCCTCCCCCTCCAAACCCCTATCTCCCGACTTCTAACTTCTAGCTTCTCTTCAGACTCTTTACTATACGAATCTGATGATTAAATTTAATTGCGTTGGCAGGAATTGCAAGCTATTCAGGTCAAAGCTCACGAGGGAGAGTGCCATATGTACATAATAAAAGTCAAATTCGATCGAAGGCCAAGACTCCTGCAGGACAGAATGCACCGTGTGATGGAAGAGGTACTTCGAATCACTCGCCCAGTCTTCTCACCAACTGGTTCTGGTTGGACACCAGAGGCGGATATGTATGAGACAGAAGAGTCAATCATCTTGATTGTCAATGTGGCGGGTGTCTCTAAAGAGGATATTGAGGTTTCTTATTATGACGGATACCTGAGTATAGCGGGAAAAAGGATCCTGACTTTTCCCTCTGGCCCCCCTATAAGGCACCATCAACTAGAGATAGGATCAGGGGCCTTTGAGCGCGTCTTTAGAATCCCATCTTCGATTGAGCCTGATAGTATTGAGGCAACTCTCCAGGATGGCCTGCTAACTATACAGCTACAAAAACTCAAACAAATGCGCAGAGACGTAATTATTGAGATTGACTCAAATGGAGAACTAAATATCTAGTTTCCCAGATTATGCAGGAGGGTTCATGGAAGAAAAGATTCAAAAATTACCCGAATTCTTACCTATCTTGCCAGTGAGGGATTCCGTTATCTTTCCCAGAATGGTGGTCCCCTTGATGATAAGAGACGAAGAATACGTAAGGCTTGTGGATGAGGTGTTACAGAAGGACAAGTTGCTGGTGGTGGCCATGATTGTGGATCCCGACGCTGATCAAAGGCCGCCAAATGTTCACCGCGTTGGGACCGCAGGAATGATAGTAAAGCTCACCAAGACAGAAGAGGGGACTATACTGGTGGTACAGGGGATATCCAGGGTTAGAATTACAGAGATTGTTACCGAGAAACCTTATCAGAAGGCACGTATTAAGGAGCTGAATGATATTGAGCACACGGGCAAGGAAATAGAGGCCATGATGGTCAATGCCCTCAATCTGTTCAAACAAATCGTGGATCTCTCACCTCATTTGCCCCCTGAGCTTGTGCAGCTATCAAGAAATGTAGACCAGCCAGGCCCCTTAGCAGACATGATCGTCTCCACCCTAAACCTTGATCGTAGCAAAAAACAGGAAATCTTGGAGACCTTAGATGTGAAGGAACGCTTGACCCGCTTGATGCTCTTTCTAAACGAAGAGCTGGAACTGCAGAAAATGGGCAAAGAAATACAAGACCGGGTCAGAAAAGGCATAGATAAGAGCCAGCGAGAGTATTTCCTAAGGGAGCAACTCAAGGCCATCCAGAAAGAACTGGGCATGGACAAGGAAGAGCCTACAGAGATATCCGAGCTCAGGGAAAGATTAAAGGAAAAGGCGCTCCCAGATCAGGTGCGGGAGGTGGCAGAAAAGGAAATTGACAGGCTCAGCAAGATGAGCCCTATGTCGCCAGAGTATACGGTCTCTCGCACTTATTTGGACTGGATCCTAGACCTTCCTTGGTTGGAAGGCACAGAAGACACAATTGATATAGAAAAAGCGAAGAAGGTCCTGGACAAGTATCACTACAATCTTGAGAAGGTAAAAAAGAGGATCCTGGAATACCTAGCAGTTAGAAAACTTAATCCCGATCATAAAGGTCCCATTCTTTGCTTTGTGGGACCTCCTGGAACTGGTAAAACAAGTCTCGGCAAGGCCATAGCTGAGGCTATGGGCCGAAAATTCGTTCGAATCTCCCTTGGTGGCGTTCGCGATGAAGCAGAGATTAGAGGGCATCGAAGGACCTATGTGGGCGCCTTGCCTGGACGTATCATACAGGGCATAAAGAAGGCGGGTTCCAATAATCCCGTTTTTATGCTTGATGAGGTGGATAAGCTCGGCATGGACTTTAGGGGCGACCCCTCCTCAGCACTTTTGGAGGTTCTGGATCCGGAACAGAATTTCTCTTTCTCAGATCATTACCTTGAATTGGAATTTGATCTATCCCGCGTGATGTTCATTGCCACTGCCAACCAGTTGGATCCTATCCCTGCCCCACTGAGAGACAGGATGGAAATCCTGGAGTTGGCAGGCTATACAGAAGATGAAAAACTGGAAATTGCAACCAAGTTCCTCATTCCCCGTCAGATAACAGAGCATGGCCTAAAACGCTCCCAAGTAAAGTTCCGAAGGTGCGCACTGCGCAAGATCATCAGGGAATACACCCGGGAGGCAGGCCTGCGCAACCTTGAGAGAGAAATAGGGGCCATATGTAGGGGCATAGCAAAGGAGGTTGCAGAAGGCAAGAAAGGGCAGTTCATCATTACCGCTGAAAAGGTGAAGAAATATCTTGGCAAACCAAAGTTCACACCTGATGTAGCCGAAAGAACATCCGTACCTGGGGTAGCCATTGGCATGGCATGGACGCCAACAGGGGGCGATATCCTTTTCATAGAAGCCACCAAGATGCCAGGGAATAAGTCCTTAGTTCTTACAGGACAACTAGGTGATGTAATGAAAGAATCGGCTCAGGCCGCTTTGAGTTATTTGCGATCTAGGGCAGAAGAACTGGGCATAGACAAAGATTTTTACAAGGATCATGACATTCATATCCACGTACCAGCCGGGGCCATACCCAAAGATGGCCCTTCTGCAGGAGTCACCATGCTAACAGCCTTGGCCTCACTCCTTACTGGAAAGCCTGTCAAGAGCAAATTGGCCATGACTGGCGAAGTTACTCTCCGCGGTTCTGTCCTGCCTGTGGGTGGAATAAAGGAAAAAGTGCTCGCCGCTAACCGAAGCGGCATCAAAGAGATCATTATCCCCAGAGAGAATCAGAACGATCTTGATGAGATACCTGAAAAAATAAAAAAACAGACAAAGTTT
The DNA here is from genome assembly GCA_964508875.1 of uncultured Desulfobacteraceae bacterium. Classification (GTDB taxonomy): domain Bacteria; phylum Desulfobacterota; class DSM-4660; order Desulfatiglandales; family Desulfatiglandaceae; genus B111-G9. Next base: position 7,866 of record CAZDVV010000031.1, on the reverse strand, counting down.
CATCTAGTAGGCCGAATGGATGAAGTGCTCCAAATAGCTCTTGGCCTGAATCATAGGGGTAAACCCAAAAGAAACAATAGGTAAGGACTGAGAAAAAGATGAAAAAATTGCTGGTGTCCGTGCACAGATTGTGATACACTGCCATTCTAAATTTTATTGAGGTATGAAAACTCGAGCGCAGTGATCCCTTTCAAACGTGTCAGTGTTTCTGCGAAAGACTTCTATCTCCTACCACAATATTGAGAGCGAGATGATAGTCTGATCCAACTTGTAGCCCAAAGAAACGTTAGAGAAGTAGTCCCGACGCCGTGGTAAATCTAACCTAATCAATATTAAACATAAAAAAGGAGAACACGTGAAAGTCTTACTTTTATATCCCCAGTTTCCAGACACCTTCTGGAGTTTCAAACATGCCCTCAGATTCATCAACAAGAAGGCTGCCTATCCACCGTTGGGTTTGCTCACTGTGGCCGCTATGCTTCCAAATGATTGGTCCAAACGTCTTGTGGACCTAAATGTCACCTCTCTCACTGATAGTGACTTGCAATGGGCAGACCTCGTGTTTATCAGTGCCATGGCAGTTCAAAGGTCTTCTGTCAATGAAATAATTGCCAAGTGCAAAGAAGCAGGGGTCACGATTGTGGGGGGCGGGCCACTTTTCACCAGTGAATATGAAGAGTTTTGTGAAGAGTTTGAGGATATGGATCATTTGGTGCTAAATGAAGCTGAGGTTACTTTGCCCCTGTTTTTGGCTGACCTCGAAAAGGGCCATGCAAAGCGAATCTACAGGGCATCTGAATTTGCCGACATCACCCAGACCCCTGCTCCTGCCTGGGACCTTTTGGATATGAAGCATTATGCTTCCATGAGCATACAGTTCTCCAGGGGCTGCCCTTTCAATTGTGAGTTTTGCAATGTGACCGCCTTGTTTGGCCATAAACCCCGTTTAAAGACGGTCACGCAAATAATTGATGAGCTTAACGTTATCTACAAGTTGGGTTGGCGTGGCCGAATATTTTTCGTAGACGACAACTTCATAGGAAACAAACGTTATCTCAAAACCCAATTGCTACCTGCCCTGATCGCATGGCGAAAAGGCAAAAAAGGCATGCCCTTTAATACCGAGGCCTCAGTGAATCTTGCTGACGATGCGGAATTGATGCAGATGATGGTAAGGGCTGGTTTTGACTCGGTCTTTATCGGGATAGAAACCCCCAACGAGGAAAGCCTTGCCGAGTGTAATAAGAAGCAAAATAAAAACCGCGACCTGGCCAACAGTGTGAGGATTATCCAGCGGGCAGGGCTCGAGGTACAAGGGGGTTTCATTGTGGGGTTTGACAGCGACACTCCGTCTATCTTTAAAAGGCAAGCACAGTTCATCCAACAAAACGGCATAATCACAGCAATGGTTGGGCTGTTGCAGGCTCCCACTGGCACCCCTCTTTACGAACGGCTGAAAAAGGAAGGCCGGTTACTTGGAAAGATGTCGGGGAACAACGATGGTAGTACTAACATAATCCCTAAAATGGACCCCGGTATCCTTAGGGAAGGGTACAAAGCCCTACTGGAGTCCTTGTATTGCCCAAAAAATTACTACAAGCGGGTGAGGACTTTCCTGCGTGAGTACAGAAAGCCCGAAATTGAGATACCGTTGGATACACAGCGTATATTGGCCCTTTTTCGGGCCAACATCAGGCTTGGTATAATAGGAAAGGAACGCTTGCAGTATTGGAAAACCTTCCTGTGGGCACTGTTTCGTCGTCCACGCCTTCTTCCCGAGGCAATAACTTTTGCCATTTATGGATATCATTTCCGCAAAATTGCCGGGATTTAAAGATTTCGCAGTTTGAAAGACCGCAGCGATCTTCAATTGTGTAGCAAGACCAACCGATATCCCGCAGAAGAAAAAAAACTTACTCAGGCTTTTCTTGAGGTGAGGAGATCAAGGCAGTGGGGTGTGATATAGAGGAGTTAGTCTAAACCTGATCACCGCCTCCTCCTGTTTCTCTGTCGAAATCTCTTATACACTCCCTTGAGTTGCTCGAATCTCTCAAATCCGATTATCTTCCTTACACCCAGTAAGAACATGAATCTTTCTTCTGCAAGTTTACTCCTTGCCCTCTCAAGCTTACGGAATTGATCCATTATTGCGGTCTCATCTAGCTGTTTCCGCTCCAATAACTCTTCTAGTGCGAACCTCTCTTCCTCTACCCTACTCTTGAGGCGTATTAGCTTTCGCCGGCTCTTGCTGAAGAGCTCATCCAATTTTTGCTGCTCCCCTGGGGAGAGATTAAGCCGTTCTACCACTTGGGGCAGTCGCCACCACTTGCCCGCTGGGGCCCACTGGCCCAAAGCCAGTCCCAAAAAATTGAATATGAAGAGCAGAATCAGGCTTCCAAAAAATGTTTTTTTCATCATTACCTCCTACACTAACCCCATTTTGTGTGATGGCTGTTCATTTCTCTCAGGAGCAACATCCGGGATGAGAAAATCCATAAAGTCTGCTCCCACACCAGAGATATCTTCTCCCGAGATTTCCTCATAAATTTGTGGAAGCGGGTTCTCTATCAGGTCATCCACCTCAGCCATTAGACTCATATCCATTTCCATCTCCCGGGTCACCGCTGCTATCCGTTTGTGTAGTCGGTATTGATTGATCTGAAAACCACCAAAAACTACAACGACTAGCAACCCAGCTAGCGCAGCAGACAGCCCCAAGTGGCCCCACGAGAATACAATGGATCTTTGTTTAGATTTCTTCCTTTCAAAAACTGGACGTGGTGGAGGAACGGGCACAGATTCTGCCGCAAGTTTTCCAATCTTGCCGAGGCTGGACGTAAGGGACTCCACCTTCCTAGAACATATTTGGCACCGCACCAAATGGTCCTTTGCCATTTGTGGCAATTCATTCTCATCAATTATGGCCCATGTTATCTGCTCTTCAGTAAGATGTTTTGTTTGACTTCCCATTACTCGATCCCTTCCAAGAACGTTCGAAACCTTGGTTCAGCTCTGAATTTCTTTAGTGCCCTGTAAAGATGAGTCTTTATGGTGCTCTGACCTTTTCCCATCACCTCGGCTATTTCTGAAATGTTCAACTGATCCATGAACCGCAATATGAAAACTTCTCTCTCAAATCTTGAAAGCTCGCTAAGAAAGTTTTCCACCTCGTTCCAAAAATCCTTTCTCAGGACTTTTTCAAAAGCGTTCGGACCTTCAGATATCCCTTGTTGTTCTATGTCATCGGCTTGCTTTGGTGCTGAAAAACCCATGAGATTAAGCAACTTCCTTTTTCTCATATGGTCTCGTACCCGGTTTATTGCAACTGTATATAACCATGACCGAAATTTGGATTCTTCGTTAAGGCTCTTGACGCGCTTAAAGGCCGTAATAAATACATCCTGGGTTATGTCTTCAGCATCCATCCTCGATCGCACACGATGATAAACCATCCTATAGATAGGGGCCCAGTAATATCTAGCCAAAAACGCGAATGCCTCGGCGTCACCCTTCTTGGCGCTGCTCACAAGCCCCTTAAGGCATGGGGTGGCGCCTGCGGAGGACGTATTTCCTTTCAATTTGCCGGCTGATGTTATCATACATCCTTAGTATCGGTTCCGCAGGCGCTATGGTTCACAAAATTTCAGATGGTTGTCCTTTACCTAATCCAGTCGTTGTGCTTGAGCCGATATATGTCTGCACTGGCCTTATCCTGCATCACCTCGAGCCGCACCCTTTCCCGCGGGGTGAGTCGCCCATCACTCCAGGCCCTGCGCTTTGCCCTCTGGATACGTATCTGCTCCCTCTCGAGCCTGCGGCTCTCTCTGCAAGTCAGTTCACCACTTGCAATGCCCTGATGAATCCTCTTTTGCTGCCTTATTTGCCTACGAGCTACCCTGCCAGCAAGTGCCACATCACAAAAGGCAAAGGCTCCAACCAAACATCCAATACCAACCACCATCCAGAATCGCCTCATTTCAGATACCTCCTCCCATGTGTTTTTCTCTATAAGACGATCGAACGGCGAAGTTGGTCTACAAAAATGATTTGCAAGGGAGCACTACCCCTGGAATGGGGTTATTTCATACCACTCATCGAGGATAAAGCGGGGTGCATTACTAGGTTGCCAATCGGCAATGGCTCCTTCCACTAGGATACCACCAGGCAATGGGTTTCCTGAGGACCAGATACTGATATAGCCATACTCTAACCTATCACAGGCGTGCAGTTAGGTCCCACAATCAGCATACTGTTGGGAAGAACCGTCTGGATCTCCTCCATCTTGCTTCCAAACAGGACCTCTTTCATCACGCCATGGCCATAGGCTCCCACAATAGCCAGGCTATCATGGGGTACTTCATAGAGATTTACTTTCAATTCGCCCCTATCAAAAAATAACCAATCAAATCCCAACATTTCAAGCTTCTCATAGAGTCCTGCTTTTTTTATTTCATCTTCATAATACCTCAGATCCTTGTCCTCACCCTGTGTAAAAAGGATAAGAGGAAACCCAGACACAGTCGCTATTTCAATTCCGTACTGCAGTGCCTTTATGGCATTCTGCGAGCCACCAAAGAAGACAACGATCCTTTTCCACTCTTTGTAAACTGGGGTGGGAATAAATACAGGAAAACCTGCACTTCTAATGATGTTTCGTACGCGAGGACCTATATACCCCAGCCCTATCTTGGCTGAAAGGTTACTAATGGTTCTGGGACATGTCATATATCGATAATCAACGGGCAGGTCTGGAAGTGTAGATGCCGTAAACCCTTTTGGTTCAATGAAATGGGGTACAAGGCCGCCCTCCCTTATTATATCTTCTGCATGCTGTTTCGCAGTACCAGGGTCCCTTAAGAATGCCCTGTCAAGGTCAACTGTCACCACCTCATGCTCAAAGTACATGAGAAATTGACGAAATTTGGGGATATACACCTTCAACGAAGTGCCCGTTTCCTTGCAAAAATACACAGAGGCCATAAGGGTCTCTCTTCCAAAAGGAGTATTCCTAAAGATATGGAGAAGTTCGTTTCTCATTGTTCTACTCCATACGCGCTGTCTGGCTTATTATTCTAAATCTCTTCCTCAACGATAAGCTCTTTGCGGTAGTGGTCCAATATGGTCGCTTTGGAAATAAGGCCCAAGAACCTCCCGTCATGTACCACCGGCAAGGTTGAGTCATGTCCATATTCAAAGATATCTAGCACCTCTGCCAATTCATCGTCAAGGGAAATGGTTGGAACCGTCGGGTCCATTAACTCTTCCACCAAGAGAGAATTATAAAGATTTGAGTCAAAAAGATAAGACCGGATATCGTCACTATGGATAAGCCCCAGGTATCTCTCTGTTCCTGAGTCAATAACCGGAAAAAAATGGTAGGGAGTCTGTTTAACAATCTCAACAAATTCCCCCAACGTCATCTCTGGCGGTACCTCTTTATAGTTGTGATCCAACAGTTCCATAATCGTTAACTCCGAAAGCACCTTTCTATCAGTCCGGGGGCGAAGCAACTCGCCGTGGGCCACCAACTCCTGGTGATACACTGAATATGGCTCAAATATGCGACTCATGGTTACACTGATCACGCAAACCAACAACACCGAAACAAGTACCTCGTAACCCCCAGTGATTTCCGTTATCAGAAATATGCCAGTCATGGGTGCCTGTAGCACACTACTTATAACCCCTGCCATACCAAGCAGGGCAAAGTAGGGCTCTCCTGCCCAATGCACACCTGGTATCAAATAAATGAGAAGACGCTGATAAAACAGTCCGACGAAACTCCCTATGACTAGACAGGGAGCAAAAATCCCGCCTATCCCACCTGTTCCAATACTAAGGCTAGTGGCCATGATCTTTGCCAAGGCAATGAGACCTGCGATGGTCAACCCCTCCGTGAAGTTACCCCCTATCACTGTGCGGACCGCCCCGTAGCCTTCGCCCAAGACAGAAGGCAACACCAAACCAATTAAGCCCACAAGCAGCCCACCACAGGCGGCCCTTACCCATAGGATGGGTATAGCCTTACCCGATATCTCTCTTACATACCGCAACAACCTAATAAAAAAAACTGAAGAGAAACTTGTAAATACGGCAAGGCCGAGGCATGCGATCACATCTATATCGGAAATCACGAACGGTGGACCTTCAAAAGGTATCTGATTCCCCTGTAGGAGGCGGCTGACCTCTGTACCTATGGCAGAAGCCACCCCGACAGTAATCAGGTTTGTCGGGGTCCACTCCCCCATTATAACCTCGAGACTAAAAGCGATTCCCGCGACCGGCGCATTAAAAATAGAGGCAATGGCAGCCGCCGCACCCCCTCCCACCAATACAATACGTTGACGATCCCGAAGGCGGAAAAAACTTGTGATGTTAGAGGCAACACTTCCCCCACTTATCACTACTGGTCCTTCAGGGCCTGCGGAGCCGCCGCTGGCAATGGTTAGGCAACAAGAAACCAGTCTCGAGTAACTCGATCGGAAACGGAGAAGCCCCCCGCGACGGACGACACTATATATCACTTCAGGGACCCCATGGCCCCCAATATCTTTAGCCAGGTAAAGGAGAAAAATTATTGATAAGGCGGCACCGCATGCAGGAAGAAACAAGGAATACCATTGATGGCGGTAAGGATGCAAAACCTCTGCACCCCATTCGAGAGACTTATTGAGAGCAACCGATGCGAGCCCCCCTCCTACACCCACCACTGCTCCAATAATAACCAGTTGAAGTCTTTCGTTCAGATTGTGAACATTAAATTTCATCTTAACCCTAAGGTAGGGTACTACCCTTGATACCCCTCGATGTCCAATCTACAACGTATTTTCTAGCTCTTTTACTTTGTTCAGTAGGACCTCGGCCGATGGGTGACCTTTTAGGATTTCAACAAACTCCTTGTTCCGCAAACAAAAGCTCAGCCTTGAGAGAAGTTTGAGATGAATTTTAGTGGAGGCACAAAGCATTATAAATAAAACAAACACAGGTCTTCCATCAACTGAGTCGAAATTCACCTCCCTTTTCAGGAAGCAAGTGGCTACCATGGCCTTTATGGACAGCTTCTCCAGAGGCTGTCTAGGATGGGGTATAGCCACCCCCTCGCCAATCCCCGTAGATGAAAGCTCCTCACGCTGTAACAGCTTTTCCAAAAGCAGTTCCCTATCCAACTCCGCAGGCAACTGGATGACGCTCACGGCCTGCGCTAAAACTTCTTCTGGACTGTCTCCCTCTATATCGTAAAAAACGCCTCCACGCCTCATGGCATCATACAGGGTAACATCGTCTTCGTCGTTCAATTGCTCTCCAAGTTTCTCTTCACGGAGGGTGATATTATGGGTCCGTGCCCATTTTTTCAATTGTTTTTCATGGAACACATAGCGCCCATTTTCCAATTTGGCGGGTATCTTCCCCTGCCTGATCCATCTCATTATGGTGGCCTCTGGAAGGTCAAGCAGCTTGGCCACTTGCTTCAATTCAAGTTTCATTAGCAACCCTCTGCATATTAATCATATTCACCAAGATCTGGCACCTACTCGAACTTTGTCTCTTTCTCGAGGATAATCTCTCAGTCTTTTTCTATAGCAAAATTTTTTATATTATGCTCGGCCCACCATTAAATCAATGTGAGAATGAAATTTTGTAACAATTTAGAGCTTTGAAAAGCTCGGCTCTTTGATGGTGTGCTTTATGGGTGACCAGCCCGGGAGATTCTAAAAGCGTTGCAAATACACGCTTCAAATCTTCTTTCATAATATGGAGACCTTCAGCAGCCCTTTAGCCTAAGATAATGTGCAAATTGCCTAACGCACAAAGGAGTAAACCGATCAAAAAATGTCATAAATTCTAGACCTGGGACTAAGGCTCTTA
>CAZDVV010000030.1:7001-18509 GCA_964508875.1 uncultured Desulfobacteraceae bacterium | reverse complement strand
TAACGAGATAATCACTAGGAAAGGATAGTGCTGATATGGAACAGGTAACGCTCATTGAAATAAAGCAAGGGAGGCCAGGGTTTGATCCTTTTATCGGGTCATGGTTGATTCAAGGAGTTCATAACATGCTGGTGGATGTGGGACCGGCAAACTCTGCTGAGTGGCTGATATCTGCTTTAGAAAAACGGGGCGTGTGCACAATTGACTACGTCCTACTTACCCACATACATATTGACCATGGAGGGGCTCTGGGAAAAATACTGGGGCGGTATCCCGAGGCTAAGGCAATTTGTCATGAAAAGGCCCTCAAATACTTGATCAATCCTGAAAAATTATGGAAGGGGAGTCTAGATGTATTGGGAGATGTGGCTAGGATGTATGGGGCGCCTATTCCAGTGGAAGGCGATAGGCTGATACCTCATACCCAGTTCCAACTGGATGATTTGGTAATAATTGATACCCCAGGCCATGCGCCCCACCATCTTTCTTTTCAATATAAGGGGAAGTTATTTTCAGGTGAGGCAGCAGGAAATTATCTTATGATGGAGGGAATGGACTATTTGAGGCCCGCTACACCACCAAGATTTTTTCTTGAAGTATTTGTATCAAGCATAGATAAGCTGCGCACGATGCCGGACCAACAGATCTGCTATGCCCATTTCGGTTGGGCACCCAGCTCTCATGACATGCTTGATAGATTTAAACACCAGATTTTTTTCTGGGCTGAGCTCGTGGAGGCAGAGAAAAAAAAGGGTGGTGATGATCTTGTGGAGAGGTGCGTAAAAAGACTACTAAGGGAGGACAAGAATCTAGCCGCCTTCAATAGCATGGATGCAGATGTCAAGGCGCGTGAGCTTAATTTTATGGCAAATGCCGTGAAGGGATTTGTTGGGTATTTTGAGGAGAAGAGTTGAAAAGCAGTGGCTATCTGATATGAAATATTAATGCTAGTAGCTGATAGAAAGCTGAGCTGGCGAGTGATTGCTGGCAAGACTAAAGATATATGGGCGTAAGGGATATGAAAGGAATCAATAACCAGGCAGAGAAGGCAAATTTTCGATCACTGCTTGAGTCTGACGGAACGGAAAGGCTGGAAGAGAGGCTCAATATAATAGATGCCTTTTTAAGTACTGAAAAGCACATTACTTTTGAGGATCTGCTGAGCATATTACGAGGAAAAGGATATGATTATGATCCTGATTTTGTCAGGCAAACACTGGATAGAATGGTGGAACTGGGGTTTGCCCAGAGAAAGAAGTTTGAGGACCAGCCAATTAGATACGAACACAGGCACTTGGGCAGGCACCATGACCACCTCATATGTACCAAGTGTGGAAAGATATTAGAGTTTCAGGATCCAGAAATTGAGCAACTACAGGCTGAAATTGCTCGAAAATACGGCTTTCAGATGCTGCAGCACAAGATGGAGATATATGGCCTGTGTTCGGAGTGTCTTGCCAAACGAAAACCTCTCATGCCTCTTGCCATAGCTAAGGCAGGCGAGGTGGTTGTGATCGCAGACATAGCAGGAGGGGCAACAGCAAGAGGGCGCCTGGCAGCCCTTGGCTTGAGGCGGGGAGACACATTGGAGATAATAAGCAACGAAGGCAAGGGCAGGTTGATATTGGCACACGATTGCACAAGATTGGCTCTTGGAAGGGGTATTGCTCAAAAGATCCTTGTCACTCCTTCAGACAAAAGAGAGGAGGCAATATGCAAACACGAGGATATGGGCTGAAGCCTCATGCTAGACGCTGTAACCACTCCCTTAGCTTGTCCCGTATGGATCTAAGCAGTCTTTCTCCCGGAGATCGGCTTTCATACCTAGCCTTTTCCTGTTGGGCTACGTGGTGAGGAATATGACGTAGCTTCATCTTGATAAGGGCCATATTGTCATCTTGCAGTAGGCGATTGTATATCTTGGTTAGGGGGTAAAACCTGCATTCGCTAGCAGAAACCGATGCAGCCCAGTCCAAGACATAGGGCTGGCCTTCGGGGGACACTAGAATATTGGGCGTTCTTTTGAGATCACAATGGGCAATGCCACGCCTGTGAAAGGAGTCAATAAGCTTTTTCAGTCTTTCGAAAAACAATGGGGACAGGTCTCCTTCCTTTTCCACCTGTTTTATGGTTTTGCCCTCTACAAACTCCGTTACTAGGGCAAGCCCTTCCAATACACCATAACATCTGGGAACTCCCTTTAGACCGCGTAGCCTTCTGTAGGCCTTGGCTTCGCGCCAGATAAGAAAACGGCCGAAAAGATTCTTGTAGAAACACCGGTTTCTGCTAAAGTCCTTTACCACAAATTTTTCTCCGTTCTCCTCCACGAGCCATATAGTTGGTCGTGTAGAAGAAGGGGGCCTCAAGATCTTGATGGATCGTTGTGGTAAGCTGTCAAGTGTGAGATTGTTCAACATCATCACCCTTATGATACTTGAAATGGGCTAGCTGATACACAAAGGGCCTAAATCCCACGCCCTGAACAATCCCTCTTATGGCGCCTTTAGACCTCTTATGCATTACCAGAAAAAGATGCCTTTCTGTGCTCAACAAACTGTTTGAGCCATTTAAACCACTTGTCCAGACCCTCACCAGTTTTGCATGAAATTTCAAAGATCGTTATCTGGGGGTTTATCTTAAGGGATTCTTCTTTGATCTTTTCAACACTGCAGTCCACATAGGGCAACAGATCTATCTTATTAATGAGCAGCACGCTGGATTCATGGAACATGAGGGGGTACTTGGATGGTTTATCATCTCCCTCTGTCACGCTGAGGATCATGGCCTTAAAATCCTCGCCCACCTTAAATTCCGCAGGGCACACCAAGTTGCCCACGTTTTCCACAACCAAAAGGTCAAGGCTGTCAAAATCAAATTCGCCAAATGTGTCTCTGATCATATTCCCATCAAGGTGACAGGCGCCGCCCGTATTTATCTGAACCACAGGGATCCCCTTGCTTGCGATCCTCTCTGCGTCCTGTGAGGACTGTATGTCGCCCTCAATTACGCCGACTCGCAGTTGGTCTTTTAAGGCATCGATGGTTTTCTCAAGAAGGATTGTCTTGCCCGCTCCGGGTGAGCTCATGAGATTCATCACCGTGAGCCCCTTTTCATCAAACAGGGCTCGGTTTTGCTGAGCGATCCGCTCATTTGCCTCCAGAATGTTTTTTACCACAGAGACCTTCATATATTTCCTCCTTCCCTCATTCCACCTCCATCTCTACGATAGACAGTTCTTCACCTGAAACGGTCTTTATGTCTGTACTCTGACAATAGGGACATGCAAAGGCATAGTTCTCTATTTGAAAGTCCCTATCACAACTCTGACAATGCCCCACGAGGGGAATAATCTCCATTATGAGCTTTGCGCCTTCCAGTTCAGTGCCTGCTGTCATAACCTCAAAGCAGAATGAAAGGGATTCAGGGACGATTGCAGTAAGCTGACCTATGTGCAAACGTACTGTCCTCAAAACCTTTGCGTCATTCTTGGCCATCTCTTCCTTTATTATATCCAGCAGGCTTTGGGCAATGGACATTTCATGCATATATTGGTCCCAGACTATCCTTCCCTCAAGGCCACTATTAAGGAGTTTACCTTTTGTCTTGCATCATTGAAGATGCTGGAGAGGTTTAGGGAGTGATTAGCAAAAATGCTGCCCGGTTCACCGTTGAAAACAATCAAGGGCTCAAAGTTGCATCGTGCGAGGTCCTCTAGAATCTTATCAACCAGCACAAGGGAATTCTTGTCGATCAGGACATTCAGAAAGTCTGTTCTGATTGCCTTAAAGGACTCATTCAAAGCATAGGCCACCCCTTGAGCGTAATAGAAATTATCGTCCACCCGGTACCACGGAATATTTACCTTCACTAGCTCCTTAGAGGCCTTTTCACCCTTTTCTCCTTCCAATGCCAAAACTTCCCGGATATCGTGTGGTGCATGGATCAGGCGGGTATTAGCTCCCCCCATTAGTGATGCATACTGGCTTAGCAACTCAATCAGGTTGTCGGCACGAGGATAAAACGAGGATTGGCCCTTTATAAGATTTTGGTGATACCTCTCCAAATGGTCATATGCCTCTTTCCACTTGCTTTCAGCAGAGGGAAACCACCACTTAAACGGGTCATTTGCTAAGGCGGTAAAGGCCTTTTCCACCATTGGATCCAGCTTATCAGTTGTTCGCATTCGCGACAGATTATCTCTTAGCACCCTCACATTGTAACGGACGACCTCCAGTTCACCCAATTGAAAGTTTGGCATGTTGTCTAGCAACACCGTGGGCCAAAAGACATCATTAGGCATCCAATTGTTCATCATCTGCTTTATCAAAGCCTGATTTGTGCGAACGAAGGCAGAGCCTTTAACCGATTTTTCATAAGAGATCATTTTTAAAGGTTTGGGCTTGACCGAATTGATTGCCATATCAACAAGAATAAACACCGTGAGAGCAACTATAATTAGGAGAATTAGAATGAGCTTAACTTTTGTGGACCCACCTTCCTGTCTCTTGTTTTGCTTCATTATTCCACCTCTCATCTGTCCATTATTTGAGTATCAAGACCCATAGAGTTCCACAAAAATCGAGGCGCATGCCTCGATCTGGAGGGAACTTCTTCAGTGGGGCTATCATATCTGAATCTATGTGCATTCTAAATGGCGGGTGAGCAGATTGTCAATAACTAAGCCCCACCAATGGCTTGGGATTCATTTACCTTAACTGAAGGGAATAGAGTTTTATCTGTGTGAGGTATAAATTTAGCAGCACTGAACAGATTCATGAATTCCTGGTTTACGTTGAGTTCAAGGTAGGTAATCTTGTCCCTTATCCCCATGCATTCCTCCCTAGCCTCCCGAGAGATCAATGCTAGCGTGGCCCCCTTCACAGAGGTGTTGCCTAGGGGAATATATGTGTCCAGAGGGAGATCAGGTATCATACCTATGACTATGGCAGAGCGGGGATCAATGTAGGAGCCGAAGGTGCCCGCAATAAAAAATTTCGATATGTCTCTGAGGCTAAGCTCAACAGTCTTGGTAATAGTGGTGAGAATAGTATACATGGCAGCCTTTGAGCGGATAAGGGAATCAATATCAGGCTGGCTAAGGGTTAAGGGCTGGTTTGTGGCCGACTCTTCGGCTGACACTACCACGAAGTGTCCTATACCATCAATTTCGACGAGCCGGCTGCCACACTTGTCAGGTACAAATTTACCCCTGAGATCGATCATCCCCGATAAATACAAGTGAGCCACTAGATCTATTAGGCCTGAACCGCAGATTCCCACAGGCGGTAGATCATCAATGGTATGATAATTTATTTTTCCCGTTTCGGGATCAATCCACACCTTGTCTATCACACCAGGACCTGCCATCATTCCCATGGAGGCCACCCCTCCTTCGAGGGCTGGTCCAGCAGCGCCTGCGCAACCCATTAACCAGTCCTTATTACCCAACACTACCTCAGCATTGGTTCCTACATCCACAAGCAGGCAAATTTCTTTCTCATGATTCATCCCTGAGACAAGGATTCCCGCAATCAAGTCCCCACCAAAATAGCTGCCGACATTGGGCAGTGCGAACACTGGGGCCATCTCGTTGATGTGGACACCCAGGTCTTTGCACAGGATGAGTTCCGGGCTATTGACCACGGGGATGTATGGCTCTCTGCATATCCAGTAAGGATCCAATCCCAAAAAAAAGTGGGTCATTGTGGTGTTTCCAGCTACACATAAGGCCAGGATTTCATGGGGTGTAATCTCCAGTTGTGTACAGAGCTCATGGATTTTGTCATTGATTTTGTCCAGGAGCATGCTGTGGAGCTCCTCTAAGCCCCCCGTCTGAGTTGCATAATGAATCCGGCTCAATATGTCCGTGCCGACTGTTATTTGAGGATTGCGAAAAGACAGTTCCCTGATTACCTCACCCTTGTCTAGGTTGACGAGCCGCATCACCAAGGTGGAGCTGCCCAAATCCAGGGCGATACCGTAAGATTGTTGGTACCCATCAGGAGGGAAGATGTCTATGATGTTCCATATGTTGGCATCCTCATAGACAGCCACTGAACAATCATATTGCAACTCCCTGAGCTTATGAGGCAAATTGGCGAGCAGCGAGTAAGGGATCCTTATATTTTCTACCTCAAGTTCCCTTTTGAGGGTACGAATCAGCCGATCAGCATCACCCGTATTGTCTTTCAGACTGGGAGATGCCATTTTTACATGAAGCCTTTTCACCCAAGGGTCATATTGATCTGTGCTGGATCCGCGTGTCATATTTATCACCAATTGATCCTACCTAGCCACGGACTCAAACGAGATGGAATCAGGTTGAAAGGCCCTCCTCGTGGGGACGTTAAACCATAGTTGTTTTCGGTAAGTTTTCATTGAACCTCTCCTTATTGTGTTTTTGGGACAACGAAGAAAAAAAGAAATCACTTTTGGCAGCCCAAGTCAATAGAGAATAATTGTGGCCATTGGACGCTAGGCGTGAGGCGTTAGGTTTTGAGTTTAAAGCTTGGTGGGTAGAGAGGATCCGTTCATTATTTCCTTAAGCTTCTGAGATAGGGCCTTAATATTAAATGGTTTTTGGATAAAGCCATTGCACCCCCGCTCAAGTATTTCGCTTGCCTCTCCGTCGATACTGTAACCGCTTGAAAGGAGTACCTTTACGCCTGGATCGATCTCCTTGAGATTATCATATGTCTCGCCGCCTCCCATACCAGGCATTATCATGTCCAGGATCACCACGTCTATGTTATCCTTATGCCTTTCATAAATGTCTATGGCCTCATTTCCGCTCTTTGCAGCCAAGACTTCGTACCCGAGGGCTTTCAAGATCTCGGAGCCCACTTCTATTATCATGTCTTCGTCGTCTACCAAAAGAACAGTTCCCGGCCCTTTCAGAATCTCTTGCTCTTCGGGCACCTTTTCTTCCAATCTCTTGGCAGAGGCGGGGAGATAAATCTCAAAAGTTGTGCCTTGTCCCTTCTTGCTTTTTACCTCAATAATTCCATTATGGTTCTTGATGATACCGTAGACTGAGGCAAGGCCAAGCCCTGTTCCCCTGCCCATCTTTTTTGTGGTGAAAAACGGTTCGAAGATCCGTTGTTGTGTCTTTTCATCCATTCCCACGCCGGTGTCAGTGACCCTAATCCGCACGTATCTGCCTGGAGGAATATTGTACGGACGCATGGACAGCTCATCTAATGTCACATTCCTGGTCTCTAAAAATAGCTCTCCTCCTCCTGGCATGGCCTGCCATGCGTTTACATAAAGATTCAGTAAGACTTGTTCCAACTGTCCCTGGTCGGCCTCAACCGCCCATAGATCGTCTTCATAATCCTCGTGAATCACTATTTCCTTCTTGGTTCTGCCAAACATCTGTGAAGTCTGATGGATAAGCTCATTAACATCAATGGGTCTTACGTCATATTTTCCACCTCTTGCAAAGCCTAGCAATTGCTTGGTTAACTCTGCTCCACTCTGCACATATTTCTCAATATTCTTTAGCTTTTCATAATGGGGGTGTGAGGCATCGGTTTTTAGGAGCATCAGAGAGGTATAGCCCTGAATTGCCATCAACAAGTTATTAAAATCATGGGCAATGCCGCCTGCCAGTGTTCCAATGGCCTCCATCTTTTGGGCCTGCTGGAGTTGGGCCTCAAGACGTTTTCTATCGCTCACATCTCTTGCAACCCCATGAGTTCCCAAATATTTCTTTTGAGGATCATCCACAGGTCTGTCGTACATACCCGTAGACTTGAGCTCCACCGTTAGATGATGTACGTCACAGGTGCGATAACTTTCCTCCCGTCCACGTGCCTTCAGCCTGAGTTCGATGCCACTCGAGGCCCTTTCTCCTGTTCTTCGTTCATTGAAAAACCATTTTGCCTTTTCCTGGTCGTCTTCATGAATAATCGTGGAATAGTGCTTGCCTATCAATTCTTCGGGCTTGTATCCCAAAAGACGCTCTACTGCGTCACTGATGAAGCTGAAGTTTCCATCGGCGTCCAGCGTATAGATTATGTCAGGGGAGTTTTCCACAAGGTAACGATAACGTTCCTCAGTGACCTCAAGTTTTCCGTTGATTATTTCCTTTTCACACCTCAGTTGTTTCTGATCCAGGGCATTTTGGACGGTCTTAAGAAGCTCTTCGTACTCAAAGGGCTTCCTCAAATAGTCATATGCCCCTCTGCGCAGTGCATTGACAGCCGAGTCCAGAGACGCGTGTCCGGTTATGACCACCACAAGGGTATCAGGACTGGTTCTGCTAATGTGATCCATGAGCTGGTGGCCATCCATGTCGGGAATAACAATGTCGAGCAGGGCAAGGTCAAACTGCTGATTTTCCATTAAGGCCATGGCCTCTTTTCCGGTATTGGCAGTTGAGATCTCATAACCTCTGCCACTGAGCAAAAGCCTGAGGCTTTCGCACATGCGCGGCTCATCATCCACAATGAGGATTTTGGGGCTAGCTGTCATGACTGCCTCCAGAAGTCTAGGTTATTTGGCTCGTGTAAAGGGGCAGGGATATTCTGAAAGTGGTGCCCTTTCCCTCTTCACTTTCACAGGTAATGGTTCCTTTGAGTGCCTTTATGATATTGTGGGCCACAGAGAGCCCTAGACCAGAATGGGGCCCGCCTTTTGTGGAAGCGAAGGGCTGAAATATCTTGCTTTGAATATCAGCGGGTATCCCCGGCCCGTCGTCGCTTACAACTATCTCTGCGAGACCAGTTGCCTGGGCAGTAGCAGCCGGCGAGCCTTCTCCCAAGTGAGGAGATATCTTTCGAGTCTTTAAGTAAATATTACCACCCTTGCTAAGTGCCTCTGCGGCATTCTTTATGAGGTTTATGAATACCTGTTTAAGGCCATTCTTGTTCCCTAGAACTGGAGGAAGACTAGGATCCAGATCAGTGTGTATTGAAATTCCGTGTTCAGAAGAAAGGGGCTCCTTTGTCAAACGTACCATATCCGAAAGAATGGCATTTATGTCCACTGGCTCTGGAGGAAGGGAGGTGATGTCCGAAAAGGAAAGCAGATCTCGCAATATTTGGCTTACTCTATCAATTTCTTCATTCATAATTCGAATTTCATCTTGTGCAATATTTTTCTCAGCAAGTTTCAGGGCCAGGATTTTCAGATAGTTCTTAATTATGCTTAAGGGATTGTTGATCTCGTGTATGACCTTCCTTGCCATTTCATACGAGGCCCCAAGGCGTTCAGTCTGCACGGCTTTAAGCTGGGCCTTTTTCATTCTATATCCACACAAGGCCATGGCTGCGTGGCGTGCAAACATTTGAAGGACCCCAAATTGCTGTGACAAGTGAGTAAACTCGACGCTCTCAAGCCCTAAGACGATAACGCCCACCTTCTCATCGTGAGAGTACAGAGGGACACAGAGTATACCTTCCTTTCCGATGAAACGGATGAGTTGCTCGTCCAATATCACTGATTTGTGTTCTGTAAGAGGAGAAAAAGAATCCAGTAGTCTGCGATCCTCCAGTGATCTAATCAACAGACTTCTTTCAATTCGCGAGGGCACATACAGCCCGGAGACCATCTTCCATCTTTCGTTTTCCCCCAAATCAGCACCCACTAAACCCTGACGATCCTCGTCATATAAGAAGATAAATATCTCTTGAAGGTCAAAGAGTATCTGAAGCCCATGATAAATTTCCCTGAGGGTGGAGGCCTCATCGGGGGCTTCCAGGAGATTCATCAAGGTGCCAATCAGAACCGAGGTGTCTTGAACCTCGCGAATGAGTTGACGTTGTTTTTCAGCATCCTTTTCACTAAGGGCTTCCGCAGGCTTACTAGGTGGCTCTATTTCTATCTCAAGAGATCTAGCAAACTCGGTGAGTTCTTCATCAGCCTGGGAGATGAGGTTCTGGATGAGAGGATCAGAAAAGCCCAACAAATCTTTGGCCAATTCCTCTGGGGCCTGCCCAGCTTCCGCGGATTCCTGGCAGAGGGCGTTTGCCACGTAGATTATCTGGACCAATGGTAATGAGTCCCGGACTCGGTCCACTGGATCGTGGTGGTACAAGACTGCATCCACCATAAATGATGGGAGGTTCCATTTGTCAAGGAGCCATGCCCCCACCTCACAATGGGTGGCCCCCAGGCGAATTTCCCCGGCAAGGAGCAGGTCAGGTCGCCTTCCGTAAAGCTCAAGCAGCCCCCTGTATTGTTTTCTAAAATTTACCCACAGCACCAATCGGCCAATGTCGTGCATTAGGCCGGCCAGAAAGGCCTCATCGGGTGTGTCATAGTTGAGTTTTTCAGAAAATCGCTTCGCCAGGATAGCAGTTCTAAGCGAGTGCCACCAATATCGCTTGAGATTGAAAAACCCGTTACCCTTTACCTTAAAGGCCTCAGAGATAGAAGCACTGATGGCTACGTTTTTTATAGCGGTAGTGCCCAGCAGGGTGACAGCATTTTCCATTTTCTTGACTTTTCTTGGTAGACCGTAATAGGCAGAGTTTACGAGACGCAGGATCTTGCTGGTGAGCGATGGGTCCTTTTCAATTATCTGGGAGATTTCCTTTAGGCTTCCTTTGGTTTGATTGCAGGCCTTGATGAGCTTCAAAAGGATGTGGGGTAGCGTAGGAAGATTCTTAAGAGTGGAAATCTGATCAAGTATGGGTTTTCGAAGCTTCATGTTAGTATATCTTAAATTATTTTCTTAAGGCATCGGAATTTTTGCAAGAAATGATAAACATCCCAGCTAGGCGCAAGTATAGGGGAAATTCACCAAGAGTCAAGGTAAATTGGCGAAAACTCGCTTGAAGTGTTTTGATTGACACAGTGCCTCGGAATGGCAGAAAATCAATATAGGCGAGCAAATTCCAGGTTCGCTATCACATGACACATATTGCCCTGGGAAGAAGTGAGACTCTAATTAGCAAAGGCCAGACACGATGACCTTCATGTTTTTTCGTTGAGTATAGAGGAGAGCCAAGGAAAAAGCAAAATGGAAGAAAAATACAGAAAAGACTTGCCGGTGATAGGGATTACAATGGGGGATCCCGCAGGCATAGGCCCGGAGATTATTATAAAGGTCTTGTCACAGAGCTATAGTCTGTTACCGTGTATCCCGGTTATCGTGGGCGACAGTGTCACCTTGGAGCGAGCGGCTCGCCTTGTGGGATGGGATGGTCATCTGCGTTGTATATCAGGGCCAGAGGAGGCAAGATATCTTCCCAATCATATTCAGATAATCGTTCCTGAGGGTCTTGGGCCCATCCCATGTGAGCCGGGAAGGCCCACGGTTCAGGGTGGAAAGGCCTCGGCTATGTTCATTGAAGAGGCAGTGTCCTTAGCCATGAAGGGGCGTATAGGGGCCGTGGTGACCTGTCCCATCAATAAGGCCATGTTGAACAGTGCTGGATACGGTTTTGAAGGTCACACCCAGATGATAGCCAGTCTTACGGGATGCAATTCCTATGTTATGATGCTCGCTGGCGAGCGTCTCCGGGTTGCCCTTGTAACCATACACGTACCATTGGTAAAGGT
>CAZDVV010000030.1:0-6901 GCA_964508875.1 uncultured Desulfobacteraceae bacterium | reverse complement strand
GCCTTTGAAATTGATCCATTTTGATGATGCCGTAAATATTACCCTTGGTCTGCCCATAGTCCGAACCTCAGTGGACCATGGTACGGCATATGAGCTTGCTGGCACAGGTCGCGCAAACTATACAAGTCTTCTCAATGCATTGAAGATGGCGGCGACTATGGTGTGTAATCGAAATAGATAAGAAAAAGGGTTTTGTGTTGGCCCTATTGTACATGATCCTTTTCGACTTCCTTGGCATATATACCTTTCATAAGGTCGTTCAGGGTTACAAATGGACAAGGATTTTATCAAGATACGCGGTGCGAGACAGCACAATCTTAAGGATATATCGCTCGATATACCCAGGAACCGGCTTGTTGTGATAACAGGCATTTCTGGTTCAGGGAAATCTTCGCTGGCATTTGACACCATATATGCTGAGGGTCAGAGAAGGTATGTAGAGTCTCTGTCCACATATGCCCGGCAATTTTTGGAGCAAATGGACAAGCCTGACGTGGATAGCATCGAGGGGCTGTCTCCAGCCATTTCCATTGGCCAGCGAAGTGGAAGACAAAATCCCAGATCCACCGTAGGAACCGTAACAGAGATATACGACTATATGAGAGTGCTCTTTGCTCGGGTGGGAAGGCCATATTGCCCAAAATGCGACATCCCCATCCACTCGAGTACTGTTCAGGAAATGGTGGATAGCATATTGGAACTGGATCATGGAACCAAGGTACAGATTCTTGCTCCTGTTGGCAGAGAAGAGGGCAAAGAGGTCAAGAGCCTATTTCGGAGATTGAGGAGGGATGGATTTACAAGGGTACGAGTGAATGGGGAAGAACGGTTACTTGAAGGTGGTGTCCAGGTTGACCCAAAGGCAAGCTATGAAATTCAGGTGGTAGTAGACCGCCTAATCCTCAAGTCTGAGATCAGAGCGCGACTCACAGATTCAGTGGAATTGGCGCTTTCCCTCTCAAATGGCGCGATTGTGGTGGACGTGGTGGGCAACGGAAAAATGTTTTTCAACCAAAAGGCCGTGTGCCCCAACTGTGGCTACGCCATCCCTGAGCTCACCCCGCAAATGTTTTCTTTCAACAACCCCCAGGGGGCCTGTACACAGTGTTCTGGGCTTGGTACCAAGAAATATTTTGATCCCGATTTAATTGTACCCAACCCCGAACTTTCCCTGCGAGAGGGGGCAGTGGTTCCATGGGCGGGCAGGAATTCTGTGTATTTTTATCAGATGCTGGATTCATTGTGCAGCCATTATGGTGTGGATATCCATACACCGTTTAGGGATCTACCCGAGGAGTTTCGTAACATCCTTTTTCATGGCTCTGGGGATGAGCAGATAAAATTCTATTACGAAAAAGATGACAGGCGATACTACTATACCAAACCATTTGAGGGTATTATCCCTGCCCTTGCAAGGCAATACCTAGAAGCTGACTCCTATCAGACACGAGAGGAGCTGGAAAACTACATGAACATTATGCCTTGCCCTTCCTGTCATGGGGCCCGGCTAAAACCTCAAGCCTTGGCCGTGAAGATTGGGGGAAAGGCGATCCATGAGATCTCAGGGCTTGCTTTGGACGCAGCCCTCAGGTTTTTTGAGGAGCTTTCATTGACGGGAAAAGAAAGGGAGATTTCCCACAGACTGGTAAAAGAGATCAGGGACAGACTCAGGTTTCTCGTAAGTGTGGGGGTGGAGTACCTCACCTTGGAAAGAGCAACAAATACCCTTTCAGGGGGAGAGGAGCAGAGGATAAGACTGGCCACACAGCTTAGTTCAAACCTTGCGGGAGTGCTATATGTCCTTGATGAGCCCACCATAGGATTGCATCAGAGGGATAATCAGAGGCTGATCAGGAATTTGTTGCAGCTCAGGGACATGGGTAACAGCGTGATAGTTGTGGAACACGATGCAGAAACAATTATGTCAGCGGATCATGTGATCGACATGGGCCCAGGGGCTGGGATAAATGGAGGTCAGGTGATATTCCAGGGAACCCCCAATGAGTTGACCCAGCTTGATGGCTCTGTTACAGGGCAGTACCTATCAGGAAAGAGGAGAATTCCAGTTCCGGCTACCAGGAGGAAAGGCAATGGGTTGTACATTACAATTGAAGGTGCGCGGCAAAACAACCTCAAGGATATCACCGTAAGAATTCCTCTTGGGACAGTTACTTGCATCACAGGGGTTTCAGGATCAGGAAAAAGTACCTTAATAAATGATATTCTTTATCCAGCCCTTACCAGGAGGTTATATGGATCAAAGGTAAGGCTTGGAAAGGTCAGGGCTGTCAAGGGAATTGAGTATATAGATAAGGTTATGAACATAGATCAAAGCCCCATTGGCAAAACGCCCCGTTCTAATCCTGCGACCTATACGGGGGTTTTCTCACATATTCGTCAGTTGTTCTCTAAGGTGCCGGAGGCAAGAGCTCGGGGCTATAAACCTGGCAGATTCAGCTTCAATGTAAAGGGAGGGCGTTGCGAGGTCTGCAAGGGTGATGGGGTCATAAAGATAGAAATGCACTTTCTTCCGGATGTATATGTAACCTGTGAGGCATGCAAGGGGTTAAGGTACAATAGGGACACATTGGAAATCAGATACAGGGGGTACAACATTGCTGATGTTCTTGATATGACCGTGAATCAGGCTGCAACATTCTTTGACAGGATCCCCTCGGTCCGCAACATCTTGAAAACCATAGCAGATGTTGGCCTGGGTTATGTCAAGCTAGGCCAGCCTGCGACAACCCTTTCGGGCGGAGAGGCCCAGCGGATTAAGCTTTCAAGGGAGCTCAGCAAGCGTTCCACGGGGAGGACACTCTATCTTTTGGATGAGCCCACTACCGGGTTGCATTTTGCCGATGTGCATAAGCTCCTGGAGGTTCTTGAATACCTAGTTCAGATGAAAAATACAGTGCTGATTATAGAGCATAACCTTGAAGTAATAAAGTGCGCAGACTATGTTATTGATCTAGGGCCTGAGGGCGGCGAGCTAGGAGGGGAGGTAGTTGCGTGTGGCACTCCTGAAGAGATTTGTGAGGAACCTCGGTCGCACACAGGTAAGTTCTTAAGGAAAGTGCTCTAATGAAGCTTGGCTAGGTGATATGCGAGGTTTTCCAAGCTAACAGCAAAATCAACATTCTCTACAATGCAGCACTCGGGCTTTCTGACCTGGATTGGGGCAAAATTCAAAATGGCCCTTACGCCAGCATTGAGAAGCGTCTCGGCCACTTTTTGGGCCTCCAGTGGTGGGGTTGTTATGACGCCAATGTCTATATCAAGATTGGTAACAACCTCTTCAATCTTTCGAGGATGTTCCACCACAACACGGTTGTCAAGGATGCGGCCTATCTTGGTTGGATCAGAATCGAACACAGCAACGAACTCATACCCTCGGCGCTTGAAGTTTTGATTTTCAAAAAGGGCACTACCCAGATTCCCCAATCCCACTAGGCAGAGCCTCCACTTTCGATCGGTACCAAGTATTCTCTTTATCTCCTTAAGCAGGTTTGCTACATCATAACCCACGCCACGGACGCCAAACTCCCCAAAGTAAGCCAGATCCTTCCTAACCTGGGCGGGGTTTACTCCGCAAAGTCTGGCCAGAGTCTCAGAGGATACCACTGGGGTATCGGTTTGGAGCAGTTCCTCAAGAGGCCTCGAATAAAGGGGGAGCCTTTGAATGGTCGGTTCAGGAATTTTTTTCTTCTTGGAGTTCTTTGCCATACGTCTAGAATGAAGCAACTATTGAGCGTGTGTTTCAAATGAGGAAAGAGATATTCCTTAAGATGGTGATAAGTCAAAAGGAACTTTCACTATTTATTGTGAATTCTTGCATATGAGGGCTTAATAAAGAGGGGCCCCAGGCTTAGCCGGTGCCCCGGTTCCTACCTAGTATTAATGAAACACCTTCTCGATAATTGCCGGGAAGGCGGGAATTTTGAAGACCATGAGCAGACAAATCAGCAAGGCGTAAATAGTAAGGGACTCGATTAGAGCCAAGCCAATGATCATGGTGGTCATGATCTTGCCACTGGCCTCTGGGTTTCTAGCAGTTCCGTGCATGGCACCGTTAATAGCGTTACCCATACCAACGCCACACCCCATTGCGGCCACTCCAATTCCAAACCCGCAGGCGATGGCGATACCAAAATAGATCCACAGGCCTGCTGCTTGGGCCGAGCCCTCGGCCGCAAGGGAAACGGAAGCCATTCCAAGGACCAGAATTCCAGTTAGCGCGCCAATAAACCTCTTTTTTGTCATACAAACCTCCTTTCTTTTTTTGTTTTTCTCGGCCTTCTTCCTATATATTCCAATAAGCTCGAGCAGCTTAGTGTGCTTCCTCCATAGCCAACACAAAGTATACTATTGAAAGCAGCATGAAAACCAGGGCCTGAATGAAACTGACCAAGATGCCCAAGAACAAAATGGGCAATGGTGCCAGGAACAGGCCCCCGAGCATGAACAAAATGGCTAAAACCGTTTCTTTGCCAAAGATATTTCCAAAGAGCCGCACGCTTAGAGATAGCACCCGTGCAAAGTGCCCGATAAGTTCAAGGGGAAACATCAAGGGCGCAAGCCACCATACGGGTCCCATAAACTGTTTAATGTATTTGATGCCGTGGAATTTAACCCCAATAATATGAGTCAAGATAAATGTGCACAACGCCATGGAAAGGGGTGTGTTGATGTTAGCCGTGGGAGAGTAAAATCCAGGCACCAATCCCAGGAGATTGCAGGCCATGATATAAAGGAAAATGGTCCCTATAAAGGGGAAGAAAAATCTGCCCTCAGGCCCTGTAATGCTCACCATAAAGTCTTCCAGTCCCTCAACTACCACTTCGAAGAAGTTCTGCCCTTTTGTTGGAATCAATTGTACCCCCCGAACAAATGCAGCTGAGGCCCCAATGAGGATTAGCATTACGAACCATGAATGAATTACATGGCTGTATTGGTGAGCGAATTCGCCTAGACCTATTGCGGAAAACAGATTATTGAGGAAAAGCACATGATGTTCCATACCCTATATTGCCTCCCTAGACGATGGTTTGAATACCATGAAAACACCAAACGCCAAGATCCCGATCACCACAGCAGATAGTCCGACTGCCATACCAATAGGATCAATCAGGCCCGTTGCCAGCAGACAGAAAATGATAATGCCCATGGCACCAAGACGGATATAAAAAGTCCCTATGAGAGCGGCCTTCTTGCCAGCGCCCTTCTTGGGATTGGCCATGTCACCGGACAAAAAAGCCTTTTGGACGCCCATACGTAAGATGTTGAAATTGGCGATAACCAACAACCCTCCAGCGAAGATGCCCAGGGTGAAGGTCGCCGACATGGTGAATGCGCTTATCCCTCCCATCAAGGCCAAAGCTGACCAGTAAAATAGGGAAACATAGCGCATCGCCGTGGAATTTGCTTCAATCTTCATCTTGGCGCCTTGCTCTCTTGGTTAAGATAAAAAGGTTTCTGAAGGCTGCACCTATACCGAAACCAATCCCTATCAAAAGAAAAACAGGTGCAGTCCCCAGCCATTTGTCAGCGTAATAACCGGCAACAGCACCGATCGCAATAGCGAAGGCCATGGCCATCCCAACCGTGCTCAAAATGCCCACGGTCTTGATGGCTTTTTTCAGGTCTTCGTCCAGTTTCATAGAAAGGCCTGTGGCCCTGGTCTGTCCGTGAAAAAAATCACGTAGTCCTTATCACAGCTCAATTGACGAGTCAATATTTTTTTGTTCACAATGCCTCCATGGCTCTGTGTGCTGATTCTATCGTAAATTCAATAACTTCTTCCTCATGTGCATCGGAGATAAACATCGCTTCATAGGCTGAGGGAGCGAGATACACACCACTTGAGA
Source organism: uncultured Desulfobacteraceae bacterium (assembly GCA_964508875.1). GTDB lineage: Bacteria > Desulfobacterota > DSM-4660 > Desulfatiglandales > Desulfatiglandaceae > B111-G9. Next base: position 1,034 of record CAZDVV010000030.1, on the reverse strand, counting down.
GCATTGCTCGGAAATACCTCTTAAATAGATTTTCATTGGATCTCTTGGCCTCGATGAAGTTGGTGACCTCATTGGAATTGAAGAACACCGCGCCCATGGACCCAACGCGATTGATGGTAACCTCTACTCCAGCCCGTCTTGCAGCCTCTTCTATACCGGAGAAAAGGTGGCTCGCGCGTTTTTCCAGTGATTCGTATATGGTTGAGTCTTTTAGGATGCTAAGGGTGGCAAGGCCCGCGGCCATAGCCAAAGGATTCCCTGAAAGTGTGCCTGCCTGGTAGATGTCCCCTTCAGGTGCCATGCGGCTCATTATCTCCTTTTTTCCGCCATAAGCACCCACAGGGAGGCCTCCACCTATTATTTTCCCCAAACACGTAAGATCTGGCATTATGTCGTATAGCTCTTGAGCTCCGCCCTGAGATACCCTGAAGCCCGTTATCACCTCATCAAAAATAAGTAGTGAGCCGTTTTTTTCTGTGACTTGTCTTAGCCCCTGGAGAAAACCTGGTTGGGGCGGTATCACACCCATATTTCCAGCAATTGGTTCCACTATAATGGCCGCGATTTGCTCTCCGTATTTGTGGAAGGCCTCGTCCACAGCCCCAATGTCATTAAAGGGAACCGAGATGGTATGCTGAGCCAGGTCAGCAGGTACACCGGGGCTGCCAGGTATACCGAGAGTGGCAACTCCAGAGCCGGCTGAGACCAAAAGACTATCAGCATGACCGTGGTAGCAGCCCTCGAACTTTAGGATTTTTTCCCTTCCAGTATAGCCGCGCGCCAGACGAATTGCGCTCATGGTGGCTTCAGTTCCAGAGTTAACCATTCTTACCATCTCCACAGAAGGTACCATTTCAACAATGAGCCTGGCCAGATTTACCTCAAGTTCTGTGGGGGCGCCGTAGCTGGTTCCATTGGATGCAGCCTTCACTATGGCCTGGATCACTTCTTCGCGGGCATGACCAAGTATCATTGGGCCCCATGAGCCAACATAGTCTACGTATTTGTTGCCTTCCACGTCCCAAATGAAGCAA
>CAZDVV010000029.1:0-18741 GCA_964508875.1 uncultured Desulfobacteraceae bacterium | reverse complement strand
TTGCTTGGCTGAGAATATAATAAAATTAGCATGTTACATTAGAAAAAAGGCAGGGCTGCGTCAAGACCGCGATCCATTATCCCATAGTTTCATCATTAATCCATTTCAAGAAATCAGGATTCCCTTCCAATACTGGCAGGCTTACTACACACGGGCAATCATACCTCTACCTCCTTGCGGTTCAGCTTTTCCTTGACCCATCTTATTTCTTTACCTATACTCGCACTGCATTTGAAGCAATAAATGCACTACAATCTTGATGACCTCGTAGAAAGTCTCCAAGCTCGTCACTCCCGTATGCTGTGTGCCCATGGAGCTTGTCCTCGCGAAGGTGGGGAGCGGGAATGACAAAAGCCGACGATTTTTGACTTTTTGCGAGTTCATCAGTCTTTATTATGCCAGGCTTGAGGCACGAGACGGTGGGCAGGACGAAAAGTACTTTCACCCTCGTTTCCACGTAGGGCAGGGCCTTGTTCCGTTAGTCTTAAGCCTTGAGCCCCATGCCTTATGCCTACAATCAAAGGAGGTTATTTATGGGAAAAGTGGGAATCATTGGAGTCGGACAGAGTTCCTTTGTGAGGGGATATCCTGGCTCCATTAGAGAACTGGCCTTTGAGGGCTTCAGAGAAGCAATGAAGGATGCCCAGATTAGTGTGAACGATATTGACGCATCCATAGTGTGCTCAGCCCCTGAATATGACAAACAGAGATCGCCAGCCGGAGTGTTTGCCGAGTATTTGGGCCTCATTCCCCAGCCAACGTGTTATCTCGAAAGCCTTTGTTCTTCTAGCTCCATGGGCCTACGGGTGGCCTACTCACTGGTGAAATCCGGCCTCCATGATGTGGTGGCAGTTATCGGATTCCAGAAGATGTCAGAGATATCATCGGCAGAGTCACAGGAAAGGATGGGAAGGGGTGCTGACATTCAGTGGGAGAGCCCTTTTGGAACCATGATGCCCGCATACTATGCCATGTATGCCCGGGCCCACATGGAAAAGTATGGGACTACTGAGGAGGATCTGGCTCTCATAAGAGTAAAATCCTCAACCTACGGTCAGATTAATGACAAGGCAGTTTATCGTAAGCCCGTTTCACTTGATATGTTTTCAGATCCTGAAAGTCCTATGTCAGGACCGGTGGCCAGTCCCTTACGTGTTGGCGATTGTTGTGCAAACGCCGATGGCAGCTCATGCGTAATAGTGGCCAACGAGGAAAAGGCCAAGGCCCTTAGCGACAAACCAGTTTGGATATTGGGCCTGGGTGCTGCCTCCACAAGTGTAAACCTGGCAGGCAGGGATCTCTTTACTGGCCTGACCGTTGCCCAAGAGGCCGCAAGGCAGGCATACGAGATGGCCGGTGTTGGACCAAACGATATCGATGTAGCAGAGGTCCATGACTGTTTTACTATTGCAGAATTAATGGCATACGAGAATCTGGGTTTTGCCAAACCGGGTGAGGGTAAAGAACTAATTCGCTCCAAGGAAACATATAAGGAAGGCAGTATTCCCATAAATGTTGACGGCGGACTCCTATCCAAGGGACACCCTGTGGGTGCCACAGGGGGCTCACAGATTAGGACCATTGTGCTTCAATTGAGGGGTGAAGCCGGTCAGATGCAGGTAAAGGATCCTGAAATAGGGCTGGTCCATAATATCGGTGGAGTTGGCCTATACGGCTGTGTCACGATTCTGGGGAGGTAGTAAAATGGCCAAAAAGAAAAAGGAAGTAGACGATAGATTTAAGAAATTTGGCATAGTTTCCTTTACTGGTATAACTAAGGTCAATGACTTTATTGGTTATTTGGAGCAGGGCAGGGTAATGGGAACCCAGTGCAAGGGATGTGGCAAGAAATATTTTCCTCCTCGCGCTGACTGCTTCCATTGCCTTGATAGCGACATGGAATGGTTTGAGGTCTCGGGTAGTGGAAAACTGGTCACGTATAGCCAGCTCCAGTACGCCCCATTAGGATTTGAATCAGACCTTCCATATTGCATTGCATTGCTTGATTATGGCGAGTACAAGGTGTTCGGAAGGATTGCCAAGGAAATCCCGGAGCAAGATCTCAGATTGGGAATGGATATGAAAACCGAGGTAGTCAAACACCCTAATGGACAGCTTAGTTATCAGTTCACCAAGGCCTAGGCCACAAATATCATGAGCTAGAATAGGTAAGCCCGCCTCCTATGGCGGGTTTTTTCATCATAGCAACCCTCGTCTGCTCCTTGGGGAAACGAATCTGTAGTATTACCCCATAAGAAATACCCCATGAAAGACGAAGCACAGTCGCAAAGATCGTGGTGGGAGCTTAAGATTGAGGCAGACCCTCAAACCCACGAGGCCATCTCCGCCTATCTATTCGATCTGGGCTGCACAGGAGTCCTGACCCATGATCATGACCCTGGACAACTTCAGGCCTATCTACAGGCCGACCCAAAATTGGTAGAACAAATTGAAGCCATAAAGAAACATTTGGAAAAAATACCATCACTTTTTCCTGGCGCCCGGATGCCCACCCTCCACGTTAAGCACGTTGAGAGCCAAAATTGGTCAGAGAACTGGAAACGATTCTTTACCCCAGAGGCCATAACTGATGGATTACTCATAATACCCGCCTGGGAAACGCCCCCATCTATATCTTCTGGAAAGGTTATTCTCATGGACCCCGGGCCGGCTTTTGGAACAGGAAAACATCCCACAACCAAGATGTGCCTCAGGGCCTTGGAACGTATAGAAAAGAGGCGGTCCTGGGATATGCTAGATGTGGGGACAGGAAGCGGGATTCTGGCAATATACGGCGCTATGCTTGGCGCTTGCAGGATTGTTGCCATAGACATAGATCTTGAAGCCCTCCGTTGGGCAAAACGCAACGCCGAGCTGAACAAGGTTGAAAATAGGATCCATTTTGCCAATATCCCGTTAGAAAAAATAAAAACACGGTTTTCCGTTGTTGTTGCAAATCTTATCTATGATACTATATGCGCATTGGACAAACACCTCATACGCGTTACGTCTCCTAATGGGGATCTTGTTTTATCTGGGCTCCTGAAAGACCAGGTGGACGCCGTTGTTCAGCGCTTCTGCTTTGAGGGGCTTGAGATAAGAGAGGTGGATTTCATGGAAGAGTGGGCTACTGTACTATTGGTAAAAACCAATAGCATCTGATGTTTCATATATACCATGAGACGATTTGTAATTGACCAGATTCCTTCTGAGGATGACAAGGTCACTATTTGTGGTTCAGAAGCTAGACATATAGCCAGGGTTCTCAGAATGAAACCCACAGACCACCTCATCCTCATGGACACCCAGGGCAAACGCTACGAAGCCATTATTGTGTCTGCATGCCCTACTTCGGTTGAACTAAAGCTCCTTAACCCTGTGGCAAACCCCGAGAACCCACTGCTTCACATGACTCTTTGCCAGGCGGCCTTGAAGGCAAAGGCAATGGATCTAGTGATCCAAAAGGCTACAGAATTGGGTGTCACACGTATAATCCCTTTTTCTTCTGAGCGGAGTGTGATTCGCCTACAGGGAAATAGAATGGAAAACAAATTGAGACATTGGCGGGAAATCGCCCGCAATGCAACAGCCCAATCAGATAGGACGAGGCCTCCTGAAATCCTGTCCATGGTGAGTTTTGATAAAGTATTGGAAATGGGAACTGAGCCTGAGGCCCTGGGAATTATTCTGTGGGAACAGGAGCGTTCTGCAGATCTCAAAAGCATTCTTCGAGAACAAGGCTCCAAAAAAAAGAAGATCATAGGCGTTGTGGGTCCTGAAGGTGGGTTTTCCACACACGAAATTGAGCTGGCAACCAAGGCAGGATTTGTTCCTGTGACTCTGGGCAAAAGGATATTGAGAGCAGAAACTGCGGCTATGGTTTTGTGCACGCTGTGCTTGTACGAGTGCGGAGACCTTGGCCTTCCCGAAAGCGATGCTGCCTGAAACAAAAAAGGCAACCCAAAATGGGTTGCCTTTCAATTTGCCACGTCTAAAAGCTATAGCTTGGTGACGTTCTTTGCCTGGGGTCCCCGGTCTGTTTCCTCCACCTCAAAACTAACCCTGTCACCCTCCATTAAGGTTTTATACCCGGGCATGTTGATGGAGGAAAAGTGGACGAAGAGATCCTGGCCGTCCTCTTGTTTAATAAAACCATAGCCCTTCGCAGCACTAAACCATTTTACTACTCCCTCTGCCAAAGCGCCAACCTCCTTTCTTGGGTGTATCATGGTTCTTCTAATCAGGTGGTCGCTCTGGCGAGGCAGTATAGCTGCTTCAGAGCGAATCCTACCCGACAACCACGCAGCGTCCTTGCATCCGGGTCTAATAAAACGCATCTTAACAACGATTTTTTTTGTATGTCAAGGCCTTTATATTGTTGACAGTTCAGACCTGCCAGCCAAAAACGGCCGAATCTCCCAGCTCTTCTTCTATTCTCAAAAGCTGATTATACTTGCAAATCCTTTCAGATCGACAGAGAGAACCTGTCTTTATTTGGCCGGTCCCAGTAGCCACAGCCAAATCAGCGATAAATGTATCCTCAGTCTCGCCTGAGCGATGGGAGATGACCGCATTCCATCCTGCCCGATGGGTCATTTCTATGGCCTCGAGCGTCTCTGTCAAGGTTCCGATTTGATTAAGCTTGATCAGAACAGCGTTGGCCGAGCCTTCCTTGATACCCCTTGCGATACGCTTGGTGTTGGTCACAAATAGATCGTCACCCACGATTTGGATCCTCTTGCCAAGCTTCTCAGTCATGTTCTTCCAGTTTTTCCAGTCTTCCTCCGCCAAACCGTCTTCTATTGACACTATGGGGTAGCGATCAAGCCATTTTTCATAATAGTCGATCATTTCTTCGCCGGTCTTCACGGATTTGTCAGATTTCCAAAAGACATATTTTCCATTTTTGTAAAACGAGGACGAAGCAGGATCTAGGGCCAATACCACGTCTTGCCCTGCCTTGTAACCTGCCCTTTTCACTCCTGCCAGTATCATCTCCACTGCCTCTTCGTTGGAAGATAGGTTTGGGGCAAAACCACCTTCATCACCCACCGCTGTTGAGTAACCCTTTTCCTTGAGAACTGAGGCAAGGGCATGGAATACTTCGGCACCTATTCTGAGTGCTTCTCTAAATGTCTTGCCCCCGATGGGCATAATCATGAATTCCTGAAGATCAACATTGTTGGCAGCATGAACACCGCCATTTAGAATGTTCATCATAGGCATGGGTAAGATACAGGCATTTGATCCCCCGATATATCTATACAGAGGCATTCCCGCAGAGTCGGCCGCTGCCCTTGCCACCGCAAGAGATACCCCAAGTATGGCATTGGCTCCCAGCTTTCCCTTATTTTTTGTTCCATCAAGCTCTATCAATGTCTGGTCCACTTGTCTTTGATCCATTGCGTCCATGCCCAAAAGGGCAGGTGCTATGATCTGATTGACATTCCTCACTGCCGTTTCCACACCTTTTCCATTGTATCTTTTCTTTCTTTTGTCCCTGAGCTCCACCGCCTCATGCTTTCCCGTTGAGGCCCCAGAAGGAACTGCAGCACGTCCATAGGCCCCATCACTCAATCCCACCTCAACTTCCACAGTAGGATTCCCCCTGGAATCAAGGATTTCCCTGGCCACTACTATCTCGATCTTCTCCATATCGCCCCTCCTTCCTTGAGATTCACATGGAGTTAAAAAAGCCTTTCACTTTGCCAATGAACTATAGTTTATTCGCGTTAGACTGGCAAGGACTATACTCGCATATCCACAACCGCTACCCAGCCTTTCCAGTATCCTTTAGTTCTTGCATTGACTAATAAGTGAATCTACAATAGCCTTCTGTTTAATTCCATTACAATCCGTTTAAACCTTTTGCCCTTTTATTTGAACACAGGGGAGGGTTATTGTTATGTCAGAATTAATAATTTGGACCAGCAGGGAAATGAACAGACTGAGGCGTGATGTGGACAAATTGCTGGAGCGTCTGTGGGTATGCTTTGCTGGCGGGGTAGAGCTTCCTGGGGAGATGAAAGGTCCTTACTTTGAAATTATTGACCAAGGCAGCACATTAGTCGTCATAGCAGAGATGCCCGGGGCCTCCCCAGAGGATGTGAACATATGGGTCAAAAACGACATGCTCTACATTGAATGCAAGAAAAGATCGGTGGTTGAAGAGATTGGAATTTTTCAACGGAGAATAAAAAAAACCTTCACTACTACCACCAAGACCATAAGATTACCTTCCAAGGTCAGTGCCGAAGCCGTTACTGCAGACTATGCTGATGGGGTGTTTCGAATTGTAATGCCAAAATTGCGACAAGGTAAAAGAAAGGCTGTAAAAATAAAGGTGAAATAGACTGTCAGGAGGTTTGTATGCCCAGGAAAAAGAGATATCCAGAGGTCCCTATAGAAAAACTCAGGTGGCGTCTTGATCCCAAGGCTTTACCGTTTCAGACAACCGATGACCTGGATCCCCTTAAGGAGATCATTGGGCAAAAAAGGGGTGTTGAGTCGCTAGAGTTTGCTATTCACATGGACAAGCCCGGGTATAATGTATTCGTGACAGGCGTTGCCGGAACAGGACGTCTGGCCACGGTTAAGACATTGCTGAAAAAGATTACAAAAAAAGAGGGGATTCCCGATGACCTGTGCTATGTGAATAACTTCCAGAATCCGGAGGCACCAATCTTACTTAGGCTCAAGGGAGGAACCGGAGCGGAGTTCAAGAAAAATGTTCAGGGATTCGTAGAGACCCTCAAAAAGCAGATCCCCCAACTTTTTGAAAGCCAGGAATACATCAACCTGAAAAAAGAAATAATGGAGGCCTACGAGGAAAAGGGGAAGAGCTTTTTCAAGGAACTGGACAAAAAAGTCAAAGAAGAGGGATTTGCTCTCGTGGACGTACAAATGGGCCAATACAAGAGACCAGAGGTTGTTCCTTTGGTGGATGGGCAGCCCATGACTATTGATCAAGTAGAGGCCTTGGTGGAAAAAGGAAGATTTCCAAAAGAAGAATTTGAGGCCATGAAGGAAAAACAGGCCAGATTAAGAGGGCAGATCGACCAGATCTTCTTGGAGCTGAGGGACCTTCAAAAGGAGGTACAAGAAAAGATAGAAAAGATGGATCGAGTCATGTTCATGAAAAATGCCTCAGAGATAATGGCCCCTTTGCTCAAGAAATATAAGTCAGAGAAGGTCAGAAACTATCTTGAGGCGATGCTTGAAGATATGGCTGACAATCTTCATATCTTCCGCACACAGCCTCAGCCCCCTGGAATGCCCCAGATTATACCCATGATGCCACAAGCCGACCATTTTCAACCCTATCAGGTAAATCTCATTGTTGACAACAGTGATCAGAAAGGGCCACCGGTGATCATCGAATCCTATCCTACTTACAGAAATCTTTTCGGAAGCATCGAAAGGGTGGTGGACCGCACAGGAGTGTGGCGAACGGATTTTAGCAAGATCAAGGCCGGCTCACTAATAAAGGCCAATGGCGGGTATCTTGTAATCAATCTTCTTGATGCCATTACTGAACCAGGAGTGTGGCAAGGACTAAAAAGGGCACTTAAGAGCCGAAAGCTTGAGATCCAGACCTATGATCCTTTCTATCTTTTCACCACCACCGGATTAAAGCCTGAACCAATTGAGCTTGATGTTAAGGTGGTGGTCATATCGGACTACTACTTGTATTACCTGCTGAACTATTACGATGAAGAGATTAAGAAAATCTTTAAGGTACGGGCAGACTTTGATACGGCAATGGACAAGACCAATGAATCTATCAAACAATTTGCAGCCTTCATAAAGAAAAAAACAGATGAAGACAAGCTTCGACCCTTTGACCGGACAGGTGTTGCCGCACTCGTGGAGCATGCTGTTCGGATGACTGGTAGACAGGAGAAAATATCCACCAGCTTCCCTGACATAACAGACCTAATTCGTGAAGCCGACTTTTATGCAGCGCAGGACAAGTCCTCTGTAGTCAAAGACACTCATGTGGACAAGGCCATTGACGCCCGCGTATTTCGCTCGAACATGGTGGAAGAGCACATCCAGGAGATGATAGATCGGGGCACACTCCTGATAGATGTTGACGGCGCAGTTGTTGGACAGGTTAATGGTCTAGCGGTCTATCAACTTGGTGATTACACATTTGGAAAACCAACCCGAATTACGGCCTCAACCTCCATGGGAAGGGCAGGTATCATCAATATAGAACGTGAAGCAGATCTTTCCGGTGCCACCCATAACAAGGGGGTTCTTATAATGGCAGGGTACCTGCGCAAGAAATACGCCCAAAACAAGCCCCTTACCATGAGCGCCAGTATCGCCTTTGAACAGTCTTACAGTGGTGTGGATGGCGATAGCGCTTCGTCCACTGAGGTCTATGCGCTGCTGTCCAGTCTCTCTGGCGTGCCCATAAAACAATCAATAGCAGTCACGGGTTCAGTAAATCAAAAAGGGGAAATCCAGGCCATCGGCGGGGTCAACGAAAAGATTGAAGGATTTTACGATTGCTGCAAGAAACTTGGTTTCACCGGCAAGCAGGGTGTGATAATTCCCGAGGCAAACGTTAAAGACCTTATGCTGCGCAAAGACGTGGTGGAAGCCGTCAAGAAGGGAAAGTTTCATATCTATCCCATAAAGACCATTGACCAAGGCATAGAAATACTCACTGATATAAAGGCCGGCGAACTGCAGGAAGACGGGACTTATCCCAAAGGAACAATAAACTTCCTGGTTGATCAGAAACTGAGGGAACTGGCCGAGGGCCTTAAGCGATTTGGGGAGGAAGAGGCCAAGGAAGAAAAGAAGGGCAAGGGCCGAAAAAGGACTCCAGCAAAAAAGAAGAAGGAATAACGGATTTGCCCCATGGAGCTGGGGACTATAGAGGAGAAAGTCAATTGGGCAAGGGAGCAGTTTGCCTTGTGTCAGGGACTCTTCTTCTCTGATCCCAAACTTTTAGAACTTGTAACTGCATTCAGGAATGCTGTTGGCTCTTCGCATACTGAAATGCAAGAGGCAGGTATAGCTGATATCTGCCGGCGATGTGAAACAGAGGCGGGGGGGTCTTGTTGTGGAGCGGGTATAGAGGATCGTTATGACCAGTGGATCCTAATCGCTAATCTCCTCTTGGGAGTAAAGCTCCAAGAGGCAAGATGGAAGCAAGATAGTTGCTTCTTTTTGGGTCCCAATGGATGTACGTTAGTTGCACGCCATCCAATTTGTGTCAATTACCTTTGCAAGGACGTTACTGAACAAGTAGCACAAGAAAAGATCATCCGAATGCGGCAGAAGGAAGGTGAGGAGCTTGAGCTCCTCTTTCTTATTTGCGAGAGAATCAAGAGGATCGTAAAGAGCGGTGGATAAGGTAGTAAGGAAGACGCTGGAGACAATTGCAGAGTTCTATGATACGCGTAAGGTGGGAAATGTAGGGCCACTTGGTTTTCGCCGATCCAGTGATCTAAAAATCTTGCTTTCATGCCTGAACTTGCTTCATGAACAAGGCCTGCTTCGCAAAAACTGTTCATTTCTGGATATGGGGTGCGCAGATGGTAGGATCAATGTGCTCATGAGCTATTTTGTCCGGGCCTCGGTGGGTATTGAACTTGATGAATGGACCCTTGATGAGTATGCACAGCTAAAAGGTGAGTTAGACCTTGTGCTTGAGTCCATGGGACTCTTGCTGCCTCCTCATAACATCCACTTGTTCCATGGGGATGCCTGTGACAGCAATGTACACAGACTAATAGAAGATACAACCGGCATTGGTTTTAGCGATTTTGATTTTTTCTACACCTATCTTGTCATGCATGAGGAGTTCTCTCACCTTATCTCAGCAAAAGCAAAACCAGGAGCTATCTTCATGCTCTATGGTGTGGACAAAGTACTACCACGATATGATGGATTAAAACTGATGAGCAATATCAGCCCAATGGAGGGCATCCTGGCCCTGTATAGAAAAGACTAACGGCTAATGAGAAAGACTATTAATTGGTATTGCCAGGCTCAAAAACTTATCTCCTTCATTAAATATTAGGCGTTTTTCCACCATCATTCGGAGAAAGGCCTCAATATCACCGGCACTAAATGATGGGAATCGCGCTGTTATCTCTTTGACACTTCGTTGTGTCTCACAAAAGAGATAGATTTTTCTAGAAGTCCCTTTGAGTTTATGGGTCATGGGATATGCACTGGAACGTCGTTCGCGGATGATCAGAAAATCCCCCCCATCCCTGTAAGAAAGAATGGGTTCGTAAGGTAACCCTTTATGAAGCGTACAGTACCTCTCTGTCCACTGGGCGACTTTTTCCTTAACAGGACGCCAAAGACGCCTTTGTTCACGAACCTGTCCGTAATAGCCCTGGACCATGGTGAGCAGAGACTTGAATACCTTATCAGGAAAGATGCTCCTGTAATATGGGTGATTGAAAGCCCTCTTTATTCCATATCGCCCCTGATTATTCCACACTGGACTCCCGTAACCTAGCCAGAAGGGAATGGCCTTGAGCGGACGAAACGGCCGGACAAAGTCAAGCGCGGCCAGAGTTTCATTGACGTCTTTTTCGTCGCTGCCAGGAAATTCCATAATAAGGTTGCCCGTAAGAGAAGGAAATCCGGGTCTCTCGCAATTTTTCATTATTTCCACGTTGTCTATAACGGTTGTGCCTTTGTTGATTTTTCTGAGAAGCCCGCTGCTCAAGGCCTCCACCCCGACCTGGACCTCCCTCATTCCGGCCTTGCCCATGGCCTGCAAGGTAGATTGCGTAGTTGTCGCACGAATTTCTGCAAAGAGTTCGAAGTCTCTATTCAATAGGGAAACACGGTCGAAAAAAGACTCTATGTTTTTCTGTGGCAACAGATTGTCCATAAATGAAAAACCCAACAACTGGTATTTGTCTGACAATGCCTTGAGTTCCGCTACCATCTTTTCAATAGACTTGCTTCTATAGCCTTTCCACTGGAGATTCAGATTGCAGAATGCGCAGCGGTTCCACCAGCAGCCCCTGGACATCTCCACAGGGATTTTAGGAAAAAACCTTTTATCTGGTCCCAAGTGCCTAAGCGCCCGGAAATAATCCTCGAAATCAGGGGCAGGAAGGTCGTCTAGATTAGCAATTTGGGCCGTAGGCAGCATGCCAGGAGTCTGCTGATCCAGATTTCTTAGCAGATTCAACAAGGGCAGCTCACCTTCACCTTGTATCACATATCTTATTTGAGGGAATGAGCTAAGAAAGCTGCGGCCTAACTCATCTGAGCAGGATGACCCACCTATCACGATGGGTACATGGGGAGCCATTTTATTTATCTGAGTGATGAAATAGAGTGAGCTTGTCACTTGGGATAAACAAATGGAAAATCCAATTAATTGATATTCGCCCCAATCGATGGAAGACAAAATTTCATCAGCAGACCTTTTCAGAATTTCACATATCTTCCCAAACGGTGTCTGCTTACAGTATTTGGTTCTTGAGATCTTTCTCTTCCAGAACTTTTCTATAAAGTCTGATCGCTCTGGATAAAGCAAGGCACCATAAAGGGGCTCAGCCAGCCACGTGCTTTGGGATATTTCTTCGTATAAAGGGTAGCCAAGGGATGCGGCCACCTGGAAGTAAAGGTGATGGGCCTCCACCTTTAGGCCTGGAAGTCTCTTAGATAGAAAGGCCTTTAAGGCCCCGAGCTGAATAGAAGGACGATTGAACAGCGGCCAGGGAGTTGATACAAGCGCGATCCTCATTGACTTTGGGCTGACTCATATCCCAGGTCAAAGGCCTTGAGGTTTGATTCTAGGAAGGCCTTCTTTGTTGACTGTTCTATGGTCTTTTTCATGACCTCTGCGGTAATGGGTATAGAACCCGACCCAATTAGTGCACCCAACATGACCATATTTAAGGATAGGGGATTCCCCACTTCTGCCGCCATGGCGTCACCATCAAGGGCAATGACCCTTCTTATTTTTGTCTGGATTAGATCCAACATTTCGTCTACTGGCGGATACGTTCCCTGTCCAACGGATACGGTAAAGGGTGGTAGTGGATGGGTATTGGTTATCACAAGGGTTTCCTGGTTGCACTTGCCAAGGGCCCTGAGTGTCTCCACAGGCTCAAAACCTACCAATACGTCAGCCTCACCGTTGGATACAATAGGACTGCTGACCTCACCCATGAGCACCGCTGATTCGACGATCCCGCCCCTTTGGGCCATTCCGTGAATTTCACTTACAACTGTTTGTATCCCTTGAGACAGAGCTGCCTCTCCTAGAAGCCTAGACGCCAGCAGATTTCCCTGCCCGCCAACTCCAACAAACACGACTCTTTTGGTATCCATTGAAACCTCCACACATGCTATGGTATCCCGCCCAGGTTATTTTGAAGGCAGGATCGCGTTTTCGGGGCAAATCTGTGCGCAAACAGCACAGCCAATGCAAAGATTCTGATTGATCATCACCTGTTCCCCTTCAAGATACATGGCTGGACAGGCAATCTTGTTAATGCAATCACGATGGTTCTTGCACTTGTCAAGATTCACATAAAAAGGCTTTGCCTTTCTTGCCTGCCCTGTAGCCTTTGCAAACAATGGACACAGTTCCTTGGAAATAATGACAGATATCCCATCATATTCCATGGCAGCCTTGACCGCTTCCATGGTTTTCTTAAGTTTAAAGGGCTTTACCACGTGAACATCCTTGACCCCGCAACCCCTCACGACTTGTTCAAGGTCAATCTGGGTCCTTTGCACCCCCATGGGAGTGGTATCCACGCCCGGATGCGGTTGGTGGCCTGTCATGGCCGTGGTGCCATTGTCAAGGATCACCAATGTGAACTTGTGGTTATTGTGAACTGCGTTGACTAACCCTGTAATTCCTGAATGGAAGAAGGTGGAATCACCTATGAAAGAAACCACCTTTTTGTCCGTTGCCTGTGAAAAACCACATGAGGAGCTAACTGAGGAGCCCATACAGATGAGGTAATCGGCCATGGAAATGGGCGGCAACACACCTAGTGTGTAGCAGCCGATATCAGTAGGATGTATGGCATCTTCTCCGTAGACCTCCTTGACAGCATAATACGTAGCTCGATGCGGGCAACCCGGGCAAAGATTGGGTGGTCTTGCAGGTAGCTCCGGTATTCCGGAAAGGTCCACTGGTTTGGGAGGCTCGTAGGGCACTTCGAAGTACTGAGCAATGGCACGTCTTACCATACCGGGGTCATATTCAAAAAGCCTGCTCAGTTCTCCCACTCCTTTTCCCTTAATGAGCTTAGTAATACCCAGTTCCTGTGCGATAGCACGGAAGTCATTTTCATTGATAGGCTCCAATTCTTCGACCACCAGCACCTTATCCACTTGATCCAGAAATTGTTTGATTAGCCCTTTGGGTAGCGGCCATGAAAAACCTAATTTCAATATGGTAACCTTGTCCTGGATTCCCAGATCACTAATAGCATCACTCACATAATTAAAGCTTACGCCATTGGTGACAATACCCCAAGGCCCGTTTCCAATTATCTGGTTCGTTGGCCAGCTCTCAGCCTTTCTGGCGGCCTGGTCATATTTTTCAAGTAACAACTTGTGAAGCTTTCTTGATACCGCAGGGATGGCAACAAAGTGAAACGGGTTGCGCCGGAATTCACCCTTTGTTCTTATGGGCTGAAGCTCTCCTAGCACAACCTTTCCTCTGACGTGGTTTAGCCTGGTGGTAGTACGGAGCAGCACCGGAAGCTCCAGCTGCTCGGAAAGGTCGAAGGCCATTTTAGTAATATCTTTCATCTCCTGGGTGTTGGTGGGCTCCAGCATTGGTAGGCCCGACAGCCTAGCATAGTAGCGGTTATCTTGCTCATTCTGACTGGAGAATAGATATGGGTCGTCAGCCGTAACTATCACCATACCGGCCTTCACACCTGAGTAGGCAAGGGTCATGAGAGGATCAGCGGCCACATTGAGACCCACGTGCTTCATGGTTACCATGGTGCGAAGCCCGCTCACTGCAGCCCCTGCCCCAACCTCTAGGGCAACCTTTTCATTGGTTGAGTATTCAAAATAGAGGTCCGTTTCCTGGCTAATTCTAAAAAACTGCTCAGGGATTTCCGAGGACGGTGTGCCCGGGTAGCAAGTGGCAAATGATAGGCCTGCCTCTAGGGCCCCCCTGGCTATCGCCTCATTTCCCAACAGCAGCATCTCTTTGCCTGGTGAATCAGTCAATAGTTTGTGCATAGTCTCCCCCGTTTCTAGATCTTAAAACTTTCTTCCCGACTTGCATATTTCTTCCTTAGTTTTGGCTTTTCTATCTTGCCCGTAGGATTTCTGGGTACATTATCAAAAAAGACCTTCCTGGGACGTTTATATCTTGGAAGCCTTTCACAGTACTCTAGCACCTCTTCCTCTGTCATCCTTTGGTCTGGTTTCAACTGTATTATTGCCGCAACAATCTCTCCAAGTCTTTCATCAGGGATTCCAATTACCGCAGCATCCTGAATCTTGGGATTGTCTAACAAAAAGTCCTCTATCTCAACTGGAAAGATGTTTTCCCCGCCCGAGATGATGATATCCTTTTTCCTATCCACAAGCCATATAAAGCCGTCTTCGTCCACCCTTGCCATGTCCCCTGTGAGCAACCATCCATCAATTATGGTGCTCTTAGTGGCCTCAGGATTCTTGTAATACTCCTTCATTACACCAGGGCCCTTTACCATCAATTCTCCGGGCTGCCCCTTGGGCACATCATTTAGGTTCTCATCTACGATCCTGTACTCCCAATCAAACCCTGGCACTCCTATGGCGCCAACCTTATGGAGATTCTCCATTCCTAAGTGCACACATCCAGGCCCTGTGCTTTCACTTAAGCCGTAGTTGGTGTCATAATCATGGTGGGGAAAGACCTTTTTCCAATTTTTTATCAGGCTGGGAGGAACGGGCTGAGCACCTATATGCATAAGACGCCATTGATCTAGTTTGTAATCTTGCAGTTTAAGCTCTCCTCGCTCGATAGCCACTAGTATGTCTTGGGCCCAAGGCACCAGTAACCAGACAATGGTACATTGCTCCTCTGAGACCGCTTCAAGTATCCACTCGGGCTTAACCCCCTTGAGGATGACTGCCTTTGCTCCAACGATAAAGTTTCCGAACCAGTGCATCTTGGCCCCAGTATGATAGAGGGGAGGGATACATAGGAAGTTATCCTCGTGGGTTTGGTTGTGATGGCGGTTTTCCACGATGCAGGCTGCCTCCAGGTTCCTATGGGTAAGAAGGATTGGTTTTGGTCTGCCTGTTGTGCCTGAAGTGAAGTAAAGGGCTGCATCATCCAGTATACTGAGGGGGATCTTGGGGTCGTCGGCGGAGGCAGAATTCAGAACGGCTTCGAAGTGCTCACAGTACTCAGGGGTCTGCTCCTCCGCGCCCACGAAAATAAAGTCATTTATGGTTTCAAGATCTGACCTGATATCATTTATTCTGTCAATGAATTCTTCACCAAACACTATGGCCTTGGCTTCAGCAATATCGGCACAGTACTTTATATCGTTTGCCGTAAACCGGAAGTTGAGGGGCACCGCCCAGGCACCGGTGCGAAGGATCCCGAAGTAAAAAGGGAGCCATTCCAGGCAATTTATCATCAAGTGAATTACCTTGTCTCCCTTTCTTATACCCTTGTCAATAAGGGCATTGGCCACACGGTTGGCCATGTCGTCGAATTCTTTCCAGGTCATCTCGACACGTTTGTTCTTGGCCGGCTCACGTTCAATGAGCGCTATTTCATCGCCGTACATCCGGCCGTTCCGCGCCAAGATCTCCGTGATGATCATTGTGGGCCTCCCTCTTCAAAGCTATATTTTAGCTACAAAGTGACTGTAATGAAAGGGATACTTGGTGTCAAGGGAAATTTGGGTGATACCTTGCCGCTACTATGCCTTATGCTTGGCAAGCAAGGCCTTGGCAAGAGGGAGAAATGGTGAGTTTGGAAACTCTTCAATAAATTGTTTGAGAGTCCTTTTGGAGTCCTTGCTCCGATCGGCCAGCCGATAAACTCTGGCCAAACTGATCATGGCTAATTCCCGAAAAGGATTGGCCTTTTCCTGGCTAAGCGGCTCAAGTAATTGAATAGATTTAGAATAGTCCCCTTTTGCCTCATAGCAGGCGGCGAGGGCCATTTGGGTGAGCATCTGGTAGTCTGCTTCCTCACCTATCTTGGACAAAAACTGCTGGTATAACTTTATAGCCTCATCATACTTCCTTTCACGATATGCAGCATAGGCGGCCTGGGGCAAGGCCAGACGGGAGACCCTTGACAAAGAATACCTATTTACTACTTCCATAAATAAGCTTTCTGTTTTCTCCCATGCCTTTGGATCTGAATCAGGTTTCATATTTGCTGCCATGGCCTCATAGGCAGCGTTGTATCGACCCTGAGCCTCCTTGTTTAGATGGCGGTAGTAAAGGTATCCCGCTACATACAGGACGAAAAGCCCTGCCACTGCCACCCCAGCGTAAGCCAGTTGCCTCTGGTGAGTCGTAACCCAATTGAAGAGTCTGCTAGAAAGGGTCAAAAACTCGTCGGGCTCTTTTAGCAGCTCCTTCCTTTTTATTTTTTTCTTCTTTGCCATATTCTTAACGCACATCCGCTGACTACAGTCTAACCGTCTCAATGGTGAAAGATCAGATAACAAATGCCACCTTAGGCAGTCAAGGAAAAAGGGGCTTGCATTTCACTCACGCCATATTCTAGAGTTTGCAATCAGAAATGAAAAAGGCCAGATCCAAGCACGCTGGCGCTCAGATCTTTCCGATATTTGACCTTTTTAAATTCACTTGACATTTGTCATTCAAGATTTAGCAATAAACCGGTAACCGGCCACTGTAGCTGAGCAGGGCGGTCCGGGGAAACTCGGTGGCCGTAAATGGCTTACTTGGATCAATTTCTAAATTTTGTAGCCTCTCTTCCCGGGTGGCTTGTTTACATTGTTTTGGGGATAAGTGCATTTGTGGAAAACATCTTCCCGCCAATTCCCGGAGATACTATTACCGCCTTTGGGGCATTTCTTGTTGGAGCGGGAAAGGTTGGTTTTGTAGGAGTGTACGTATCCACAACTCTTGGAAGTATTTTAGGTTTCATGTGTCTGTTCTGGCTTGGGATGCGCCTTGGGCGGACCTATTTCGTTGAACGGGACTACTGGTTTTTTAAGGCGGACGACATAATTAAGGCGGAATTATGGTTTCGCAAATATGGCTATCTTCTTATCCTTATGAACCGTTTTTTGCCGGGCGTTCGTTCAGTAATTTCTATCTCCGGAGGGATCTCAGGGCTCAAACCAGGAAAGGTCACTGTTTTTGCCCTTGCCAGTTGCGCAGTATGGAACCTTATATGGATACTTTTTGGCTATTCCGTGGGAAGCAATTGGCTAGTTATCAAGCAGACGATTGCCAAAATCATGTCGCGTTATAACATTGTTGTTCTGATTATCGCTGGGGCAGGAATAATTGCGCTTATAATTAGGGCCCATCTCAACAGGAGGAAAAGGGGGTAATCTTTAGCCCTAGATACCAGATATTTTTGCTCACTGGCGTTTCCTACTTGACGAGTTATCTTTACTGGCTTATATTTTCGTCGCCTGTTGTTCTGAACTTCGCGGAAGGAGGCGGGATACTCGAAGTTTGGTTCTTAAATCAGCGAAAGGGAAACGGTTTGGGTACCTTAGCTGAAGGCCTGAACTTTCGGGCCATAACTTAACAAAAGGAGGTTTAGCTATGAAAAAGGTATTGGTTTTCTCACTGGCTCTAATCTTTATGCTGACCGCTGCAGGGCTTGCTCTTGCTGGAAGCAATCCCCTTAAGGTGAACGAAAAGAAGGTGCATAAGAGCTTTATCGCCGAAATCCCCACCGATCATTTCATTGACGTGTTTAAACTCCACGAGGTATGGAAAAAGGCCATGGCCGACCCGGCATACCGTAAAAAGATTTATTTGATTGATGTACGAACCGATTCAGAGTTCGACGCCTTTCATATTGAAGGAACGGATCATATTCAGGCGGGCCACACGTACGTGATCCTCAAGGAGATAAAAGACCCTAATACCCCGATATACATTTGGTGCCGCACCTCCCATAGGGCCAAATATGTGGGCGGTTTTCTTTACAAGTATGGGTACAAAAACGTCTATGTCGTGAGCAGCACCACCAGGAATGGCAAAAAGTATCACGGCGGCGTGGTAGGCTGGGCTGAGGCAGGTTTTCCTTTTGTCAACCAGTTTACTGGTGTCTTTTACATCAAGGAATACCGCAAACATCCTTCCAAGGCCGAAATGTCTTACCGTTTGAGGATGTGGCATCCTTATTAATACAGCTCTTAAGCCAAAAACAGGGTAGATATGATATAAGAACCCGGGGCCCTGGCCCCGGGTTCTTTATTCCCGCGCCCGCGTGAGCATCGGGCAGGGTTTCGTGGGAGTGACGGATTGAAGAGATTTTTTGACACTCTCAAAACCTCTGTGATTTACCTTGACTTGGTGACACACGATGATATCATGAAAGCGCAGGTGGGTTCTGGCCTTTCCACCGAATCCTCTGTGGCTTGAGAGTCCTAACCACCTCCCTTGTCTTCAGAGGCCGGGGCCTCCCAAGGGCCTCCTGGACACAGAATCCGCCTGCACTTTTTTCACGTCATCTGAAAACAAAGCCTTTCCTGAAAAGCCCACAACCTCGTTAAGTTTCTTGACCCCTTATCTTCTTTTTTCTATAATCGCGCCGCA
>CAZDVV010000028.1:0-18811 GCA_964508875.1 uncultured Desulfobacteraceae bacterium | reverse complement strand
AGACGAGATGGCCTCAGCACCAAAGGGGAAGGCCATTGATAAAGGCATAGAAATAGCGGGGCGAATGGTGCGCCACATTTGCGAGGAGAAGATGTGCCACGGGGTTCACATTATGGCCATTGGTCGTGAGGAGCTGGTCCCAGAGATCATGGCAGCCGCTGGATTGTTATGAGAGGGGGCCTATTTTTCCATAACAGCAGGGACATCGAATGAGCCCCTAATAGCTTCAGTAACGGCTTTTACCTGGCCAGATTCCACAAGTCCCATGATTGAGGCTACAGTACATCCTATAGCAATGGGACGGATGCCCGCTTCATGAAAACATTGCAGAAGCAATGCTGCTATGCCGTACCGATCTCCAAAATGGGGACCATTCATGGAAAAAGAGGCGACGGCTTGCGAGTCCTTTCGTACCTCCCATGATGTTAGATTGCCAAGATTCTCTCTAAAGGTATCCTTAGTGGCGTGAGGAAATGCCAAGAAAAACTTTTGCTCCTGATTACCTCCAACGGCAGATGAAATCAAGAATGTGAGCTTGAGACCAGCTTTATCCAAATTCATGAACAATTGGGCCATGTTTCTTAACTCAGTTGAAAGAGACCGAATCTCAAAAAGGTCCAAGTTGAGATGCCAGTTGAGACTGTAAACCTTGGGCCTTTTTTCTTGATAAGATGCAATAATTTCCTTGTATATTTTTTCTTTGCCTTTCTGGGCAAGCTTCCAATCTTCAGGGGTTCTATATGTACTAAAGCAAAAAGGGCCAAATAGGGCCTGTGTGGCTTTGGCAGCCAGGTGTCTGTCAATCACGGCAGAGATTGCCGCACTAGAATTTGCCATGGCAGCTGGTTGTATGTTGTTTTTAGAGAATGCATCCAGCAAAGAGGCAGCTATTTCAGGCTTGCTTCGGTGTGGGAAGATAGACAATATGGAAGATCTAGATGTTGCTAAATAGACCTTATCCTTTTCCCAAGAGAGGCTATCCAGGATTTTTTGTGCCTTGAGAGCGAGCTCACTTTCTACGGTAAGGCCGATATACTGACCCTTTTCGTCAATCCCGAATGTAAAAAAGGGTAGATTAAGCTTACTTTCCGACAAGGCGGAGCATAACTTCAAAGCATGTTTAGGGTCTTGGGAATCTTCACAGAACAGAGAGAAATGCACATTGTCCCACAGGATCTTGAAGCCCCCTAGACACCTACCAGATACACTGCCAGCTTCGGCTTCATCCCAAGCGTTTTCCCTACGTAATCTATCCACTACGATAGCAGGCTATTTACTATTTCCCACAACGTTTCAGTGTCAATAGGCTTTGCGATATAATCGTCTGCCTCTGTGGACATTCCATCGGCATGGCTATACCTGGTAGTTGGTACGGCTTCGCCCACAGCTGTGAGAAGGACAACAGGGATATCCTTGGTCTCTTCGTTGGCCTTCAATTCTGCACAAAGAACGTATCCGTCTTTACGAGGCATCATAACGTCCAGTATGATCAGATCTGGCCTCCTTTGCTTAATAGACTCTTCACCTTCCACTCCGTCATACGCCCTTCCTACTTCACACCCTTTACTCTCTAACATCATTGCCACAGTTTCTACCAGATCAGGATCATCGTCCACCACCAAAATGTATTTCTTTGACATATAAGAACCTCCCTTAAGTTGTTCAGACTAAGGTTGCTATAATAGAATTTTCTTACAAAAAAGTAAAGTTGTACAAGACATCAATCATCGACCTTAGGCCTGGGATAAAGACCACTAGCGTCCACAATTTCAGGCACCTTTTCTTCCCACTCAATGGCCATTATGTGGAAACCACTGACCCCTTCAACTTCTTTGAGCTGTTGTATTGTTTCGACACAGATCTTTAGGCCCTCTTCAGGCTGCTTTTCTTTTGGCACTCCACTCATGCGCTTGACCAGTTCATCAGGGACGTCCATTCCTGGAACCCTATTTTTCATATATTTCGCCATTCCAGCGGATTTAAAAGGGGTCACACCGGCAAGTATATAAACCTTCTCGTGGAGCCCCCTGTCCACAACACCTCTCATCCATTCTTTGAAGCGCTCGACATTGTAGATACATTGAGTTTGAATGAACTCAGCCCCTGCAGCCACCTTTTTTGCCAGGCGAGGGACCCGAATTTCGAATGGGTCGGCAAAAGGGTTTGCTGCTGCTCCTACGAACATCTTAGGAGGCCTGACAATATCATCTCCTCCTAGGAACTTCCCTTCATCCCTCATGAGCCTTACCATTTGAATTAGCTGCATGGAATCAATGTCAAAGACATTTTGCGCCTGGGGGTTATCGCCAAATTTCTGATGATCTCCAGAAAGGCAGAGGATGTTGTGGATATCGAATGAAGCCGCTCCCAAGATATCACTCTGAAGAGCAATTCTGTTCCTGTCGCGCACAACCATCTGCAGCACGGGCTCAAGTCCCATAAGCTTGAGGTGGATACAGGAGGCAAGGCTGCACAACCTTGTTACGGATGTTTGATTGTCTGTAATGTTGATAGCATCCACATGGTCCTTTATCATTTCGGCCTTTTTCCGTATTGTCTCCGGATCGCTTCCCCTCGGTGGGCCGCATTCAGATGTAACTGCCAAGTGTCCTGAGGATAGAATCTTTTCCAGCTTACTTGGGGTCTTGCTCTCGCTCATATTCTTACGTCCTCCCTTACAACTTTTCTTGGGCCACCTGCTCGATCAGTAGACCAATCCTTGATGGGCGTCAATTTTTCATAATCTTGCTCAAGTCTGCCTAAGGCCTTGAGCCGATCAATAATAAGCTGCCACGCACAATCAACATTTGGATCGATTTCGCACTTTCCTTTTGTGCTTCCGCCACAGGGCCCGTTGAGGAGCCTTTTTGCACACCGCGACACAGGACAGATTCCAGCCGTCCTGGCAAGGATGCACTGGCCACAACCCTGGCAACGTTCAGTCCAAATCCCTCTTTCCTCTGTTACTCCCATGAAGCAGGTATTCACTCCTGGAAGAACGGGTGTGCTGAAATATTTTTCTGCCATGAACTGCACCCCTACCCCGCAGGCCAGCGAAACCACCGCATCATATTGATCAATGATATTGCGAATTTCTTCAAGATACTCATGATCACACTGTCTTTCCAAGGTCACCTCATCGATTTTCACGTCCTTGCCTTGATTCATAAAGTACATGCGGAGTGCAGATGCAAGGACCTGCACTTCTTTCTTTCCGCCAGCCTCGCATACTGTTACACATTCATTGCAGCCCGCGATCAAAATCTTTTTGTAACCTTCTACCTCTTCAATAATTTCTTCTATTGGCTTTTTTTGCGCGACGATCATCTTTGTTGTCCTCTCTTTCTTTTATTCATTTATTATAAGAGTATCCATTAATTACGCTGCCATTTTGGCCTTTGCCTTTTTTAAGGGATTGGGGCCGAGTTCCTCTATCTTGTGTGTCATTTCCACCGCATATTGGGCGAATTTGGGGCCTTCGGCTGAAGACAGATTATACATTTGTACTCGTTCTCCACCAATGCCAATAGTGTCAAGAATCTGTTTCGCCTGCGCCACGCGCTTTTTGGCCCGAATATTACCATTATTGAACCTACAGTCTCCTTCCATACATCCCACCACGTAGACGCCATCAGCTCCTTTTTCAAAGGCGCGAAGTATGTGAATGAGATCTACCTTCCCGGTGCACGGCAGACGGACGATTCTGATCGTATCTGGGTATTGGAGGCGCATAGAACCTGCCAGGTCCGCTGCAGTGTACCCTCAGAAATTGCAGCAAAAGGCTATGATTACGGGCTTGAATTCTTCCATTTGCATACCTCGTTTAGGGATTTTGGTTGTTACATGAGAAAACCTGTTTCTTACAATATGCCTTCTAGCAAGGCATCTACCTTACTTATTATTTGTTCATCCTCATACCAGTTGAGCTGAATTGCCTTGGCAGGGCATTCAGCAGCGCAAATACCACAGCCGTGGCATAGGGCCTCATCAATCTCGCTCACCCCCTCTTCACTGATTCGCGGCACGCCATAAGGACACGCCCTAACGCAGATAAGACAAGCCGCACACTTTGTGGGATCCACTTTGGCAGTCACTGCTGAAAGAGTGATCTCGTCTTGTGATAGAAATGTACTCGCTCTAGATGCTGCAGCCAGTGCCTGGGCAACGGATTCGGATATGAGCTTGGGTCCATGAGCCGTGCCACAAACAAAAATTGCTTCGGCTGTCATGTCCACAGGCCTGAGCTTGACATGTGCTTCCAAGAAATACCCTTCCTGGTTTCTGGTAACCTTTAAGGTGGTTGCCAGTTCTTCAGTATCTTCGGCGACCATACCAGCGCTCAGCGCCAACACGTTTGCAGTCACTTGCAGGTCTCTGCCGAGCACATGATCCTTAAAAGTGACCACGACGCCATCTTTTTCGCTTTTCACTTTAGGTGGCTCGTCCTTTTTGTAACGTATGAATATGACTCCCTGTCTTCTTGCCTCTGTGTAGTAGTCTTCTAATAGACCATACATTCTGATATCACGATAAAGGATATAGATATTGGCATCTGGGTTGAGGTCCTTTATATGCAGGGCATTCTTGATGGCGCTTTGGCAGCAAACTCGTGAGCAGTTGGGATTTTCCTCGTTGCGGGATCCAACACACTGAATCATTACCACAGTGCCCAAATCATCGCCTCCCTTTTCTTCCAGCCGCAAGCCAAGCTCAATTTGAGTCATAACCCTATCATCTTGGCCGTACAGGAATTCCTTAGGTTGGTATTCTTTTGCGCCAGTTGCCAAGACTACCACGCCGTGCTGGATTTTTCTCTCATAGAGCGCCGGTCCTACCAGAACCTCCGTGGTGAAGTTACCTTTGAATCCGCTGAAGGAGACTATGATAGAGTTGGTGAGGACTTGAATATTCTTATGATTAGTGACCCTATCAACAAGATCAGCAACATACTGGGGTATGTCGGCTCCCTCTATAGTGGTTGTAAGTTTTCTGCACAAGCCTCCCAGTTCAGGCTCCTTTTCCACAATTACGGTTTCATAGCCCTGATCCGCAATGCCAAGAGCGGCATTCATACCCGCTATACCTCCGCCTATTACAAGCGCGCGTTTGTTAATTTTTATGTTCTTTTCCTTTAGAGGCCTAAGCAAGGAGGCCCTGGCAACAGCCATTCTGACCAGATCCTTTGCCTTTTCAGTGGCTCCCCTGTGGTCTTCAGCGTGGACCCACGAATCCTGATCACGGATGTTGGCCATTTCAAAGAGATACTTATTCAGGCCACAGGCCTGCAACGTCTCTTGGAAAAGTGGCTCATGGGTCCTTGGGGAGCAAGATGCGACTACCACCCTATTCAGATTCCTCTCTTTTATTACTTCCTTTATTTTTTCCTGAGTATCTTGAGAACAGGTGAATAGGTTTTCTTCGGCAACAACCACGTGGGGCAAGGATGCCGCATACTCAGTAACTTCGGGTACATTCACCACACCACCAATGTTAATGCCGCAATTACAAACAAACACGCCAATCCTAGGTTCTTCTTCACTGACATCCCGTTCCTCTGGGAGTTCAAGTTTCTTTATATCGGTACCTCGGGCTTCACTTAAGGCCACCTGGGCCTTGCAGGCAGCGGCACTGGCCTCAACAACCGAGCTAGGGATATCTTTGGGGCCCTCAAAGATTCCGCAAGCATAAACTCCGTCCCTTGAAGTGTTGACAGGCTCGAAGGGGTGGGTGGCAGCGAAACCGTATATGTTGAGATCAACACCAAGCCGATTCGCAAGCTCAACTGTCTCCTTGCTGACGTGAAGCCCCACGGACAGCACAACCATATCAAAGACTTCCTCTTGAATTATGCCGTCTTCGTCCGAGTAAGTGATAAGTAAGTCACCTGAGCCGGGAATGGGGTCGATGGTGTGGACTCTGGCGCGTACAAACCTCACACCATGTTCCTCTCTGGCCCTGTCATAATACTTCTCATAATCCTTACCGTAGGTTCGCATATCCATGAAGAATATCGCGGTATCCAAATCCCCTTCACTGTGGTCTTTTGCTATAACTGCTTCCTTTATCGCATACATGCAACAAACAGCAGAACAGTATCCGTTACCACAGTGCACTGTGTCTCGGGAACCTACGCACTGAAGCCACGCAATTTTCTTTGGCTCCTTGTTATCCGACGGTCTGAGCAGGTGCCCCATTGTAGGGCCTGAGGCACTTAGGATCCGTTCGAATTCCAGTGACGTTACCACATTGGGATGGCTTTGATGATGGTAGAAATTTTCATAAGGAGAGGGATCGAATGCTTCGCTGCCCGGGCATAAGATCACCGCGCCCACATTTAGTATGCGCTCTGATGTCTTTTGCTCGTGATCTATCGCTTGTGCAAGGCACGCCTTGACACACTGGTAACACTCAGAGCATATTCCACATTTCAAGCAGCGCTCTGACTCTTGACGGGCTTGGTCTTCAGAAAAACCCAATGCGATTTCCCTAAAAGTGCCCTTGCGCTCTTCCAATGAGAGCTTTGGCATCTGGGTCCGCGGAATACGGGTTTCGCTGTCCAGCTCCGGTTTCACATACGACCAGTCTTTTTCCCTGCCTTCCCTTATATCTAAACCGTTTATGTAACGATGGATGCTTTCTGCCGCCTCTTTGCCACACTCAACGGCTTCGACCACCGACCTTGGCCCATAAAACACATCACCGCCCGCAAACACACCATCAACGGGAGTCTCCAAGGTTACTGGATCAGCTTCTAGGCCTCCCTTTTTGCTAACAGCAATGCCCTCGTTGTTTGCAAAAGACAGATCAGCTGCTTGACCGATGGCCACAATGGCCGTGTCAGCCTCGATGGTGGTCAACTGCGTTTCATCGTACTCGGGACTAAAGTTTCCCCTTTCATCAAAAACACGCGTGCACTTCTTGAACTCAATGCTTGTCAGTTTTCCATTTGTTTCCAGGAATCTTTTAGGTCCTAAGCTGTTTATGATCTCGACTCCTTCTTCCAAAGCCTCTTCTATCTCATACTCCCAGGCAGGCATTTCATCGCGTTTCTCAAGACAAACCAGGGTAACTTTCTTGGCACCAAGCCTCAGGGCACTCAAAGCCACATCAATGGCCACATTTCCGCCACCAATCACCACTACACGCTCGCCAAGCGATATTGGCTCTTCCAGGGCTGCCTGCCGGAGAAAATTTACTCCTTGAAGCACATCTGGCAGATCCTCTCCCTCCACATTTAGTCTTCTGCTCATATGGAGGCCCGTGGCAAGAAATACTGCTGCAAACCCTTCCTTCTTAAGGCTGTCAAGCGTTATGTCCTTCCCAAAAGTGACCCCTGTCTTGATTTGCACCCCCATCTTTTCAATTATTCCTATCTCTGCCTTCAGAACGTCTCTTGGTAAACGATATGCCGGTATACCAACAGCCATCATGCCGCCTGCTACAGGTAGTTTTTCAAAGACTGTGACCTTGTAACCATTTCTTCTCAAAAAATAGGCTGCTGAGAGTCCTGCGGGCCCGGAGCCAATCACCGCGATCTTTTCTTCTCTTTCCTCAGGTGGTTCAGGGACAAAAGGCTCCGAACTGTCCAAATCCAAATCTGCGATGAATCGATGAAGATACTGAATAGCAAGAGGTTCCTCTACATCACCTCTGGTGCACACTCCTTCGCAGGGATGGTGGCATACCCGGCCACAAATAGCAGGAAAGGGATGGGCCTCTTTGAACAGCTCAAGGGCCTCTCTGTATCTGCCATCCCTTATGAGGGCGATATAGCCCTGAATGCTTACGTGAGCTGGGCATGTTGCCTTACACGGAGCAGTGCCCCGTTTACTAATGGCATATGCGCCTGGAATGGCCTGTGGATAGCGCTTGTAAGCCGCTTTTCTCTTGGACAGATTTTCGTCGTATTCATTGTCCAATTCTATTGGGCAAACCTTTGCACATTCACCGCAGCTTGTGCATTTGCTCAGGTCAATGTAACGTGGATTCTGCCTGATGTGTGCCTCAAAATTTCCTTCCTCGCCTGTAAGTTCTAGTAATTCCGCATTGGTTATCAACTCAATGTTCATGTGCCGGCCGACCTCGACCAGTTTTGGAGAGATCACTCACATTGCACAATCATTTGTTGGAAAGGTCTTGTCCAGTTGGGACATCATGCCCCCTATGGCGGTTTCCTTTTCCAACAAATAGACGTAATAACCTGAATTGGCGAGGTCCAGAGCCGACTGCATACCGGCTATACCTCCCCCCAGAATCATTACCGAGCCTGATCGAGTTTTTTGAGATGCAGCAGACATATTCTCCCCCTGTTCAGTTCCCTAAGAAATATCCGATTCATCCAGAAGTTGAGGAAGCTTATCTTCCCACCCGATGGTTGAAATCACTACTCCTGGCAAGCCCAATTTCCTTATTTGGCGTATTAACTCTGCAGCGATCTTAATACACTCCTGGGGCTTGTCCGGCGCCCTTTGAATGGACTTTATGAAGACTTCAGGGATTGAGATGTTTTTAATGTTTCTGTTCATATAGCGAGCCATACCTGCGGATTTCAACAAAAGGACCTTTGGAATCAATGCTATTTTAGTTGTGTCAAGTCGCTTAAGTATTCGCTCCAAGATTTTTAGGTCGAATACCGGGGTTGTTATTATGAATTTAACTCCCGAGGCCGCCTTTTTTTCCAACTCATCGAATTCTAGATCAAGTAATCCCCCTTGGGCACCGGCATTAAACGTTGATCCCACAAGGAAGCGGGGAGATCCCTTAAGTTCAATGCCAGCCATATCCTTTCCGGCCTGGAGTTGTTTAATCACATCAAGGAGCTCGAAAAGGTCCAAGTCATTGACTGCTCTCGCTTGTGGATGATCACCAACAGCTATGTCATCCCCTTTCACCACCATTAAGTTCCGTATCCCGAGTGCGGCTGCCGACAATATATCTGCTTGAAGGGCCAATCTGTTTCGGTCTCTGCAGCAAACTTGGACTACCGTCTCAAGGCCGTTAATCTGCAAGAATAGAGATCCCCCAAGCGAGCTGGCCTTCATTACGGCGCTGGCCATTTCCGGTACAACAAAGGCGTCTATTCTCCCTTTGACGTTGACTGCATTATTCAGCATTTCTGAGAAATCAGCGCCTTTTGGTGGTTCAAATTCTGCTAACACAGCAAATGCCTTTTCCTCTAACTTCTTCTCTAATGTCATATGGACTGGCCTCCGCAAAATATATTAATCTTACGCCTTTTGAATGACCTTTTCTTACTTCAAGCAAGGCCAACTACAAGCTTTTTTAAGGTTTTTCCCAACCTATTCTTCAAATATGGGCAAAAGGATCCTAAAGGTAGTACCCTTTTCCGGCTCACTTTCAACGTCTATTGTTCCCCTGTGTGCATTAATTATACCCTTTACAATTGAAAGCCCGAGACCTGTACCCATCACTTGACGCGTCTTTGGGTGTTTTACCCTATAAAATTTGTCAAAAATTTTTGGTAACTCTTCAGGTGGTATTCCAATGCCAGTGTCACTTATCCTGATTTCCAGGTATTCTCCCAAGGCCTGCGCCGAGACCACTACTTCGCCCCCATCTGGGGAATAATTGATTGCATTTGTGATGAGATTGGTGAAGACTTCTTCCATCCTTTTTGGGTCAGCAAGAATAGGTTTCAGCTCTTTTCGTTCATACCTCAGACTGATACCCTTTTCCTTTGCCGTGGGTTCCATAAATGAGACGGTTTCTTCTATCACTTCCCCTACATCTAAGGGAACTTGACGCTGTATAGCCTTGCCGGCCTCTATTTTTGCTATATTTAGAAGGTCATTGATCAACTCCAAAAGAGAGTCGATTTTCTTTACACCTTTTTCCAAAAATTCTTGTTGTTTTTCCTGAAGTGGGCCTGCAAGCCCCTCGAGCAGAACAGAGTTTTGTTGTCGTATAGACACAAGGGGACTGCGCAGTTCATGCGCAACCATATTCAAGAAATCGGATTTCATCTGGTCAAGCTGTTTGAATGCGGTAATGTCTTCCAGCACAGTGACTGTTCCCACCACCTCATTGTCAGGACCGAAGGCAGGAGCAGAGATTGCCCTGAGCACCTTTTGGCCGCGGGTGATTTCTCTGGTTATTGTGTGAAGGCCCGAGGCATCCGTTTGCTGGATGTCTTTCAGGGAATCGATAAAATCCTTGTCGTCAATGAGGTCTTCAATGGGGACTGGGCTGTCCATATCACCGGTAATTTCCATCATCTGCATTGATGCTGGATTGTGAAGAACCACCTCAAGATTACGATTGGTAACGAGCACCCCATTAGCCATACAGTTGATGATGGTCTTGACTCGACTTTTTTCGAGCTTCAGATCATATAGATTACGTCTGTTCTCTTCCTCGAACCGTTTGGCCTGTAGTTCCAGTTTGCGTTTCTCTGATGCCCTTTGGATAGTTAGGAGAAATTGGTCTATTTGAAAAGGCTTGGTAATAAAATCATATGCTCCCTTTTTCATACATTCCACAGCAGTGTCTATGGTGCCATGGCCGGTAATTATGATAACGGGGATATCAGGGTAGGAGTCTTGGACGGTTTCAAGGACCTCTTCCCCGCTTATGCCGGGCATCTTAAGGTCAAGTAATATGAGATCGATACTGTCCTTGGAGAGTTGTTCCAGTGCGCTGTGTCCACTTTCTGCTGTTAACACTTCATAATCATTTCCGGTAAGAACCCTGCGACATCCCTCCCGGACCACCTTCTCATCGTCAACCACCAGCACTCTAACTTTTCGATCCATCATTCAGATATTCCCACGAATAAAGGTTCTTCAGCAACTGTATCCTTGGATTCAAGTGGCAACTCAATGTGAAAGACGGTTCCTCCTTCTGGTGGACAATCCACTCGAATATTCCCCCCATGGAGATTTATGATGTTTTGTGAGATGCTGAGTCCTAGTCCAGTACCCTTTCCTACTGGCTTGGTGGTGAAAAAGATATCAAATATCTTGTCCCTTAAATGTTCAGGTATTCCTGGGCCAGTATCTGCTACCTGGAGAATAAATTTCTTTTCTTTTTGGTCAAATCTGGCCCTTACGGTAAGAGTGCCTTTCCCTTGCATTGCATCCGCAGCATTAATGAAAAGATTTGTCAGGACTTGTTGCAGTTGCCCGAAGTCCCCTATCATTTCCGGCATATCACTCTCTATCTCAGTGATCACATCGATGTCCTGAAAGCTGGCCTGATTGACGAGAAGATTCAGGGATTTTGTAACCAGTTGGTCCACACTGAAGGCAGAGGTTTTCCCAATGGATTGCCTGCTGAATTCAAGCAAATCGGCAACTATCTTTTTGCACCGGAGCGTCTGATCAATGATCTCTTGAATATCTTTGAGGTGTTGCAGGTTGTTTTGGAGGGCCTCCTTTAGCAATTCGGCGTAAATTAGAATCCCTGAAAGGGGATTGTTAATCTCATGGGCTACTCCGGCTGCCATGCGTCCTACTGAAGCGATTTTTTCTGATTGAACCAGTTGCAGGTGGGCCTGCTCCAACTCCTTACGCATTTCCAAAATTTCTCTCATATCGGTAAAGACACCGACACTGCCCACTTCTTTTCCGTCAATGGTTATGATAGAGGCCGAAAGCGTAACCGGTATTTTTTCCCCGCTCTTTGTGGTGATTGTCATGCTGGTGGGATTGAGTTTGCCAGGGGGACCATGAAGGTCGCTCCTCATTTTTCTCATATTCTCTTTGGCCGTCTCAATATCATAAAAACTGCTGAGGTGCCCCGTATTTATGATCTCCTCCGCAGAATACCCGGTGAGACGCTCCATTCCTTCATTAAAAATGAGGACCTTGCCTTTTGTGTCCACTACCACTATTCCGTCTACCGTGCTCTCAATAACATTTTGGAAAAACGTCTTGGCCTTCTCTACCTCTCTCTCCAGGCTAATCCTTTCGGTGATGTCCCTCGATATCTCTAGTACCTGGGAGAGATTGCCCGATTCATCAAAAATTGGTGCTATTGTGCTTACTTCGAAGCGCTGATTACCATTTTCATCCGTATATTCTTTGTATAAGGTGGAGCTTTTTCTGTCTTTGTCCTTCTGGAATCCTTCTTCAAGGTAACATGGCTCCCCGTAATGGTTGCACGGCTTGTCCAACGAATGTCGGACTCGGTAGCAGGGCTGGCCGATTACTTCCTCTGGGGTCAGGCCCAGTTCCTCCAAAAAGGTTTGATTGACCGTATCTATGGTCATATCCCTATTTACAACCATAATGCGGTAGGGCAACGAATTTAATATGCCCTGGATACGCTTCCGCTGCCTTTGTTCATATTCCTGGCGCTCTCTTTCAATTCGGGCTCTTTCCATTTCCATTCTGAGAAGATCATAGAGGAGAGTGGCGCCCTTGTGGTCTATCATTGAAACATTAGGGGGTTTGGTCTGGTAAATCAGGTCTGCAACCTGAGCCGAGCCAGTAAGCTCCATAATCAGCTCCAACTCCTTAAGGCGAAAAAGGGCGCGGAAATCTGTTGTAGTGTAAATGCCCTGGCTTCGTGCGTAAATCATTCCCGGTGCGTCGAAATCCAGGTCACAGACTCCCACTATCTCTACTGGAGGTGCGGGCATATCAGAAATGGTCAGAAAGTACAGGAACTGTTTGCACAGTTGTCCACCACCTACTATTGCCACATTAAGAGGTTTACTTGGTGTGGCCGATACTGAGTTGGCAGTGAATTTTGGAGACCCAGCTCCCAGGTGACCTTGTGAATCGACTCTAGGAATCACAAATGCACTCCAATTTCGCAACAAAAACGGGAAAATCCATATTCATTATTCCCTATTGCTTGTCTTATTGGACAAACGGTGCAATACCTTCTTTTCAAGATCTCTGATTATTGCCCTCAGGGCAGGGCTTTCTTCTATGGGCCCGGAATTATTCCAGCCCTTAAGCAGAGCTTCTTTCTTTTTTTGTTTGAACTCTTGGAGATTTTTGGCTATGGATTCCCAGAGAAAAAGCTTCTGGAGCACGTGGCGTTCGGCGGGTCTTAAATCCCTTGTTGTATCGTAAGAGGTTCCGTTGGATGTCTCAATAATCATAGGTGTGGAAAGTGAAATTACCTATCCTTTAATGAGAGTTGCTGGGTAATGCTCAGAAAAACCGACTACACATTACTATACTAAAGGATTATGAAATGCAACCAGAAAAACCGGCTTTGATTTCACCATCACAAGACCACTGATATTTCATAATGTCATTATAGCAGTTAACATTAATAAATAACACTGGATTTCACCTTACATCATGGGCCAATCGCACTGAAACTGATTTTCGTGTGATACTAACATGGTATGGCCTATTCTATTTGAGACTAATTCCAACATTGGCTCAGGATTCAGATTGAAACCCCTGGAAAATACATTCTGAAACTGCGCTCGGGGATTGAAATCCCCTTTGTTGTTTGATAAAGAAAGTTTTGAAGAAACTTGCCAGCTTTGCATGAGCTAACCTTGCCATGAGGTTGTTTAATGGATCCAGAATCCCGCCTGGACATTAGGTGCCCCGCCCAAATGGAAGAATGCCCTGTTGTTGATGAATTGATGGAGGTGAGAGAGGAATGCAGACGGCTGCGAGAGATGACTCGTCGGGACATCCTTACAGGGTATTTTAATCTTGGCTACTTATTGGAAGCTCTTGGCGATGAAATGGAAAGAACTCGCAGAACCGGGCTTCCCACTGGCTTGATCATGATTGACATCGACCATTTCAAACGAATAAACGACACTTTCGGCCATGAGATGGGAAATAAGGCGCTCAAATGGTGTACCCAAATCTGGCGAAGCAATATAAGGCGTATTGATATTCCGTGTCGTTACGGGGGTGAGGAGTTCGCCATAATACTACCCAGCACCCGTCTCGCCCAGGCAGTAAGGGCTGCTGAAAGGCTTAGGGCCGCCGTTGCCAGGGCGCCCCTGAGTATTAATGAAACCCATGTTACGCTTACTGCAAGCTTTGGTGTTGATGTCTATACCGCCAAGGAGGTACTCCAGCCCAGGGAATTTATTACACGCGCCGACACGTTTTTGCTGAGCGCCAAGGAAATGGGGCGCAACTGCGTGAGATATCCAGGCGAGGGTGTAGAGCCCGCTTCCACTGAACTCACCCAGGATGAGCGAGAGGCCCTCTTCCGGAAGAAATAACTTTACACATTCTTATCCTCTTTCCGCAAAACATCATTTAAGGAAATCCCAGAAAAGGACGAGTAAATAAGTGCCAGGCCTTTATTTATGGATTGGCTGGCATCCTGTTTACTCACCAGAGTTGTCCTATGAAAAACACGCATCAGTCTTTCGTAAAGAGAGTTTAGAGGAAGATGAAAATTTGTATAAGTAGCGGCAAAGGCGGGGTTGGGAAGACCAGTATTGTGGTCAACTTGGCCTATTGCCTTGCAGATAAAGGGAAAAAGGTTCTAATTGTGGATGGTGATCTCGGGCTTGCCAATGTCGATGTAATGCTGGGGATTTCCGCCACAAAGACCATAAGCGACGTTATGGACAGGGGGGCAGATCCTTTGGAGGTCCTAATCCAGCTTACAGAAAATCTCTCAGTTCTGCCCGCCAGCTCCGGGGCTCCGGACATGGTAACCCTCGGTCCTGAGGAGCAACAGATTTTGGGAGGATATCTGGATGACAT
Organism: uncultured Desulfobacteraceae bacterium; assembly: GCA_964508875.1. Taxonomy (GTDB): domain Bacteria; phylum Desulfobacterota; class DSM-4660; order Desulfatiglandales; family Desulfatiglandaceae; genus B111-G9. Next base: position 4,145 of record CAZDVV010000028.1, on the reverse strand, counting down.
TGCCCAGGAATTTGATATTTTGTTGGCCGACACCGCAGCCGGTATCGGGCCATCTGTGATTTGGTTCAATCAATTTGTGGAGCACAATATGGTGGTGGCTACCCCAGATCCCACCTCACTCACTGATTCTTATGCCTTGATGAAAGTTCTCAAAAAAGAACACAATTTATGCAGATTTCAACTGGTGCTGAATTTGGTAAAAAACTCGGAGCAGGGCAGCAAGACGTTTTCAACGCTGGCTGATGCGGCCAAGAAATTTCTCGACCTAGACCTAGAGTACCTGGGCGCAGTGTTGCAAGATGATACCGTGCCAATGGCCATAAGAAAACAGAAGCCCTTGATCCTCATATCTCCTTCCTCTCCAGCCAGCTTGAGCATCAGACAATTAGCGAAAAAGATACTTGCCATGCAGTAGTTGTTTTATAGGGAAATATCGTAGATATCTGGAGGCGTGGAACCTGATATCCCCTCAATGCTAGCTTTCCAGCCTTGAAAAAGGAAGCTCCGCCGGCCTTTGGTTGCGCTGGGCCTTTTTTTTGTATATAGTCCTACCGGTGTCCAAGAAAAAATGAGCTTACAGTGCGTGATCAAGAATATAAGCTAGTTACGAAGACTTATCACTACTCTGAAATTCAGGTCGCCTATTTGCTTACTGCTATCCGGGGAACGGCACGTTCTCTTCGCTACGCTCCCTTCAGCATCCCTGCTTGCAGCAGGCAAGCATGGCTTCGGTCACTGCGGATTTTGGGCTTTTCGCTGTCCTGCTCAAGGTCCAAACTGGGGACCCACGGCAGGTGGGGAGTCAGTAGCGAAGCGTACTGAGAAAATACGGCGCTCCGAGAAGGTCCCGTTCCCCTGGTTGGCAAGTAAGAAAGGTTTTTCGAGAGGCCTGATATACTCCAAGAAAAGGGCAGGGACGCGAAAGTGGGAATAGACCATTTGAAAAACATAATAGATGGATGTTTCATTTCCCCGGACCATAAGTTTTCCATAACGGGGCTGCCAATTGCCCACCAATTTACCCACTCTGGTGCGTCCACCGTTGAGGCCCTAAAAAGCCTAAATGCGGCATTCCTTATCTGCCTTGGCTCCGAAAGGTACCCTCACTACCCCAGTGCACGGCATTTCTTGACTGAAGGAAGGCCTAAAGGGATTAGCGCTATGGTGCTGGAACTTTACAGACTTGGTACAGAACTCATAAGAGACGAGATCGAGGAGAAAGCAAAGAACGATCTTCACTTCGATGCAGTCTTGGCCGAGACAGCCCGCTGGCTAGAACAACAACCCAAAGGCTTTGGCCCCGAGTTGATCTATAGAAGGATATGGGAGGTTTTTTTCCCCGAAGGTGCAGCCCTTGAGGGGGACAAGAATAGACACGTAGCAGAACTCAGAGAGACGAGGAAGGTAACCATAACCAAACTCAATCCTGAACCCGTTGAACAACCAGTTGAGGAAATTCTGCTCACAGCCAACATTCTCCTCACCACTCCTCTATCAGACAGCGTAGAAGCACTTCATTGTGTTAGCCCTGAACTCATAGGAGATGTGCTTAAGGTGACAGAGGAGCCCCAGCGCCATTGGTATGACCACCCGATACCTGTGGGCATAGCACCTGAAAAAAATGAGGTCGTTTATGGTCTGCGAGGATTAGACAATGCTGTAGCTTATGAGAAGAATAAGAGAAATGTGGCTAAGGGTGCCAAGTTATCATGTGCGCTTTCAATTTCTGTGACCCATGATGGCCTGCAGGACATTGCGAAGCCCATTGTGATGGAGATGATTCGCTCCGTTGAGGGGCTTAAACACCTAGATATTTCTCTATGGACTGAAAATGAGACCAGATCTTTAGTGGGAGAGATCCTGGCCCCTGCTGCAAAGCATTACCTAGGGATTGATGCTTACAAGGAATTGGGCCTTGTGATAGGCGTCAATGGGGAATACGGGAGGCACTATTCTTTTCTAAGGGCCCTTGCTGCGTTTTGGAAGGTGTGCATCGATCCCAGGCTCAAAGGAACATTCAAAATTGATTTGGACCAGGTATTCCCGCAAAAACAGCTTGTGGAAGAAACAGGCCGGTCAGGTTTTGAGCATTTTAAGACTCCCTTGTGGGGAGCCGAAGGTATCGACTCACGCGGACAGCCTGTATATTTGGGTATGATTGCAGGGGCTCTAGTCAACTATGAGGATGCGAGAAGAAGTCTTTTTACACCTGACGTGTCCTACCCAAAGGAAAAACCAAAGGCAGATGAGTTGGTGTTTTTTAGCCGCCTACCCCAGGCAATTTCCACTGAAGCGGAAATGATGGCTCGCTACAGTGAAAATGAGCTGCTTCCCAGGACATGCATTCAGAGGATTCACGTAACCGGCGGGACCTGCGGGATCTTGGTGGAGGCACTCAAGAAATACAGGCCCTTTACCCCCACTTTTGTTTCAAGAGCAGAGGATCAGGCATACCTGCTCTCCGTATTATTCGATGGGAAAGAGAAATTTCTCAGGTATGTACACAAGGATGGCCTTATCATGAGACACGACAAGGAGGCCTTTGCCAGGGAGGCCATAAAAATAGCCGAGATAGGAAAGTTTGTGGGAGACCTTGCTCGAGTCCTTGTTTTTTCATATTATGCAGATGCGCTTCCCTGGGACAGGAATAAGATCAAGAGGGAGATAGATCCCTTTACTGGTTGCTTCGTATCCCGAATCCCGATAACTGTCACCTATTTAAGACTAGCATTAAGGGCCGCCTGGTTATTTGAGCGGGGAAAGAGCCAGCAGGCATGTGAGTTGATCGAAACAGCTGCTGCACGATTGCTTCCCTTGATACGGCAGATAAGAACTTCTAAGATTCCGTTTAGAGATGTCTTTGAGCTAGAAAAGAGGGCGTGGAATATCTATTACGATACCTTAGAGAATATTGAAGCGGGGCTCAAGAAAGGAGACAGCAAGGCCGTCTTGTTTGCGAGAAAGGGAAGAGAACTGATTCAATCTACAAAAGTGGGATAGGGACGAGAAACTGTGACGTGTGGCAATTTTTGACGTGCATTAACTGCAAAAGGTGAGGGGCCATGAGAATAAAATTCTGGGGGACCAGGGGGTCCATAGCTACCCCGGGTAAGGACACCGTCACATACGGAGGCAACACTACTTGTGTAGAGGTAACCTCTTCTGAAGGGCAGCGGGTGGTCATAGATGCTGGCAGTGGCATAAGGCTGCTAGGCGAGCATATGAAGGCGAAGGGGGAACATGCGACCCTATACCTACTAATAACCCACATACATTGGGACCACCTTCTGGGCTTTCCTTTTTTCTCGCCCATCCATGACAAGCAGTGCAAAATAAAGGTGGATGGCTACCCCACCTGTATGAAAGGGATCAGATATGCATTTGACAATCAAATGGGCGATGGATTTTTCCCCATTTCATTTGAGGATCTTGAAGCAGAGATTACATATCTCGGCGTACTCAAACGGGAAGCGCTGCGGATCGGTGATATGGTGATAGACAAGGTTCCACTCACTCATCCGCAGGGTGGGTTCGGTTTCCGTTTTCAAGACCAAGGAAAGGTAGTCGTATTTATTACGGACAATGAGTTGAGTGCAAAGGGCCAATCTCCTGACACGATGGAACAGTATGTTCGCTTTTCTGAAGGAGCCGATCTCCTAATCCATGATGCACAGTATACCCCTGGCGAAATCTCCCAAAGAAAAGGCTGGGGACACTCCAATTTTGAAGATACACTTGAACTGGCGATCAGAGCAGGGGTAGGAAGGTTATTGCTTTTCCATCATGATCCAACTAGGACAGATAAAGAACTGGAGGCCATTGAGCGCCGATGCAGGACAATTGTGAAAGAACGGGGATCAGAGCTCGAGGTGGAAGCCGCAAGGGAAGGGGAGGAGATTGGGCTATAGAAGCTTGTAGCTAGGAATCAGAAGTCAGTAGTCAGTTGAGTTTTGACATTGGACAGTTTGCATGTCCTCTGTCCTAATCGTCCAGAGTCAGAAAGGGCTTTTGAGTACTTGCCTTAACTGAATGATAATCCCGGGGAAATAGTAGATGGGTCAAAGGTTCATAACTTTTCAGGAAACTGACGAACAGGGCAATGAAACATACTATGTAGGTATTGAGCTCAAGGTGGCTGGGCATAC
>CAZDVV010000027.1:0-18845 GCA_964508875.1 uncultured Desulfobacteraceae bacterium | reverse complement strand
CCTTGTACTTCATAGCTTTGCCTTGCGCCTTGGGCCCTTCGCCTAAGTTAGCATCGCCACTACCGCAAAGCGGCCTGTTACCTTGTTCTTCCTGTATGAAAAAAATAGATCTGCATTACACTTTGTACATACACCGGCCGTCTCTATGTTTTCCTCCTTTACCCCCGCATCTATCAATTGTCGGCGACTTATGGCCCATAGATCAAAGTGATTTTCCTTCTCCATGAAACGAGAAAACTCAGAGGGAAAAATCTCGCCATACCCCTTAAACTCACCGCAACAAGGCCCAAGGGATGGGCTGATTGCCACCGAAAGCTCTTTCGGATCACATCCAAACGTTTTTTCCATGACAAGAACTGTTTTGCCCAAGATATTAGCCACATTTCCTCTCCACCCACAGTGGGCAATACCCAAGACGTTATTTTCTCGCGAAAAAAGGATCACCCCTTGGCAATCGGCAAGTTTTACCATTAGCGCTGCACCAGGTGCATTGGTGACCACAGCATCGCTTTCGGGCAGAACAATGTCTCGGTTTATCTCCTCTTTTGACAGGGCAATTACATTGCTGCCATGGATTTGATTCATGGTGACAAGATGCCTGGCAGATATGGAATGTCTTATTCTTGACAGATTGGTCTTTACCTTCCCTGGGTCATCCCCCACATTGAAGCTGACGTTCATACTCTCAAAGGGGATATTACTGGTGCCTCCTAGGCGAGTAAAGACTGCGTGGGCCAAACCTTCACATTTTGACAAAAGGGGAAACCTGAAATGAGGTATGGGGTTAAGATGAAATGTTAGGTTTTGAAATCTATTATAAAGTCCTTGGTCGTGCATCCTCATTCGAGCCTTGCCGAAACCGCCTCTGCACTTAGGAGCAATGAGATAGATGTCATCACGACACAGACTGCCTTGCTTACCGCTGCTTCCTCCCGGACCTGACGGGGTTCACAAGCGTCTGTCACGTGAGCTCCATCCCTTCTCCAAAGGTGACAGGTAAACGCCCCGACAAAGAACTCTCATGCAGGACATTCGACCCCGCATAAGCGGATTTCGGGTTACAGGGCACCGCTAGCTCCCCGTCTAGCACGACCAAGGCAATGGTCCAGAATCAATACACGTCAACTCGCTCTCTCAGCTCCTTGCCAACTTTGAAAAAGGGAAGCTTTTTAGGAGCTACATCAATCACCTCTCCCGTCTTGGGATTCCTGCCCTTGTACCCATCATAGTACTTGACTTTGAAACTCCCGAAGCCTCTGATCTCTACCCGCTCACCGCGAATAAGAGAGGTCTCCATGTCTCCAAAGACGGTGTTGACCACTTCTTCAGCCTTTTTGAGAGGTAAGTTTTCTGCCTTTGCCAGAGCTTCAACAAGCTGGGATTTATTCATGATCCACCTCTACCTTTACATAAGAACCTCAAAAAGATTTCTCGCCACAAACTTTCCCAAAATAACCCCTCGGCTAAAGACTGTACCACTTCCAGTAATGCAAACCTTGCGCTCTTTACACATAGGCAACTCAAGGTCGAAGGGCTAACAGTCTGTAGCCTTCTATCCATCCACCTGAGTAAATAAAATACTTGATCCATTGAGGTCAAGTCAAGAAATAAGGCGAAAATTGGCTTGTTTACATTTTAACGCTATTGCGCTATAAGCACGTGTCGTAGCGATCAGGCTGAAGGCACAAGGGGAAAGGGATAGGCAGAAAAGGACGTATTAAACATTAGGAGGATTGTTAAAACAATAATATGACCAAAAAACTTGTAAGAGATGGAATTGAAGATCTTGTACCTTATCCACCTGGCAAACCCATTGAGGAACTTGAGAGGGAGCTCGGGATTAGTGGTTCAATAAAGCTGGCATCTAACGAAAATCCTTTGGGGCCTTCGCCAAAGGCGATACAAGCTATCAAAGAGAAGCTATCTACTATTAACCGTTACCCAGATGGTAGTGGTTATTACCTGAAGGCCAGATTAAGCGAGAAATATGGAATTGCCCAAGACCAGATAATCCTGGGCAATGGTTCCAATGAGCTTATTGAATTGACTGTCAGGACTTTCCTCAACCCCGGCGAAGAGGCGATCCAACCCTTTCCCACCTTTCTGGTTTACGAAAAGATAGTAAGGGCAGCGGGAGGCACAATGGTTTCTGTGCCTCTCAAGGAATTGGCAGTTGACTTAAAGGCAATTAGAGATTCGATTGGCCCCAAAACAAAGCTAATATTCATTGCAAACCCCAACAACCCTACCGGCTTTGCATTGTTCAAGGAGGATCTTGCGTACTTTCTGCGGGACTTACCCGATGATTTGGTTGTGGTCCTTGATGAAGCATATATCGAGTTCGTAACTGACCATCGGGTGACTAGTGCATTGAAACTCCTTGACATGCATCCTCACCTTCTCGTACTTCGTACCTTCTCCAAGCTCTATGGACTCGCCGGCCTCAGAATCGGCTGCGGGTTCTCCTCCGAGAAGATCATCGACTACATGAATAGGGTGCGCCAGCCCTTCAATGCCAACGCACTGGCCCAGGCAGCAGCGCTCGCAGCACTAGAGGACCACGAATTTGTAGCTGACACATTGGAACTGGTAAGAGAAGGCCTTGCGCAACTTACAAAAGGACTGGGTAGTCTAGGCCTCAGCTACTTTCCTACGCAGACAAACTTCTTCCTCATAAAGACACCTTTGGCTGGAAAAACCGTCTATGAGAGAATGCTGCGCCGTGGCGTTATTGTGAGGGCAATGGACAGCTTCGGGTTTCCTGATTATATCAGAATTAATGTAGGGCTGCCGGAAGAGAACGAAAGGTTCTTGAACACCCTGAAAGAAGTACTGGAGATTTCGAAGTAGTGTGTGCGAAGCCAGTTGTAATAACCATTGACGGACCTGCAGGAGCAGGAAAAAGCACTGTTAGCAGACTTGTAGCTAGGAGGCTGGACTTTGTCTATCTGGACACAGGAGCCATGTACCGTGCAGTGGCTCTGGCTGCAAAAAAAAATGGTGTGGATCTTGAAGATCATCAATCGCTTGGTGCACTTTGCGACAAACTGGATATTTCATTTGACAACACAACAGACCCTCCCCGCATTCTTCTCGATAGTCGTGACATCTCACGGGAAATAAGAACACCGGAGATTGATATGTTGGCCTCACGTGTATCAGCCATCAAAGAAGTGAGGGAGGCCATGACCAGTTTGCAAAGAAAGGTGGCCGCAGAGGCAGGAAAGGTGGTAGCAGAAGGGAGAGACATGGGAACGGTGGTGTTCCCCAGTGCGCGGTGGAAGTTTTTCCTTACTGCCACTCTGGACGAAAGAGCCAGGAGAAGGTATGAGGAACTGATACAACGTGGCGAGAAAATTAGTAAAAGTAATGTTGCCAAAGAGATGAAAAAGCGTGACGAACAGGACAGTAATCGCGCCCTCGCTCCACTGAAACCTGCTGATGACGCGATGATTATCGACACCACTAATCTCAGCATTGATCAAGTAGTAAATAGAATATGTGACATCGTGGACAGTACCATCTCCCAGAGCCAGAAATAAAGAGGGTTTTGCGAAAAATAAGTGCTTGAAGTTATCGCTAGCTTTTGATAACGTCCATAGTTTAGGCTACAGAGGGCAAAATGATTGAGGGGGTATTTGGCTTGATGGATAAAGGAACAGGCGAAATTCCAGAAATGAACAGTGAACACGTAGACAATCCGGACCCAGTTGACAACACAGACACAGAAAGAGAAACCGACTCAACAGCACCACAGGATGACCAGAAGGCGCATAAGGAGGAGGCCTCGCAGGAGGGAGACAATTTCCTTGAACTTTACGAGGAAAGCTTTCGAACTATCCAAGAGGGAGAAGTGGTAAGAGGCGAGATTGTCCAGGTTGACAAGGAGTTCGTGCTTGTTGACATAGGGTATAAGTCCGAAGGTCAAATTCCTATTCATGAATTTCAGGACGAAAACGGAAACATCACTGCTAAGGTTGGAGAGAAGGTAGACGTCCTTTTAGAGCGAAAAGAAGATGACGAAGGAATCATCATCCTTTCCAAGGAAAAAGCCGCAAAGATAAAGGTCTGGGATAAGATAAAGGAAGTCTATGAGCGTGATGGAACTATCAAGGGTACCATAGTGTCCCGTGTAAAGGGAGGCCTTTCAGTAGACGTGGGCCTGCCCGCTTTCCTACCTGGCTCGCAGGTGGATCTCAGACCAGTACGAGACATGGACGCCCTTGTGGGTACTGAACATGAATTCAAGATAGTAAAATACAATAAGCGAAGAGGTAACATTGTACTTTCCAGACGGGCCATTCTAGAGGCCGAAAGACTGGCCTTGAGAGAAAAGACGTTACAGATATTGGAAGATGGAGTCGTCTTGGAGGGTACTGTTAAGAACGTCACTGATTACGGGGTATTTGTGGATCTTGGAGGGATAGATGGCCTGGTTCATATTACTGACCTATCATGGGGTAGAGTTGGGCATCCCTCTCAAGTTTATCAGATAGGAGACAAGATAACCGTAAAGGTTCTTCATTTTGATCGTGAGAAGGAACGGGTCTCCCTTGGGGTCAAACAGCTCACACCTGATCCATGGTTCAACGCAGATGAAAAATACCCGGTAGGCACCAAGATAACGGGTCGTGTAGTAAGTCTTACGGATTATGGTGCTTTTGTTGAAGTGGAGCCAGGCGTTGAAGGACTAATTCACATATCAGAGATGTCATGGACGCGAAAGATTAGACATCCTTCCCAGCTTCTTAAGGTAGGAGATACTGTTGAGGCGGTAGTCCTCAACATTGATGTTGAAAAAAAACGCATATCCCTTGGCATGAAGCAGGTAGAACCCAATCCGTGGGATGTCATTGCCGAGAAATATCCTGTAGGCACCACCATAGAAGGGAAAATAAAAAATATCACGGATTTTGGCATATTCATAGGAATCGATGAAGGGATTGATGGCCTTGTTCATATTTCTGATATCTCATGGACCAAGCGCATCAAGCACCCCTCGGAGGTCTATAAGAAAGGCCAAGAAGTACAGGCCATAGTGTTAAAAATAGATAAGGAAAATGAAAGATTTTCTCTTGGCATAAAGCAGCTCACTCCTGATCCATGGGAGGAGATTCCGAACAAGTACAAACCTGGAACCCGTGTTACGGGTACTGTCACCAACATAACTGATTTTGGGATATTCGTGGAATTGGAAGAGGGCATTGAAGGCCTGATTCACGTATCAGAGGTTCCTAAGGACAAGCGGGGAAGTGCTCTGAGCAAGTTCCAGGTTGACGATGTTATTCAGGCCCTGGTAATCAGTGTATCTCCCGAGGAAAAGAAAATAGCCCTTTCCCTTAAGAAGCTTGAAGCGGCATCTGAAAAGGAAACATACAAGAGTTACCTCGGTGGTAGGCGAGAGGCCACTTCTAACCTGGGCGAACTGCTTCGCGAAGAGATGATGAATCTGCAACGGCAGATGCAGACTCAGGAGCCACAGGAACAGGGAGAAGAGGAGCAAAGTGCTGCTCAAGAAGCCGAAACCAGCGATGAGTTGAAGGCAGAGGAAACAGAAGAACAACAAGCTGATCAGCCTGAGAACAATGAGTCACTTGAGGAACACCCCGAACAACAAGAGGTAGAGGACGAAAAGGAGCCCTCATAATAAAGCAAGGACATGCCACAAAAAAAACGTACTTTCTTCACCGTTGTTCTTATTTTGCTCATAGTTGGCCTTGTACTAGGCCTTGCTTCTATACTGATCATTAAGCAAATCGGAGAATCACCCAAAATAGCCTTCGGAGACAAGATTGGTGTCATCACCATTGAAGGTCCTATCACCAATTCCCGCGCCATAATAAACCAACTGGTCGAATTTAAGAAAGACAAGGGAATCAAGGCCATTATTCTCAGGATTGACTCCCCAGGCGGAGGGGTAGGCCCTAGCCAGGAAATATATCGAGAGGTCATGAGGACCAGGACCAGAAAAAAAGTAATCGCCTCAATGGGAGCTGTGGCTGCATCTGGGGGTTACTATGTTGCCTCGGCCGCTGACAGGATTGTTGCAAATCCGGGCACATTAACTGGCAGTATCGGCGTGATAATGGAATTTGTCCAGATCAAGGAGCTTCTGAAAAAGATCGGGGTGAGCATGGAAGTGATAAAAAGCGGTGAGTTCAAGGACATTGGCTCTCCCCATCGCAAACTTACTGAAAAGGAAAAGAGACTGCTTCAAGATCTAATCGGTGACATACAGGATCAGTTTGTCAATGCTGTGGCAAAGGGAAGAAATCTCCCTGTGGAGAAAGTCAAGAAGATCGCGGATGGTCGAATCCTTTCAGGCGAGCAGGCCAAGAAGCTTGGCCTTGTGGATCAACTGGGCAATTTCCAGGATGCGGTTGAGCTGGCCAAGAAGATAGCGGGAATCAAGGGAGAGGCAAGGCTCATATATCCAAGCAGGAAGAAGGTTGGGTTGTGGGATATTATATTTAATAGCGCTGCAAGATCTATTCTGAGACTACTCAAGAATACTAATGGAGAAGTGAAATACTATTGGCCGGGACCTTTGAACTCAAGTCTCACAGAAACATACTAACGTCTCCTTTACCCACACGAATCACCTCAGGTCTATCACCTATCAGCGAAACCACACTGGAGGGCTCCGGAAACAAAGGGCCTCCATCAACAACAAGGTCCAGGTATGGGGCATAGACCTCACGTATAACCTCTGGCTCATTCTGCTTCGCACTAGTGCTAATGATGGGCCTCCCAAAGGCTCTCACTATTGAAAGGCAGATCTCATTGTCTGGCACCCTTATCCCCACCGTTTTTCTCTTGGTAAGCATGATTTTGGGCACCAGTCTCGTACCTTCCAGAATAAAGGTGTAAGGACCCGGCAGCAGCCGTTTCATCGTCTTGTACGCAAAATTACTTACCTTTGCATAGCGGCTTATTTCCTTCAAACTATCGCACACAAAAGAAAAGGGCTTCTTTAGTGGCCGATTTTTAAGCCGATATATCAATTGTATACCTTTTTTGTTGTAAAGATCGCATCCTATGCCGTAAAAGGTGTCGGTGGGATATGCAATAAGCCCTCCTTCGTCCAACACCTCACATACTCGCCTTATCAGGCGTTGCTGTGGGTTGTGAGGATTAATGGAAAGTATGGGAGGGTAGCGTTTCTTCATAATTAACCTTTTACTTCATGTCCTTTTCACAGACGGGCCCGAGGACTCTTGAATACCGTACTAAGTTCATAAGGAGCAAATCAATGTCCATTCACACAGCATATTCTATATTCTCTTTCCTCTTTGGCCTGGTATTGGGCAGCTTTGGCAATGTTTGCATTTACCGGCTGCCCCTTGGAAAATCCATCATATCCCCGCCATCCAGTTGTCCCAACTGCGGGTCCCGAATCTCATTTTACGATAATATACCTGTGTTGAGCTATATAATATTGAGAGGTAGATGCAGATACTGCAAGGCCCCCATATCTCCACAATATCCTTTTGTGGAACTCACCACGGGCCTTATGAGCCTCGCCCTGTTTATCAGATATGGGATCACATATCAATATATCTTGTATCTTCTTTTCATGGGATCACTCCTCGTCATAACCTTTATAGATCTGCATCATAAGATAATCCCAGATCTGATTTCCATCCCTGGCATAGTTGTTGGATTCATGAGTTCTTTGATCCTACCATACCCAACATGGATTGAGTCTGCCATAGGCATTGTGGGAGGGGGTGGAGCACTGCTACTCATCGCCGTGATATTCGAAAAACTGACAGGAAAGGAGGGTATGGGAGGTGGAGACATTAAGTTACTTGCTATGATAGGAGCCTGGATGGGATGGAAGGCACTGCCATTTGTGGTGCTCATATCATCAATCTTGGGCATCATAATAGGTGGAGGGGCCTTGCTTGTTAGCGGAAAGGGAATGCGGGCTAAGATTCCTTTTGGACCATTCTTGGCAATGGGCACCATTGTCTATTTCTTCTTCGGAGACCCAATTATTCAGTGGTATGCAAGTCTATTAGTGTAGCAGGAGGAGCGAGTGAAACGGCCATTTTACAGCCTTAGGACAGGCATTCTGGCCAACTTGATCTTCCTTATATTGGCAGCCATGTTGCTCATCAACGCTGTGATGATCAAGCTGGCGGAAAATGATCTGCTCCACTCCCGCGTTCGTGAGGGCAAATCCCTCGCCAATGCCCTGTCCATAGCACTGCAATCCTATTTGAGGAACCCTGAGAAAACTCTTCCGCTAGGCCGCAAACATACATTAGAGGAAAACATAAAATATCTTCTCGCCCAAAGTCCTTACTCTGAGTTTGTCTTTGTCTCAACGTCTGGAAACCGCCAATTTAAAGTAGGGCAGTGGAACCAAGGCAAAGAGGATGCTGTTGCCCTATGCCGCCAGAGCATTGTCACTGGAAAGCCGTCAATTACTTTCAACGGAAGCACGTGGGCTGTCATGTGGCTTGGTTACGAAAATGTGAAGGTTTCGGCACCTGTGAAAATAGGTGGAAGGTCTGTGGGGGCTGTAGCCATATGTTCTCATCTTTCCGATCTCTACACGCATCTAAGGCAGTCAGAAAAGATTATCCTCATTTACATCGTGCTAAATACTATCATTCTGCTTGCTGCCGGTATGTTTCTCCTTTCTCGGGTAGTCATAAAACCGATTCAGAGGTTACTCAAGGTGACAGAAGAGTTTGAAGATATTGAGACAATGGCTCTTGCGCCTGAGCCGTCAAGAAATGAGATTGGCCAGTTATCTCACTCTCTCAGAATGATGCTCAATAGATTGGAGCAGAATAAGCAACAACTAAAGGATCACATCGCATCCCTCGAACGAGCAAATGAGGAATTACGAAGGACTCAGGAAGAGGTCATACGTTCAGAGAAACTGGCTTCAGTAGGAAGGTTGGCTGCCGGAGTAGCCCATGAGATTGGGAATCCTGTTGGGGTGGTACTTGGTTACCTTGATCTCATGAAGAATCAAGAACTGTCAGAATCTGAGATGAACGATGCCTTGGAGCGATGCGAATCCGAGATAAACCGCATAAATAGAATAATCAGGCAACTGCTTGACTACTCACGTCCGTCCAAACCTGACTCAAGGCCAATAAATGTTCATCGATTGCTAGTTGAAACACTTGACATACTGGAACCCCAGCCCATCATGAGGGATATTGAGGTTCAAAAGAACTTCAATTCACCCAAAGACCTGGTTCTGGGAGACGAAAGCAGGCTTAAGCAGGTATTTGTAAACATTATCTTCAATGCTGCCGATGCCATTGAAGAGAAACGAAAGTACCGCGGGAAACAAGATGATGCCAGGATAAGCATAGAGACACAAAACACTGGAGGAACAATAAAGATAACCTTTGCAGATACAGGTTGCGGCATACCTGACAACTCAATAAACCGAATATTCGATCCGTTTTTTTCAACAAAAGAACCTGGTAAAGGGACAGGGCTGGGACTTGCGGTCTCCTACAGGATAATTGAACAAATGGGAGGGGAAATCAGGGCGGAAAGTCAAGAGGGGGAAGGAACTGCAATACATGTGATATTGCCATTATTCGAAAGCGCGGAATAATGGAATATTGGGGTGATGAAAGGTTGGGATAATGGAATGTTGGGTGCTGGGGTAGCGCAACCCCATTAGACAACAGGAATTCATCTATGAAGACAAACGGCACTACGAATAATTCAACCCATAAACGCGTGCTCATCGTTGACGATGAGGACAATATGCGGCACATGCTGAGGGTCATGTTGACCAAGGCCGGGTATTCAGTGAGCGATGCCGCCAACGGAAAACAGGCCCTGGAGGCCATGGCTGATAACCACTTTGACTTCGTGTTATGTGACATTCGTATGCCCGTAATGGATGGGATGCAGTTCCTCAAGGTAGCCCAAGAGAAATTCCCCGATAAGACGATCATAATGATGTCAGCCTATGGAACTATTGAAACGGCACTCGAGGCAATGAAAATGGGTGCCTACGACTATGTCTCTAAACCCTTCAAATCAGACGAAGTACTGCTCACCTTGAAAAAGGCAGAGGAACGTGAGCGTCTCAAGAGGGAAAACATTACTCTGAAACAGGAACTTGAGAAAATAGGTAAACGGTACTCATTTGGAAATATCATAGCGCGAAGTGAGGCCATGGCTAAGGTCTTTGATCTTGTAAGTAAAGTGGCTGACCATAAGACAACGGTCCTAATTACTGGAGAGAGTGGCACAGGCAAGGAGCTCATTGCAAGGGCTATTCATGAAAATGGAGCACGGTCCTCTGGCCCCCTGGTATGCATAAACTGCGGGGGCATCCCAGAGAATCTCCTTGAAAGCGAATTATTCGGGTATAAGAAAGGAGCATTTACTGATGCAGTGAAGGACAAACCCGGTCGCTTTGAAGAGGCCGATGGAGGGACAATTTTCCTGGATGAAATAGGTGATCTTCCTCTCCCCCTCCAGGTCAAATTGTTAAGGGTGCTTCAGGAAGAAGAAATAACACCTCTCGGGGATATAGGGTCAAAAAAGGTGGATGTTCGAATCATTGCGGCCACCTCAAAGGACCTTGAACGAGAAGTCAAGGAAGGCAGATTCAGAGAGGATCTCTTCTATAGGATAAACGTAATGACCATTCACCTGCCCCCGCTTCGGGAGCGCCGCGGCGATATCCCATTGCTTGTGGGATATTTCATTGACGTATTCAATAAGAAATTAAACAAGAACATAGAAGGCCTTAGCTCAGAGGCCATGCCCATTCTCATGGCTTATTCCTGGCCCGGTAACGTAAGAGAACTGGAGAACGTGATTGAAAGGGCTATTTTACTTGCTCAGGGCCGTTGGATTACGCCTGCCGAACTACCTCCTCACATGACCCGCCAGGATTCCATCGGCTCCCTTGAGGACCCTCACGAAACCCTTTCTTTGAAGAAGGCCTCCAAGAGGCTGGAGCGTATACTCATTGAAAAGGCTCTCAAGCTCACCAATGGGAACCGCTCAAAGGCAGCAAAGATACTTGAGATAAGCCGTCCTATGTTACTTTCCAAAATAAGGCAGTACAACCTAGAGTAAACTTCAAAGCTCCTCTTCAGTCTCCCTATGCTTTGGAAGATCTAGAGGGCCCAGCTTCTTTACAGCATTAATACCAGCCCTGAATGCCTTTCGGTTCATGTCTATAGTCCCCTTGGGAACCTTGGCCAAAAGGGTCTTTTCCACACCCTGGGCTGAGACAACCTTGGTCAAATAGGTAAGGGCACCAAGGGCGACCATATTCGCCGCAAGCTCCCTGCCGACTTCCTTTCTTGCAATCTCGGTAAAGGGAATACCGATGGATCTACTGGTGGGAATCTGCTCCACCAGGCTAGAGTCAACGACAAGAACTCCTTCAGGCTTCACATCAGAGAAATATGCGTCACAGGCCGCCTGGTTCATGGCCAAGAGAAGATCGGGTTTCGTGGCCTTTGGGTAGTCTATGGGCTCATCGCTTATGACAATCTCTGCTTTGCTAGCCCCTCCTCTTGCCTCTGGCCCATAACTCTGGCTCTGGCAGACGTACTTTTGCGTATGCTCGCTTATCGCTTCTGCAAAGACCCGCGCCGCTGTTATGATCCCCTGCCCTCCAGATCCACCCAGCCTTATCTCATACCGGGCAGATCCCTCTTGTGCCTTCTTGCCTTTTTTACCTTTTCGCCCCTTCACGGATCTTTTCATACTCCTCCGTATAGACAGGTTTTTCAACATCAGCCAAAATGCCAATTGTGAATTTTCCTTCCAGTTCCTGCGGCTCCATTGACTTGGCCTTTTCCACCCGCACCGCATTGTCTCGAAGCCACTTCATCATTGTCACCGGATCGCCCATCTGATTTCTCCTTCCAAACTGCACATGACAATTGGAGATTACCTCCACCACACTGAATCCCTTCTTCAATATGGCCTTCTCCAGTATGGAATCCAATAACTGGGCATGATACACACTGCTTCTGGCAACGAATGATGCACCTGCGGTCACCGCCAGCTCTGAGATGGAAAAGGCATGCTCTATGTGGCCATAAACAGCCGTAGTGGCCTTGCAACCATACGGGGTCGTGGGGGAATGCTGGCCCCCCGTCATACCGTATATCTGGTTGTTAACGATAATTGCTGTGAGATCCAGGTTTCGCCTTGCAGCATGAATAAAGTGATTTCCACCTATGGCAGTAGCATCTCCATCGCCCATTACCACGATTACGTTGAGGTGGGGTCTGACAAGTTTAATTCCCGTTGCAAAAGTCAGCGCTCGTCCATGGGTAGTATGCAGGGTATTAAAGTCAACATAAACAGGCATTCTACCTGAACATCCTATCCCTGAAACGAGCACCACATCATCCTTTTGAAGCCCCAGCTTATCTATGGCCCGAATCAAGGCGCCCAACACAATCCCATTACCACACCCAGGGCACCATACGTGGGGAAATTTCTTATCATGTCGTAGGTATTTATGGATCAATTTTGTCCCTTGCTGTACCATTTTTGCCTCGCTTTCCAGCAGCGTGCTAGACTACATCTTCAATATTTCAATCAATATTTGCTCTGGCGTAATGAGGCCACCATCCAGGCGGTTTAGCTTGCGAACCTGACATTTTCCTTGATTCACCCTGTGAACCTCGCGGCTTATTTGGCCCATATTCAATTCTGGCACCAGAACACCACGGCACTGCCTCAACACCTCTTCCATCTTTAACCGAGGAAATGGGAACAATGTAACCAATTGCAGGAGCCCGGCCTTCACTCCCTTCTTTCTAGCATCTAGCACAGCCCGTCTTGCAGATCTTGCAACCGAGCCATAGGCCACCACAGCCACCTTGGCATCATCCAAGAAAAATTCCTTGGTGATCTGGATCTCGTTGAACCCTTGGGTGATCTTCCTGAAAAGCCTTCTCATAAAGGCGTCTATCTCGTCTGGTCGCTGGGTAGGGAATCCACGTACATCGTGTACCAGTCCTGTTACGTGATAACGATACCCGTCACCAAATGCTGCCATGGGTGGAACTCCCCGGCTGTTGTCCTCATAAGGGATATACCACTCCGGTGGCATGCTTGGCGCAATGCGATCTATGATATGAATCTGGTCTGGCGGCGGCAACTCTACAGTCTCTCTGGTGTGAGCCACCACCTCGTCTGAGAGCAAGATAACCGGCGTCCTGTACTTCTCGGCGAAATTGAAGGCCTGGATTGTTAGCTCGTAGCTGTCTTGCACAGTAGAGGCTGCCAAAACAATGATCGGATGATCTCCATGTGTACCCCACCGTGCCTGCATCACATCGCCCTGGGCCGGATTCGTGGGAAGTCCGGTGCTTGGCCCGCCTCTCATTACATTCACTATCACACACGGCACCTCTGCAATACAAGCAAAGCCTAAATTTTCCTGCATCAGGGAGAACCCTGGACCACTAGTAGCAGTCATGCTCTTTGCCCCTGCCAGAGACGCCCCAATTACGGCTCCAATGCTCGCTATCTCGTCCTCCATTTGTATGAACGTGCCACCCACTTGAGGCATCCGCTCTGACAGAATTTCACTTATCTCCGAGGCAGGGGTAATAGGATACCCTGCAAAAAACCTACACCCAGCCATGAGGGCCCCTTCAACTACAGCCTCATTTCCTTGGAGAAAATACCTATTATTAGACTTCTTCCTACTCATTGCCAGCAGCCCTCGCTTCCTTGCCCCTTTCTATTACAGTAATGGCAAAGTCGGGACAATGGACCTCGCAAAATCTACAACCTATACACTCATCAGGCCTTTCAATCACTGGCTCTCCCGCATCGTTCCTGCCAATCACATTCTTGGGACAAAAGGCAGAACAAATACCGCAGGATTTACACCATGCCCTGAAAATCAACTGATCATAAAACTTCTTTTTTTTCTTTTCACTTTTTTTCTTGGACTCTTCCTTGCCACCGTTGTTTCCTGGCATATCAACTCACCTTTTTAGTTTGATTATACAACAGTCTTACCATCACAAAACAAATTGAAAAGAAACCGAATGGAGCCTCTTACCACTACTTCTGACCCCTAACCATTTTCGCCTCCAAAAGCCCTCCCCTCTTCTCAGCTATTATGACAAAATCAAAAACGTCCCTCTGGAGGCAAAAAATAGGGTCCTCCCTGGGTAAATAGGGTTTCGTCCCCATAATAAACTTTTTCGCACTCTCGTGGAACACTATTCTTTCCATGGCTGCCACATGATCGTATGGTTTGCCTGTAACCAGATGCTCGATGTAGTCAGCACATGCCTCATCTTCTGGAGAAGGGGCCTTGCCCCTGGTGCCCATGGCAACCAGGCTCACCTCAACAGCTCTCGATCCCTTGACATATTTGGCAATGGAGCTCGCTGTCACGAAGCTTCCCAGAAGGATTGTATCACAATGCCCACTGGCCGCGTGGACCCCTGTGACCCCTGCCGTGGTTCTATGAATCACGGTTTTTCCCTCGAAAAACGCCCTGCCTTTTGAGATGGCCTCAGTAGGAGAATTTCCCATGTCTCCACCCTTAATGGGGACTTCATTAACTTCGCCCGCAAGGATCGAACTAGGGATTTGGTGCTTCAGCTCCAGAGCCTTATCCGGATCAGCTTCAAGTATTACCCTATTGGCTCCAAAGTAAAAAAAGAGCGGGGCACATGAAAATGCTCTAAAGACATCTATAATCACCACCAACCCTGTGGCCTTGCCTGCGCCCTCCAGACATGAAAGTCTTGTTATCTTCTGGACTTGCTGTGCCATACGTCCGGATCCCCTAAAGCAGTGTATAATTCAAAACTCCAAGTTCCCGGGAGTCCTTGGGAAAGGGATTACGTCACGAATATTGGATAGCCCCGTAATAAACTGAATCAAGCGCTCCAGACCCAATCCAAAACCAGAATGAGGGGCAGAGCCAAATCTTCTGAGATCCAGATACCACCAGTAGTCCTCAGGATTAATCCCTGTCTCTTCCATTCTTCTGACCAAGACGTCATAGCTATCTTCTCGCTGGCTACCTCCGATTATCTCTCCCACTCTGGGGACCAGCACGTCCATGGCCCTCACGGTCTTTTCGTCATCATTTAGTTTCATGTAAAATGGCTTAATATCTTTGGGATAGTCGATGACAATAACAGGTTTCCTGAAAACCTCCTCGCAAAGATATCTTTCGTGTTCTGACTGCAGATCTGCGCCCCAGCTCACAGGAAACTCGAACTTCTTTCCCGACTCGGCCAGTAGCTTCATGGCATCTGTATAGGTAATGACCTCGTAGTCCTCCTTGGCCACAACTTCAAGTGTAGAAAGCACGTTTTGGTCTATGAATCTGTTAAAGAACTCAAGGTCTTCTTTGCATCTGTCAAGAACCCAATTGAAGATGAATTTTAGTAGTTGCTCGGCCACCTCAATGTTACCTTTCAGATCACAAAATGCCATCTCAGGTTCTACCATCCAGAACTCGGCTAGGTGCCTCGAAGTATTGGAATTTTCAGCCCTGAACGTGGGGCCAAAGGTATATACGTTGCCCAATGCCAACGCATAGGCTTCAGCCTCCATCTGACCGCTCACTGTCAGGTTAGCGGGCTTCCCAAAAAGGTCTTGAGAATAGTCTATTCCTTGCCCTTCCCGTGCCAATTCTTGCAGATCAAGGCTGGTAACATGAAACAGCTCCCCTGCACCTTCGCAATCACTTCCCGTGATAATTGGCGTGTGCACATAGATGAATCCCCTGTCTTGGAAAAACTTATGAATTGCATAGCTGACAGCATTTCGTACCCTTGCAACTGCGCCAAAGGTATTTGTCCTGGGCCTGAGGTGGGCTATGGTACGGAGGAACTCAAAGGAGTGCCTTTTCTTTTGCAATGGATAGGCTATTGGATCCACAGGTCCAATAATCTCCACTTTTTCCGCTCTCAGTTCTACTGCCTGGCCCCTGGCTGGAGATTCACTCAGGACCCCGATCACCTTCAGTGAACATCCGGTGTATGCCTTCAGAACCCGTTCTTCATATTCTGGCAACTCTTTGTCCGCTATTATCTGAAGGTTCTTGAGGCAGGATCCATCATTTAGATCTATGAAAGAAAATCCAGCCTTTGAATCCCGCCTGCTTCTCACCCAGCCCAACACCTCGTAGCGCTGGCCAATCTTGCCATTCCTGAGCACCTCGGCTATCCGGGTTCTTACCAATACTATTCACCTCCGAGTTCTTTAAGCATGCCCCTTACGCTCTCCAGGTCCTCCAGATCACTTTCGAACGGAGGACGGCCCTGTAAATCGGCCTCTATTATGGAATCCTTGAAGGCCAGAAAACCAAGGAATGGAAAGTCTGGCATATGGTCCTGGAGGAATTTCTTGTCCGTCTCACTTCTGATCTTGTTGCCAACAAACTTGAGACTCTTTATGCCTAGATCATTGGCCAGTTTCCTGATCTGATGGGCTGTTTCAACGCTTCTCCTTCCCGGCTCCACCACTACTATTAGGTGATTAACTGCCTGCGCTGTTCCGCGGGCTAGGTGCTCTAGCCCAGCCTCCATATCGAGTACCACTACTTCATTCCTGGCCACCACAATATGGCGTATCAAATTCTTGAGCATCACACTTTCAGGGCATACACAACCTGCGCCCCCTTTTTTCACGCCTCCCATGACCATCAGCTTTATGCCGTTAGTATCAATAGATAATTTCTCGGGCAAGTCGTCCACCTTAGGATTAAGTTTGAAAAAACCTCCCATCGTTCCCAGCTTTGTCTCTGTTCTCTCCTCAATCAGCTCCTTCATTTGGGATATGGGGACAATCTTTTCTGCCCCTTCAATGCCAAGGGCCTGAGCCAGATTTGCATCCGGATCTGCATCAATGGCAAGCACTTTCTTACCCTCATCGGACAGAGCCTTTATCAAAAACGCTGCAAATGTCGTTTTTCCCACTCCGCCCTTACCACTCACAGCTATTTTCATGTGTTTACTCCTCCTTAACCACGTTTTTCCTTTGGTATCTTATTCTAACAGCTCAATAAAAAGGGGTGGGAGGGCTTTTCGGACGCGACTGTCGGGAGGGCGCCGTCTTTTCGTGACTTATCAGTGGGGGAAACCGCAGCTCGACAAAGTCGAGAATGTGGAGGGGGCCAGAATCCCCCGCAGATAAGTCACTGAAAAGACCAGCCCGGGAGGCTCGGAGCGGAAGAAAAGCCCTCCTGCCCCGGGGTTAGTCGCCGAAGCCGCTCTGCATCCCCTTAAGTATTAAGCTGATATATCTTATCAAAAGGTCTCTGAACGTAAAACTTTCACTCAGGGTCTTCAAATTGTAATATCCTACCTACCCCGCCTTCCACCCATTTATCGGGGTATCTAAGCCTTATTTCCCTCCTGTGTTGTGTACAATGAACAGGACAAACACTTTCCAGAGGCTCCAGTAGCGGAAATTCATCGAATGCATGAAGCCCCCCTACAAGATGCCCTACCTTCCCATAAGCGGATGCAGCACGCAATATTTTACCAACCCCTGGATGAGAGCAACCTACTACCACTAGCAGTCCTTGTCGTGTCTCCAAGATGAGCGACTGTTCAATACCTCCCAGTTCGCCCGTTGTATATATACCTGGAAAAAGTTCAACCGCATCTCTTATAACCTCAATCCCCGGCACACGCCTCCTTGGACTTGCAGAAGCGGGCAGTAGCACTGGAACGTTTCTCAAGGACAAAAAATCTCTCAGGCCTCCCGTGTGATCCCAGTGTCCATGAGAAATGAACACCATATCAACGCACGACGGATCAATCCCCATCATATTCATGTTTTGCAAAAGAATACGACCTTCAGCTCCCGTATCAAAAAGGATATTTGCCTTTTTGGTCTCTATGAGGCAAGAAAAGCCCCAATCACTCATCATTCCCTGAGCAAAGGCCTTGTTGTCATACAGAATGCTGAGTTTCATGTTCCTCCTTAAACCTTTTCCGAATCATATTCAGTATCAGCCAAAACACCTGCTTTATATGTCCCTGCCTAAACTCGATCTTTTCTATATCTAAAGGCAAGGATTGGGCAACCTTCTTCTCCGAATACACCAAAATTATACGATCATTTCCCACCATACCGCTAATATGCCTAATGAGATTGTAGTCTTCCTGCTGTGATTCACCTCCCTCACCAGGAAACACAAAGACCGCTAAATTGTCCTTTCCGGCCATTGTTATGATCTCATCCATCAGCACCTGGTTTGATCTGTTCAACTCCAGGGGCTTAACCGCAAGACCATGTGTGATGTAGAGGTAGCTCACTAGCTCTTTCCATGACCCGTTTTTGGTATGCAAGACCAAGATTAGCGGTCTGGCTTTCTTCAGGGCCTGCTCCCTGGTAAGGGCTCCTGAAGGAACCAGGCTTTCGACGTATCTAAATATGGGAACCATCTTGGCCAATGTCTGAGCCTTAAGGCCAACGTAGCTGGAGTGCTCCCCGGTGTAAAGCATAAACTCATAATCAAGGAACGTTTTCTTATATATGATAGTCGTTATACCAGGTATGTATGCCTCCAGAAGCTTATCCTCGGTATCGAATTCCCATGATAGCTCGCCGATCTCTATGACGAACTCCTTAACTAGGTATCGCTTATGAAGATCGGTGAGGAGGGATTTGTCAAAAAAAGTGAATGCCTTTTCAATACTCTCAGCATCAAAAAAGATATCTCTAAATTCTCGGGTCCTTCTCATTCCTCATTTCCTCACAACCCTAAGGTAACACACGGATATTGTCTTTTCAATGAGCCTTAATTTACTTAACCCCGGCCTCGCCTCTATTTTAAGAAAAGGGAGAAAAGGATTTTTCCCTTGACCCGAACCTTCATGGTCCTG
>CAZDVV010000026.1:0-19160 GCA_964508875.1 uncultured Desulfobacteraceae bacterium | reverse complement strand
AACATTCGTGTCCTTCTTTTACAGTTGTACAAACCATGGCTATCACATCCTTTCTTTAAGATTTCACCGCCCTTCTAAGGGGCGAAATTAAGGGCGAGGTATCGTTGCCCCGCCCTTATAAATTTTCTTAAACTACACAAAAAATTTTAAATTTGATAGTCTACCCAAGATGCTAAATAGTGTCAAGAAAAATGTGGGGCTACTGGTAGGGACTTATTCGCTTTGTAGCGTAGGTAAATCAAGGCTTCAACGTTCCATTTCCTAAGAAGGTAACGATTAGCTATTGTCTAGGACTTTTCTGACGGTCTTCAGGAGCTGGTCCATTTGGTGTGGTTTCTGCAGAAATGCCTTTGCCCCCTTCTTGATTAGTTCCTTTGGAGATAGGTCAACGGTAAACCCAGAAGCTATTATTACTTTTACGTTTGAATCTATTTTCAATAGTTGTTCTAGACATTGTTTGCCCCCCATCCCTGGCATTATAAGATCAAGTATAACTAGCGAGATCCTCCCTTTATTCTTGCGAAAAATGTCAAGGGCGTCATCGCCGCTAACGGCCTTAATGACTTTATAGCCTGCCCTCCTAAGTATGTATGAGCCAATATCTAACACAGAAGGTTCATCATCCACCAGCAGGACTGTCTCTGTACCGCGTGGAAGATCGTCTTCTCGTATGACAGTTTCAGGCTCAGAAATATAGCCAATATCTTCTTTTATCGCTGGAAGGTAAATCTGAAACTTAGTCCCTGCTCCAGGCTGACTACTGCATTTTATCAACCCATTGTGTTGCCTCACAATGCCATAGACTACTGAAAGACCGAGGCCTGTACCTTTGCCCTGCCCTTTGGTTGTAAAGAAAGGGTCAAATATTCGTGATAAATCCTTTTCCCCAATACCATGGCCCGTATCCGAGACCTCTAGTAGCACGTAACGACCTTCTTTGATCTCTGGATGGGATTTGCAATGAGAATCATCTAAGATCACATTCTTGGTCCTAAAAACTAGTTTTCCTCCATCCGGCATAGCATCACGCGCGTTGGTGCTAAGGTTCATTATTATTTGTTGTATTTGGACAGGATCTGCATTTATGGGAGCCAATTCCTTGTCAAGATGAAACTCCAAAGAAATCATTTTGGGGATAGTCCTCTTTAGCAGCCTTGAAATAAGCCTTAGTTCTTGGTTGAGATCGACGGGCCTTTTTTTAGGTTCTGACCTTCTACTGAAAGTAAGGATCTGACTTACAAGATCAATAGCTCTTTGGGTGGCCTTTTCTATATTGTGGAGTTTTTCTGTAACCGATTCGTCAAAAGATCCGTCCATAAGAAGAAGTTGTGTGTATCCATAAATTGATTGGAGGATATTGTTGAAGTCATGGGCAATTCCCCCTGCAAGGAGTCCAATCGATTCTAATTTTTGCGCCTCATAAAGTTCAGTCTCAAGTTTTAATATTTCAGTTATGTCCCGTTTGACACCAACATACGCGATAATTTCGCCTTTGCTTGAAAAGACAGGGGATATAGTAGCGTCCTCTGTGTACAATGTCCCATCTTTTTTCTTGTTTGTGAATCTGCCGCGCCATGTAACACCGCTTGAAATGGTGTCCCACAGATTTTTGTAAAAATCATCGGAATGCTTTCCACTCTTTAATATTCGGGGATTATGACCGATGGCTTCATCCCACGAGTAGCCGGTAATCTTGGAGAACGCAGGATTTATGTAGGTGATGTTTCCAGATTTGTCTGTGATTACAATGGCGTCTGAGCTGTGGTATATTGCCTCTGCGAGGCGATTAACTTCACTGGAAAGCCGGGTTTTTTCCGTTATGTCTTGAGCGACTGATAGGATCAAAGGGCTTTCCGGATGAGGTTCAAAAATAGCATACTGAATACGGCAGTCAACGACAGATCCGTTTTTCGCTAACCATTTTGTCTCAAGTTCTATTGAGTCGTTTTTTTCATCTAATTCTTGAAGGGCCCGTGTAACTCGATCATATTCCTCCTGGTCAGGATAAATCATGCGGGCATTCTTCCCGGCAAGCTCTTCAGGACTGTAACCAAGCATTCTCGTCAATGCCTCGTTGTGCCAAAGCATTATTCTTCGTTGTGAAAGGCCAATTCCTACAGGCAAACGATCCAAAATGGCCTGCAATAAAGCCTTTTCAGCCTTTAAAACGGCTTCACTGATCTGAGATGCCTCTAAGCGGTGTTCGAGCTGGGTGATTTTTTTCTGGAGCGGGGAATATTCGGATTTGTCGTCCATAATTTAATTGCCCCTTTTGTCGCTAGCTTTCCCTGATGCTCATGTGTTCTGCTTACTTTTACCTAGAGCAAAAGTAAAGCTAACTTGTTAGAATCAGCTTAATACTTTTTCTAATTTCTCCTTGAGGGTGTCTGGGGTAAAAGGCTTTACTACGTAATTGCTTACGCCGGCCTTTATGGCTTCCACAACATTGTCTTTTTGTCCTTCAGCCGTAACCATAATAAATGGAATGTTCTTGTATTTATCGTCAGCCCTAATTGCTTTCAAGAGATCCAGCCCTGTCATTTTCGGCATATTCCAATCAGATACAATAAGGCCGAAATCGTCTTTTTTTAACTCCTGCAGGGCTGATGATCCATCGTCAGCCTCTACAATGTTTTTGAATCCTAGTTCCTTAAGCACGCCCTTTACAATCCGTCTCATAGTCGCAAAATCATCAACCACCAAAACGTTTATACTTACGTCCATAAAATGCCTCCTCTATTCAGAATCTTCTATACAAACTTCAATAGAAAAGCCTCCATATTGAGACTCAAAAGGGATTGCAATAACGGGTTGATTTGTGATGTGGGTGATTGAGTGGTTTTTGCCCACCACAACTGTGGGCACACCGCCCTTGAGAATTCTGCCTTCTTGCTCTAGTCTTTGGCGGGCCTGGCCAGAGATCATATTTGTAATCTCGCCAACTGCATCTTTAACTTCATCATTTACTCCAGTGATTTCCTCTCCAAACATCTGGCTCACAATCCCTGCTATGCATTTCTCAGAGAAGCTGACGGAGATTGTGCCTCTGGCCTCACCAGATAAGCCAATTACTCCTGAAATATCGCCTTGTGCTGCCCCGTTTTTCTTAACGTAGGGCTTTCCAGCCGTTGCCTTTGTGGAAGCCAGTGTTTCAAGTACATACATGGTGGCGTCTATAAAGGGGTTGATTAATTTTACGTCCAATGTGAAACTCCTTTTAGTTATCCTCAGTCGTTAGGGCACTGGTATGGATATCTGGACAACAGTTCCTTTTCCTTTTTTGCTTAAAATAGAGATTGATCCTCGATGCTTTTTCTCAATAACCCACTTGACAATAGTCAGCCCTAGGCCTTTTCTCCCCCATGAACTAAAATACGGCTCAAATATGTGTTCTTTGGTCTCGTTTGAGATGCCGGAGCCATTATCTGAAATATTTAACCGGATAAAGTGCTCTTCAGCCTTTGTCTCTACTGAAAAGCATATTATTGGCCCGGAGTCGCCCGCGTTAAGTTGATAGTTTGAAATGGCAGTAAACGAATTAAGCAGTAACTCGATAACCGCATGCTTCAAGAAAAAAGGGTAACACCATATTGTCGCTGCACCATTTGGCAGGTTACTTTTCATGGTTATCCCGGGTGGCATTTTCCTTTTTAGCAGAAAAAGCGCGCTTTTTACTAACTCCGAAATATCAACCAAACATTTTTTATAAGGATCGGAGCTGATAACCTCTATTAGCTCTGCCACATTGTATATTTCTCTTATGGCAGTCAGAGAATCTCCAATTGCCTTATGTATCTCTGCTCGAAGCTCAGTTAATTCCGATTGTAAATCTCCTGTATTCCCGCTGCTGACATGAGCATGATCTTTAGTGTTGCCGTCTATGGCCTTGCTTTTTTGGCGAGGGGTGTGAGTTGAAATGTTTGTGAAGTCTTGAGAGTTTTTGAGAAAGCAAAGATTATAGATTATGCATTCTGCCCTAGTGTGGATTTGGCGCATACAGTCTCTCATGTAATCATATGTCCTGCTTGTAATTTCTCTATTAATAAGCTCATCTCCAATTTGGCTCACAACCATTCCACTCCGCTCCAGACTTTGCACTTCAAATACCAAACGAAACTCTAGGTCAAATTGAAAAGAGATTTCGTGAATATTTGGAGGCTGTAAATAGCAATGATTATGCCATCGCAGCCTTTATCGGTTACGCAATGAGTCGGCTCCTCACAAACCAGCTCTTGCCACAACCTACTCCTTTTAATAACTGGCGCTGCGAGATGCTGATGCGCGATAACATAGCGGAATAATTGACCAAATGATGTGAGGTGCAGTCGAGGATAGGTAGGTCAAAATGTTGCTGATTCTGGCACACAATCAGATGAGTAAGCCGTTGGCCTAATTTATCCAGGCCCAAACACTTATTTTAAGCAAAGGGACCGGGTTAAAAAAGCAGGTAAACTTGCCACCATCATGGCTCATTTGTGCAGCGTTAAAAAGCAAGAAAGTTCGCTAAGTTAACCATACATCCATGCATCTATGGACTAATTAAACGAAGCAAAGGAGGTAAAACTACCCCCTATCCCCTGAATTGAGTTTTGAAATGGGCCCGAGGTGCGTCTTTTCTAATATGTCGCTCTTATCCCCTGGCCGTATAGCAACGAATACAGCGGAGGTAAATTTACCGCCATTTCTGTATTAAATTAACATCGTCTATAAGGTTGAGCCTTATGTCAATCGTATCTACCAGAAAAATAGCTGAGAGATCAGCCAGTTAGTCTGCCGGCTGATTCGCTGGCATGTGGGTTGCTAAAAAGCGTTGTAAACTTTGATGCCCCGAATAGGGCAAATGGCTGGGAGAAGCTCAAGGGGACAAAACAAATGGCTAAGATTTGGATTGCCGATGATGATCTTTTCTATAGAAAGCTTATTTCAGAGGCGTTGATCGAACAAGGACATCAAGTTTGGACTATGCACAATGGTTTAAATATCATGCACTTATTATTTGAAGATCCACCAGACCTACTGATTTTGGATGTATTTATGGCACAAAAGAATGGTGTGGAGCTGCTCACCGAAATAAATAGGGTTTCGGAAACAAAAGGCATGAAAAGGATGCCCGTTATTGTGATTTCAGGCGATGATTCTATCTCTACTGAACTAGCAGTGCGAAAGGCAAAAGCAAATAGGTTCCTACTAAAGCCTTTCCAAAAGGAAGAGATCGTTAGGGTGGTAAATGATCTACTTGAGTTGAGTAAAGAAAGAGCCAAGGCTCAGAGTTAGTAAACTAAATAAAAAAGGAGGAAATTCAAATGCCAAGATTAGCATCCCCACCAAAGGATATTAGAACAGAGTCCCAAGTTTCCCCAACAGAAGGCCCTCCGATAGCAGACTTAGAAAGGCAGAGGCGGTTGGCCAGGGAGCGAGCCAAGATGAAGGCTGCCAGCCGTACAGCAGCCAAGCGGCAGCAAGCTGCCGAAAGGATTGCTGCCGCAGCAGAGGAGCTTTCAAGTGGTGTGGCCCAAGCCAACGCCGCAGCGGATCAGCTTAACAAGGCAATGGAGCAGATTTCATCCGGAGCCACTGAAGCCAGCGCGGCATGTCAGGAGAATCAAGCCGCAGCAGAAGAGCTTGCTAAACGAGCTGAAGCAAGCAGTACAGCAGCTCAGGATGCATTTGAAAAGGTCAATCACTTGAGCAAGCTAATCTCAGAGACGTCCGTTGATATCCAAGAGCTAATTTCAAACGTTAACAAGGCAGCAAAGAAGAATGAAGAATCAGCCAAGATGATAGGAGAATTGGAGAAACAGGCTGACGAGATTGGGCAGGTTGTGAGGACCGTAGCAGGTATTGCTGACCAGACTAATCTTTTGGCCCTTAACGCGGCTATTGAGGCTGCTCGTGCGGGCGAGCATGGAAGAGGTTTTGCAGTGGTTGCAGACGAAGTGCGTAACCTGGCTGAAGGTGCTGAAAAGTCAGCTAGGAATATACGCTCACTGGTGTCCGAGATCCAGAAAGAGGTAAAGGCAGTTGCTGAAGATACAAGGGAGGCCGGCAAAAAGGCGATTGAGGAAACGGAAAAAGGCAAAAAGATTATTGATCAACTCAAGAAGATGCAAGAGGCAATGAAACTTGTTCTCAACAACTGCGATAATATTAACAACTTTACCACAGAAGTTGCCGCGGCGATTGTCCAATTTCGTAAGGGTACTGAAGTAATAGCAAGTGCCGCAGAAGAGTCAGCAAGTGCTGCTACAGAAGCCTCTACATCCACAGGAGAGCAAATGAAGGCTATGAAGGATATCGAGTCAGCCACTGACGAGCTCGCTCAGCTTGCAGAGGATCTCAAGGTAAACACTGATTCAGAGAAAAGCAGTGAGGTATTAGCATCCGCCGCTGAGGAGCTTTCAGCTACCATAGCTGAAGCGAATGCGAGTGCTCAACAAATAATGGCCGCGATAAGGCAGATTGCCAAAGGCGCCGAACAACAGGCTTCAGCAACACAAGAATCTTCTTCTGCAATAACTCAGATTGATAATCAGACAAAGGACATTAAAGAAAAGGCGGAGTCTTCTTTAGATGAAGTGAATTCATTGCAGAACATTCTTTCAGAAAACAAAGCAGCTGTTGAGGAGTTGATAAAAGGGATAGAGTCGAGTGCACAGGCGAGCATTACATCTGCGGAGAACATAAAGAGGCTAGAACTGAAGGTTAGGCAGATTGACAAGATTGTAGATGCAATCACAAATGTGGCCATGCAGACCAATCTCTTGGCAGTGAACGGGGGTATTGAGGCTGCAAGGGCTGGAGAGTATGGAAAAGGGTTTGCAGTGGTTGCCTCCGACATTAGGACACTGGCAAACGACTCTGAGCAAAATGCGGAAAAGATAAAAGACCTTGTGCGGGCAATCCAAGATCAAGTGGTGGTTGTGTCCAAGGATATCCAAGAAGTGGGCGTCACATCGAGGCAAGAGGTGGAGAACGCAAAAAAGACAACAGAGAATTTGGATGCCGTAAACACTACTATGATAGAAGTCCGGAAAGGTGTGACGAAAATCAAAGAGAATTCAGTAGAGGCTGTGGCACAGGTAGAAGAGGCAAAGAAGGCCGTAGAGCAGATCGCAGCCGCAGCTGAGGAGACATCCGCCGCAGCGCAACAAGCCTCCGCAAGTGCCTCCGAGCAAGCTAAAGGAATGCAAGAGTTGGCACAGGCAATTGAAGATATATCTGCTTTGGCAGATGAATTACAGTCTTAGGTGATCTCAAAATTGGAGGACAGACATGGATAACCAAGTGCAAACAACCTCAACGGAGGGGCAGGTTGTGTCTTTCTATCTTTCCGATGAAGAGTTTGGAATCCCAATAGAAGAAGTTCAAGAAATAGTCAAACCTTCAGCCATTACAAAGATACCAAATGCTCCTGAGTACGTTAAGGGGATTGCCAATCTCAGAGGCAATGTGCTTCCGGTGATGGACTTGAGAACAAGGTTGGGCATGTCACCCAAGGAGGAGGATGAGAATACGAGGGTCATAGTACTAAACGTGGAAGATAGGACAACAGGCCTTGTTGTGGACAGTGTCTCTGAGGTGCTTCATGTCGAAGAGGATAACGTCGATATTCCTCCTGATATGTTACAGTCTTTTGAAGAAAAATATTTGAAAGGGGTAGCAAGAACCGGGGACGGTAAACGCATTACCCTAATTCTGGAAACAAAAGCTATCCTGCCAGAAAAGATCGAGGGGGGCGGTTCACCTGGTGCTGTCGTTGAGCGGAAAAATACGGATTCAGAAGAGGAGAAGAAAATTTCCAGCGAAGAGGAATTGCTGGTAACCTTCAGGATGTATGAGGAGGAATTTGCTGTTGAAATAGTTGAGGTTAAGGAGATCATACGTGTGGGAGAAATTACAAGGGTTCCCAAGGCTCCTGCTTTTGTAAAGGGTATCACATCACTGAGAGAGATGCTTCTGCCTATAGTTGATCTTGGGAGCTTGTTAGGCTTCTCTGAGATCGGACAACATGAACATTCAACGGGATCGGATGGTGAAAACGAGAATTCCAATTTTTCTATAAAGAATTTGGAACAAGCTGACCTGGGAGATGCAAGACGTATCGTTGTAATTGATTTGGACGGAATCCCAATAGGCATACTAGTAGATTCAGTTTCTGAGGTGTTAAGGCTACCCAAGAGCAGCATTGATGATCCACCTGCAACTATAAATAGGGATCAAAGGTCAAAGCTGAAAGGCGTGGCAAGGCTTGATGAGGGAAACCGTTTGGTTATGCTCCTTGATATAAAAAACCTCTTATCAAGAGATCAGGAGACCATTTTGGCGGATTTAGGCGATCAGGGAAAGGAGAATGGAGAGGATATGAGCAAAGATGCCATGGATGAGCAGCAGGTGGTATGCTTCCGGGTGCAAGAAGAGGAATACGGAATTGATATTATGAAGGTTCAAGAAATTATACGGATTAGTGAAATAACTTCAGTGCCCAATGCTCCAAAGTTTGTTGAAGGGATAGTAAATCTCAGAGGAAATGTCTTGCCAGTAATAGATATGAGAACTCGCTTTGGCATTGATAGGGTGGAGCGTACAGAACAAAACCGAATTATAGTTGTTGATATATCGGGCAAGACTACCGGTATTATTGTCGATTCAGTCAGTGAAGTACTGAGGATACCTAGAGGCCAGATAGAGCCACCGCCAGAGGTGGTAAAAGGTAATACCAGTTATAATGGGTACCTAAATGGTATCGGCAAACTGGACAATGGACAGAGGATAATAATGCTAGTGAATGTTGATACTCTGTTAGATGTAAAGGAGGACAAAGGGCTATCATCTATTGGTGGCTTAAAAGGTGCTGCAACTGAGCCGGCACCAAGTGATAAGGAGAATAAGGCAGAAGTTAATGAAACAGAAGAGATAAAGGAGAAGAAGGAAGCCACTAGTACTAGAAAGAAAAAATCTTCTGCAAAAAGGACAGAGTCAAAACCTGCCAAGACTACAAAGAAGGCCAGTACAAAGAATACAAGCAAAGGTGCTAAGAAAAAAAAGTGATTCGGTATGGTGTAGACCAATAAACTGAACCTCAAGAGGAAACGAAGGATATGAAACAAAAGATTAAAGTCCTACTAGCTGATGATTCTGCTCTAATGAGACGAGAGCTCAAAAGGATTATGGAAAGCGATCCTGAAATTGAGGTGGTGGCAGCCGTTAGAAACGGGCAGGAAGCGGTCGAGCAGACAAAGGCACTTGATCCTGATGTTGTGGCGCTTGATATCAACATGCCGGTCATGGATGGCCTTACGGCCTTGCAATATATTATGATGGAAGCACCTAGGCCGGTTGTGATGATAAGCTCATTAACACAAGAAGGCGCTCTGACAACATATGAAGCCTTAGAGCTGGGTGCAGTGGATTTTGTAGGAAAACCAAGTGGTACAATCTCCAAAGACATAGGAATTTTAACCGAAGAGATCATTTACAAAATTCGGTCTGCAGCAGGAGCAAATACCTCAAATATAAGGCTTAGAAAGAGCAAACCCAGAACCCACGTATCAAGAAAGATAAAACCCCGGGCCTCCTCAAAAGCTTCCCAAAAGATTCTCGTAATAGGCCAATCAACCGGAGGGCCAAATACTATCATGGATATAATACCGTTATTGCCCGAAGATCTAGGTGTTCCGGTTATTATTGTTCAACATATGCCAGGGTCATTTACTCCCTCTTTTGCAGAAAGATTAGATAAGAACTGTTCTTTTCCATTTAAAGAGGCAAAAAGCGGTGATGTGATTGAGCCCAATCGTGGGTATTTGGCTCCTGGTGATATCCACATGACTCTTGCGCCAAGAGGGCTTGGCAAGAATGGTGTTTTGGTTAGGCTTACCAAGACACCAAAGGACACACTGCATACCCCTTCTGTAGATGTTACAATGGACTCTGTTTTGGCACACTATGGGGCTAATACTATTGGTGTGTTATTGACAGGCATGGGAGCGGACGGCGCTGACGCAATGGTGAAGATAAGAGAGGCAGGAGGGAGGACAATCGCTGAATCAGAGGAAACTGCTGTAGTTTTTGGGATGCCAAAAGAGGCCATAAAGAGGGGAGGAGCAGAATTCGTTCTGCCCTCATATAAAATTGCAGAGAAGATTGTGGAACTAGTAAATTCATAAGGAGGCTTGAAATGGCCCATTCATATGAAAAGATAGGTAAAGGTACGGGGCTTATTAAAGTAGGCAGGGAATTGTCTTCAGGTCGCCGCAATGCTGTAAATGAATTGAGAGATCTCTGTGTAGAAGTGGAAAAACAAGGTGTTGTTGATATGGTTTTGGATTTCTCTAAGGTTAAGGTGTGCCCCAGCGTGGTTTTTGGAAATATCATTGTTCTTGCTAAAAGGCTGAAAGAGAAAGGGGGAAGGGTAACCATTGCATCTCCTTCAACTCATGTGGCTAAGGCGGCCAAGATAACTGGACTAACCAATATAGTAGCGATTGCTGATAATGTCGAAGAAGCAATGAAAGAACTAAAGTAGTATGGGAGAGCAACATGACTAGTGTTGTAGATGATCTACTAAAAGAGCTTCAAAGTGAAGATGAGGCTGATCGGCGTTATGCTGCCGAAGACTTGGGAGATTTGGGAGATAAGCAGGCGATCCCCGGTCTTGTAAAAGCCCTTCAGGACCCAGTAATTGCTGTTAGGGAAGCTGCGGCTGACGCTTTAGTTACCATTGGAGGCAAAGAGGTTGCAGAGCAGGTAGTGCCATTGTTGGATTCAGACGATGCCTGGCTCAGGAACTATGCAACTGAAATACTGGAGCAAATTGGACCAGATGCAGTTGAACCTTTAAGATCTCTTTGCAAATCCGATTCTAACGATTTGAAAAAATTTGCTGTGGATATCCTAGGTAGAATAGGTGAAGTGAATGAGCTAGATGTATTCGAAGAAATAACAGAGCTTCTGGATGACGAAAATGTTAATGTCGCCGGGGCTGCAGCTGAGGCCTTGGGAAGAATAGGCGATCCAGCAGTGATCCCGTTACTTGCTGAGCATCTGAATGGTCCCCCATGGTTACAATGTAATATTATTCATGCTCTTTGCCAGATCGGCGGGGATGGGGCCAGAGCTGTCATAGAGAATATTGACCCAGATTCACTTGCCCAAGAGGCGAATCCTTACTACGAAATGGCCTTAGCAATGTTAAAGGGAAATGAATAGAGGTAAATGTGGAGACGGAAGTCATGTCAGGACAGCCTGAGATTACCCTGGCAGATTTAAACAAGGTCCGCGATTTTGTTTTCAAGGAAACCGGAATTTTCTTTGAATCCAAGAAAGATTACTATTTAAAATCAAGAATTAAACAACGGATAACTGAGACGGGCTCAAAGGACTTTAGAGAGTACTATCACAATCTGGTTTTTGGAACTAGAGATGGCGAAGCCTTGTCGTTAATTGAGGAATTAACTGTCAATGAGACATATTTTTTTAGGGATTTTCCACAACTACAAGGTTTTGCAGAACAGGTCTTGCCTCCCTACTTGGAACAGAAAAAGCAGAATAATGACTTTACAATTAAGGTCTGGTCCGCGGCCTGTTCTACCGGTGAGGAACCATACACTCTTTCAATAATATTACAGGAAATGATAGAGGATTTTGAGTTATGGAATGTTAGGATTGATGCCACTGATATTGACAGGAGGGCTTTGCGTAAAGCAAGACTCGGGATATACAGTGACCGCTCAATGAAAGACACTCCTCCACCTTACAGGGCAAAATACTTTGAAAAAACGTCCGATGGATGGAAGGTTCTCCCAAGTGTTACTGAATACGTTAGTTTTGAACAGTTAAATCTTATGGACCGGGTGGCCATGAGAAAAAAGAGGGGATATGATTTTATTTTTTGTAGAAATGTTCTGATATATTTTAATGAGATCTCGCGGAAAAGGGTTGTGTCCTATTTATACGATGCCCTATTGAAAGGGGGTTACATTTTTTTAGGCCACTCTGAATCAGTTGGGAGAATAACAGCAGCATTTGTTTTAGAAAGAAGAGGGGATTTTCTTTGCTATAAGAAACCATAGGGCTTTAAAATCGATTTCTCTTTGGAGGAAACGCTAATGAGCAAGAAGGTTTTAATCGTTGATGATTCCGATATTGTGCTGCGGCTCCATAGTTACATTTTAGAAGGGGCAGGATTCGAATGTATAACCGCAGAGAACGGATTTGTAGCCATGGAGGTATTGCTTAGGGAGCCAGTAGATTTGGTTATAACAGACATTAATATGCCAAGGATGAACGGGTATGAGCTGACTAGGAAAATTAGGGAGACAGAAGGCTATGAGACAACTCCTGTAATTATCATCTCCACGGAGGAAGAGGCAAAGGATAAGATGAAAGGAATGGAAGCTGGCGCAAATGTGTATATCGTAAAACCAGCTCAGCCGGAAAGCCTAATTACGAATGTAAAAATGCTGCTTGGCGAGTGAAATAGGAGGTATTTATATGGGTGCCAATAGTTTTGCCGATGATCCGTCTCTTGTAGTGGAATTTATCGCCGAGTCGCTAGAGCACTTAGACGGGATAGATAATAATCTTTTTGAATACGAAAGAAACCCTGACGACGCAGAGCTTATAGATTCCATCTTCAGGGCT
This sequence comes from uncultured Desulfobacteraceae bacterium, assembly GCA_964508875.1. Classification (GTDB taxonomy): domain Bacteria; phylum Desulfobacterota; class DSM-4660; order Desulfatiglandales; family Desulfatiglandaceae; genus B111-G9. The sequence continues at coordinate 6,518 of CAZDVV010000026.1, read as the reverse complement.
ATCCATTCGGTAAAGGGAGCTTCCGGGTTTCTGGGACTTGATGAAATCAACAAGCTTGCTCATCGGCTTGAGACACTACTTGACCAACTGAGGAAAGGCAAAAGATCGCCTAGCGGTGATGTTATGGACGTACTTTTCTCCGGATGTGATCTTTTGCGTACCCTTATTGAAGAGATCAGTCAACAATTGGACAAAGAGATGGAATTAGATGTTGGACATAGGGAAGATCAGCTTGCAAGCATTATGTCTACTCTAAATCAGTTAATTGACTCGTCTGAACAAAATAGGGAGAAAACGAAGGCCAAAAAGGATAAATCATCAGCAAAAAAGAAGGCAGGCGGTTATGAAATCTCTAAAGAGATGCTAAGGGATTTTCAATTGGAATCTCTTGAGCATTTAGAAACTTGTGATGCAGCTCTTATAGAGTTGGATAAAAATAGAAAAGACAAGGAGGCAATAAACAATTTTTTCAGAGCAATACACACTATCAAGGGTACAGCAGCGTACGTGGGGCAGGAAGAGATTTCAAGTCTTTCACATGCCCTTGAATTTGTGTTGGAGCTTGTTAGGCGCAAAGATGCCTGTAAGATAAGCGATAAGGTATTAGATCTCGCTTTTCAGACCGTGGATGCCTTGAGGACAATGGTGAATGATCTGGAGGATGAGAATGCTAGAGAGACGGCCAAAGAACTGAAGGATAAGCTGGTGACCGTAAAGAAGGAGATGGAAAAAGAGGCAGATAATGAGAGCAAAGATCATGAGGAAGAGCCTTCATCAACAGACCCGCTAGGCATTTTTAAGAATGCTGCAACTCAACATATAGATACAACAAGGACTTGTGTTGCAAGGATAGAAGAAAAGAAGGGATTCGAGGCCCCAGAGGTTGACATGCTCTTTAGAGCAGCGCACTCGCTTAAAAGCAGCGCAAACTATATGGGCTTTGAGAGTATCGTCAAGGAATGCTCGGTACTTGAAGAACTATTGGATGACATTAAGAAAGGGGACATGCCTTTTGGAGCGGCTATAGTTGATATGATGAACGATACGATAGATTCTATAGAAAAGGAGCTAGGAAGTGTAGCTGCAGCAGATATGGGAGATGGAGAGGGTCTTGATGGAACTGGGAGAGATAAAGGTGATGAGAGCTCGAAGAGAAAAGATACGACTAATAGCGAGGTCCAACAAAAATCTGGTAAGGAAACCAAGGTTCCAACATCTGCACAAGTCCCTAAAACTATGCGCATAGATCAAAGCCTGTTGGATGTATTCATGAATCTCGTAGGAGAACTTATAGTATCCAGAAACGCCTTGGGGCATGTGCAGCGTCAGCTCACACAAGGGGAAGTCCAGTTAGGTGAAGCAATTAAGGGATTGCAGAAGGCCACCCAGACTATTACCAGAATATCTGACGAGATGCAACGAAGTGTAATGGAAATGAGGATGGTTCCTGTTAGAAATGTGTTTCAAAAATTTCCCAGGATAGTAAGGGATATATCACGAAAAACGGGAAAAAAAGTGGATCTTATCTTTCAAGGGGAAGATACAGAAATCGACAAAGCCATTGCAGAGGACATTGGGGATCCCCTTGTTCATATTATTCGAAATTCAATGGATCACGGAATTGAGGCCCCTGAAGTGAGAGTAAAAAAAGGTAAGCCTGAGACAGGAACAATTATTTTAAAGGCATATCACGAGGGTAATTACATTATAATCGATGTGATAGATGACGGAGCAGGTATCAATCCCGACGCTGTTTTAAACAAAGCGATAGAGAACGGAATGATATCCCAGAGCCAAGCTGAGGGAATGAGTAAAGAAGAGATATTCAATTTAATATTTATGCCAGGTTTTAGCACAGCCAAAGAGGTCACGGATATATCAGGGCGGGGTGTTGGAATGGATGTAGTGAGGACTAATTTAGCTAAACTCAAAGGCAATGTCCGGGTAACCTCAGAAATAGATCAGGGAACCCATGTGCGCCTAGAGGTTCCACTGACCTTGGCCTTGGTGGAGGCAATGCTTGTGGGAGCAGGGGGAAATACTTATGCCATTCCAGTGGAGTCCATAAAGGAAACCCTAAAAATTAGCGCTTCAGATGTGAATACTTTGATGAAAAAGAAGGCTATAACGCACAGAGGTAAGGTGATCGGCCTTGAATTGCTGAGTCACTTATTAAACATATCTAGAAATGGTGATGGAGTTAAGGGTAATGGTGAAATGCCTGTCTTAATAATTCAGGCAGCAAATGAAACTATGGGAATTGCTGTGGAAAAACTTTACCGGAAAGAGGAAATTGTAATTAAACCTTTGGCTGATTATCTTGCTGGTCTGCCAGGTATTGCTGGAGCATCAATTCTGGGTGATGGCCAGACTATTTTGATCCTGGAACCAAATGAATTGATCTCTATGGGTACAGAAAATTAGGGCAGATGTTTCAGAACCCTTCCTATGTCTGAGAATTTAGAAGAATGCGGAAATTATGTCTTTGGCTCTTTTGTGAAACATTGTCAATTGGTGGGAGGGGACCATGTTATAATCAAAAAACTAGGGCATAGAAAGACTATACTTCTTCTGGCAGACGTGTCTGGACATGGAGTACCATCAGCTCTTGTAACCGGAAAGTTACATAGATGGGCAGACCACCAGGCCAGAAAAGGCTTATCAGTTGTACAATTTGCAAATGCGTTGAACCAATACCTTTATCTTAATACCGCACCCGAGATTTATGTGACAATGTTCATTGGTATTATTGATATTGATTCTAACCTCCTGGAGTATGTTTTGGCAGGTCACCCAGAGCCTATTATATGTGAAGTGGATGCAGAGGCCAAGTTTTCTGAAGAAGCGGATATAGCAGCCCTGGGGCTTTTCCCGGAAATCAATGCTAAGAGCAAGTCAATCCTATTTCACCCCGGCACTACTCTATATGCTTATTCAGATGGTTTGAGTGAACATCTTTTAAATTACGGGAATGAAGATGACCTCAAAAGAGTTATTGAAGGTTATGACAAACGGCGAAAGATGAGCTTAAGCTGGATATATGAGAAAGTAGTGGAATTGGGTCAGGGACGTGTTCCTGACGACGATGTAAGCATCTTAATGATATCAAGAAGGGCATAGAAGGTAATGGGATCTAAAGTAATGGTTGTTGATGATGAAGAAATAATTCTAAGGTCAATATCCCATATTCTCCGGGCAGAAGGATTTGAAGTCATTATCGCCTCTGGTGTTCAAGAAGCATTGAGCTTGTTAAATAAAGAGGAATTAGATTTCCTTATTTCAGACATATACATGCCTGATGGCTCTGGTTTTGAGCTAGCCAATAAAGTTAAAGGCATTTATCCAAAAATAAAAGTGGCCCTTATGACAGGATGTCATTCGGAAATGAATGCCCTGGAATGTATAAGGTGTGGCGCCGATTATTATCTTACCAAACCTTTTTCGAGAGAAGATATTATTATTATGATAGATACCTTGAGGGCCTTAGGGGAAGATACAGGTGGGGTTGAACTAAGAGACAACCTTTCTGGGTGGTATGAGTTTGTTATTATGTCATCAGATGATTCTTTGATTAAACTTCAGTCTTTTCTAAGAGCGCTTTTGCGCGATAGACTCGATGAGGACCGATTTTGGGATGTTCATTTTGCTATAAGTGAGCTAGGGCGGAATGCCATTGAGTGGGGAAACAGAAACAATATAAATCGGGTTGTAAAAATTTCAGTTGGGATAACTGATAACGGCGTGGCAGTAAAAATTGAAGATGAAGGAAATGGTTTTGATGTTAAAGAAGGGATGGAAAAGGTGGAACGGACAACTCTTTCGGCATTGGAAGAAACTCGATTAAATGAGGGTAAAAGGGCTGGAGGACTGGGTGTACATTTGATTAAGGAAATAGCAGATAGGTTAATATATAGCGAAAAAGGAAATATGGTTTTAATATATTTTGGACTTCCTCAGGAAAGTGGAACCAGTAGCTAGCAATATTATTTTTAAAAAGATAAAAGAGGAGTCATTAATCCCTCCTATCCCTGAAGGTGTTCTCAAGGCAAGGGAGCTTATCAATGATGAAAACAGCTCTTTAAAAGAAATAGCCTCTTTCATTGAACGTGACCCATCTATCGCTGCAAAGATTTTAAGGCTAGCCAATTCAGCTTACTATGGATTTGCTCGAAAAATAGATACAATAGAGACGGCGTTAATTGTCCTGGGAGTGAAGACCACGTACCACTTGCTTGAAGGAATCTCTCTAGTTTCAAGCTTCTCGGGGGTTATCGACAAAAAATTTCTCAACAGATTGGCCCGGCATTCAATCTTTGTTGCAATTGCCAGCACAGTCATATCTCGTATGTTAGACGTTAATTTCCACGGTGTAGAGTATACTGCTGGACTTGTCCACAATTTAGGGCTTGCAGCTATGCGGGTAGTATTACCAAGGGAGTCAATAATTATAGAACAGCACGGAGATCCTATATTAATATCCTGTCATAGGGAAATGGAGTTGATTGGTATTAGCCATTGTGAAATAGGTAATATGCTGGCAGATCACTGGCAATTGCCAGAGCATATAGGTGAAGCAATGAGAACACATCATGGTGCTATAAATGATGATAAGGATTTAGTCATTCCATCTCTTATAAGATATGCTATAAGAGTCGTTGATTTGATTTTTGATTTGGATAATGCCCATAGAAATGAAGATGATGAGCCCCTTGTCCTTTCAAAGGATCATTTCGCTTCATGTCTTCAGGATGGAGATGTGATAAGTGAAGTTAAAAAGGGAATTGGAAAAGCAGATGGAATAGTTGATCTGTTGCTGAGCTAAAAAGTTAAGATGGCTAAGCAAACGCTTTGGAGCGCGCCATATCGTGTTCGCTGGGAAATGGAGAGATATATTTTGGGGGGGCGGTTTTTGATGCCTTGGGGGATGCTTCATACTTCCCTGTGACTGTCTTAGGATGATAATCTTTATTGGACAGACCAAGTTGCTTGAGCTTAGTGTAAAAATTTTTCTTATGCATCCCAGTAAGTTCTAAAGCTATACGTAGGCTTCCTTTAGAATAGGATAGGACTTGAGAAAAGTAATCTATGTCAAATTGCCTTAAGGTTTTCTTTTTTGCTTTCTGATAGGGCTCTATCGTGATCTTTGACGAAATGCCCAGCAAAGAAACCACATGGGCTTCTTCGATTAGCCCATTTTGAGCCTGTTCACATAAAAGGGATATCGTATGTTTTAGTTGGCGGACGTTCCCCGGCCATGGGAATTGTCTTAAAACCATGACTGCGTTACCAGTGACTTCAAAGGTCTCGCATTTTTTTCTAGAGATTTCATGTAAAAAATGCCAAACAAGGGATGGTATGTCCTCGGGGTGAGCCCTCAATGGCAGGGTTCTTATCTGGTATCCAGCTAGGCGGTAATAGAGATCTTCCCGGAACTTTCCTTCTTTGCAAAGAGATATCAGATCGCGATTGGTAGCGGATATGATTCTGACATCGGCCCTCCTGATTTTGGCTTCACCTACTCTCAGGTATTCGCCAGAATCAAGGAACCTGAGAAGCTTTGCCTGCAGTTCAAGGGGGAGATCCCCCACCTCATCAAGGAATAGCGTCCCCCCGTCAGCTGAACCTATGTAGCCCCTAGTCGATCTGGTAGCCCCAGTAAATGAGCCACTGACATGCCCAAAAAGTTCACTATCTGCAAGGGTGCCCAGCGTCGCACAGTTAATAGCCAAGAAGGGTTTGTCACTCCTGTTACTAGCTGAATGTATATCGTTTGCTATGAGTTCTTTTCCCGTTCCGGTTTCACCCGTAATAAGTACCGGTAATGCGGATTTTGCAGCAGTGCGAATTTGTTCTCTTAACTGATGCATCCATTTGGAGGTTCCAATTAATCGCCCCTCCCCCACGGGAGATATTTGTGCTCTCAACTCGTTCTGCACACGCTGATAGTAAAGAGCAGCGTAAACAGTGAATTCTAGCTGCTGTGCATTGAATGGTTTGATAAGGAAGTTATGAATGCCTAATTCCTTGCATGCGTCTATTTTCTCTTGATCAGGCTCTCCTGTTATGACGATAATTTCCTGAGGGCTGGTACTATTTTTTACATGAGACGCAATTTGAATACCATCTATTTCTGGCATGACAATATCAACCAAAACCAGATCAAAACTTTTGCGGCATAATGTGAGCAACGCTTTCTTGGGGGACTCATATGCTTCGACATAATATCCACGGGCAGTAAGGGTGGCGTTGATTATGTCTAGGATTTGAGGATCGTCGTCTACCGCTAAAATTTTTGCCTCAGGAGTATTCATTGGATGTTTCTTGCTTTTCTATTATTAAGTTAGTATGCAAGATGTATAAAGTGTTTTATTATGTGCTAGCCAAATGTAAAGCAAAAAATATGCCGGACATTGATATGGTGTATGGGGCTTGACAACATATTGAAATTGCATGGTATTTGGGGCTTGCATAAACAGAAAGAAGGGATGCTAAAGTCAGACTATTGACGATATCTTTCT
>CAZDVV010000025.1:10076-19248 GCA_964508875.1 uncultured Desulfobacteraceae bacterium | reverse complement strand
AGCCTTCAATATAAGGGATGCGGACTACCCTGCCACCTGCTGCCTTGACTATGTCAGATCCTATGATCTCATCTTCAGCCCAGTCTCCCCCCTTTACCAGAATATCCGGCACAAGTTCCTTGATAAGGCGATAGGGATCTGGTTCATCAAAGATAACCACAGCATCTACGAACTGAAGCGATGCGATAACTTCGGCTCTCGCCTGTTGATTCATAATGGGACGCTGAGGCCCCTTAATTTCACGAACTGACTTGTCGCTGTTAACAGCCACAATTAGGAAGTCACCAAGACCACGGGCTTGTTCCAAATACCGGGTGTGGCCAGGATGGAGGATATCAAAGCAGCCGTTCGTAAAAACGATTGTCCTGTTTTGTTCCTTGAGCTTTTTGCGCTCTGCTTTCAGTTCCTCAAGAGTCTTGATTTTCTCCCTATATGAACTCACCTTATCTACCCCTATTTCGTGCTTTCAATACCCATATCCCCATGATTCCATCATTCCAATATTCCATTCGCCCTATATTTTTGTTATACGGCTCTAGCCAAGGCAATGGCCAATACTTCCCTGGCGCCAGCTTTCTTGAGCACCTTTGCGCACTCGTTAAACGTTGCCCCTGTGGTTGCCACATCATCCACCAGTAGCACAATGCGGTCCATGACCCTTTCTGGCCTTGTTACAGCAAAGGCACGGCGCAAGTTCTTGAGCCTATCCTCCCTTGAAAGTTGCGTCTGGGCCTGAGTGAGTCTTACCCTTACAAGAGACAAGAAGTCCAATTCTCCTCCCAATTCCTGTGTGACGTATCTAGCAAGAAGCAGGCTCTGGTTAAATCCTCTTTCCATTAGGCGCTTGTGGTGCAGAGCTACAGGCATTACCAGAGGAGGGTCAGAAAGGTAAAGATTTTCAGATGCAAACTCGGCAAGAGGGAGCCCTAGGGACTTTGCATAGTGAGATTTTCCGCCGTATTTAAAGGAGTGAACAGCGTCCACTAGTGGACCTTCAAAAGCAAAAGGAGTGGCGATCATGTCATATACGGGAGGTTTGACCATGCAATCTTCACAAAGATGATCAGGGCCAGATTCCTCGGGGTAGGGACGCCCACACGAAGGGCATACAGGCCCGGTTATGCGTTTAAATGACGAATAACAGGACCTGCATAAGTCTATCCTCTGACCAAGCACAAAGAGGGGCTCATCCCACAAGAACTGGCCACATAACAGGCAAACCGGGGGATATATGAGGTCTAAAAATGCGGATAGTATACCCATTTTCACTTGACCAGTCTTGATTGCTTAACCCTTTTTAACCAGGCCTTTGCTTGTCGCACAAATTCCTCAAATGAACAGTTTCGATTTATGCCAGGGCAGGCATCTTTGGCCAGATTCCAGGTATCAGGGTCCTGTATGTTAGCAGGATAAAAGGGCCACTCAAGGCAACGAAACGGTTTAACAGGATGAATCAGGCATGCCTTTTTATCATCATAAAATATGCAGTACCCGCTTTTTGCGGTCTTTAGATAAACCTTGCCGTATTTTTCCTCGCAGTATTTGTGTAGGAACTCCTCAAGGCCAAGCCTCAAAAAATTTGATATGCGCTCGGCCTCACCTTCCTCAAGGTAGATTCCTCCTTCACCATAACAACACTGTCCACACATCTTGCAATCAAATGCCTTCACAGCCATTGATTAGCGCTCCTTGGCCGTATTTTCCTTAGCCTTTGCGAATATCTTGTCAACATCCCAGTCAACGAGAAGCCTTAATCTGTGACCCCCGTCTTTTTGTCTATATATCAGGTGGCCATTGCTCACGCCATAGAGAAACAGATCACGGGTAATAATAACGTCTTGTTTGCAATACTCGTGCAGCTTTTCCATTTCGCCGCTTCTGAACCACTCGATCGCCTGCAGCCCATGTGCTGTCTTATTTCTCCCAAGGGTCTCCCTGGCAAGGTGATCAAGGCTCAGCCTAAAACCTAGCCTGCTCTTTATGTCTTCAAGGATGTCAAAGGTAGGAAGGGCTGCTAAGTCTGTGGTGATATAGGCCTTGAGAACGTTATAGTCAAATCTCTTTATATTGAAGCCCACAATGAGGTCAGCCTTCCCAAGCAGATCAAACAGATCGCCTATCCTATCTTCAGTGAACGTTTGAAATTCATTGCTAGCGCTGTCATAAGTCACCGCCACAGAAACCCTCATAAGGTGCGCTTTGTGCCAGCCCCCCACCTCATCAGCACTTTTTTGGGTCTCCAGGTCCATAAAAATTATGCGGGGACCGGCCTTGACTTCTGGTTCAGATCCCCCCTGGGCCAAATCCTCCTCGCCTTGCGGCTTGGGGTGGGTTGCTATTTGGTTAAGGGGGATATTTCCCAAGAGTGCCTCAAGGAGCTTTACCGCTCCCCCTTTGTCAAGTGGTTTGTTACCAGAGCCGCATTTGGGCGAATGAATGCAGGAGGGACATCCTTCCTCACATTCGCAGCCCTTAATTATCTCCAGGGTCTTTTGGAGGAGTTCTGATATTACCTCAAAACCTCGTCTGGCAAGACCAACGCCCCCAGGGTAGCCATCATATATGAAAATAGCGCTTTTCCCCACCTGGGGATGATGAGGGTGGGAAATACCTCCCACATCACTGCGGTCACATAAGGCAAAAAGGGGAAATATGCCTATAGCAGCGTGCTCTACAGCGTGTATTGAGCCCATAAAGTGATGTCCCTCCCTCTCTATGAAGGCCTTAATTTCAGGCTCTATCTCTATCCAAAAGCCGGTCGTCTCAAATGTTTGGGGAGGGAGGTCGAGGGGAAATACCCCCATTAATTCCTGGCCGGGCAGGGCCCTTTTCTCATAACTCGTTATTCTTTCAGTAACCTTAAGGTGGCCCTCTCTGACAATAAATTGGCATTCTGGTTTTGTGCGGGTTATTTGCAAGATTTCTGTCTCTTTTTCTCCTAAGGCACGAGTAAAGTAATTTAGCCGGGCGCGTTCAACAATGATGTCCTTTTTGTCAACCAGCAGCTCACATACCTGATATTGCCGCGCCATGTGTAGGTAAACCGCGCCTGGATGGCATTCCTTAAAGGCCCTAACGCCGTCAATAGTGCCTATTGCCTGGCCAGTGCCTTTCTCAAATATGGTGAATGTGTCACCTGTAGACCGGATATCCACATCCCGATGAGGATTACGTTTCCTTGAAAACCAGACGGGCTCGCCTTCTGCCGTTCGAAGCAACGCGCCTTTTTGTTCCAAAGCCTCAAGTCGGCTCTCCAGGGTTTCACCCCAAAAGGCCTTATCTTGTAATGTCAATGGCTGTTCCGCTGCGGCACATGGAAGATGGGAGTCTATGACGTAAGGATTGGCGGGATCCAGAATAGCGGCTTCAAATGAACGGTCAAAGAGATCTTCGGGGTGTTTCATGAAATACTGATCCAGAGCATCGGGCTTGGCCACCAGGATGATCAAGGATTCCTGGCCAGCTCTGCCAACCCTTCCCCCTCGCTGCCATGTGTTTATGATGGTTCCAGGGTACCCAACTAATATGCATATATCCAAGTAGCCTATATCAATACCCATCTCGAGGGCACTGGTGGACACGACGCCAAGGAGCTGGCCTGTGGCCAGTTTTCTTTCAATCTCTCGTCTCTCTCTGGGCATAAAGCCAGCCCGATACGAACTTATCTTTTTTCTCATTTGGGGGGAAAGCTGAGATATCCACAGATGTATTAGCTCAGTCACCTTTCTGGATTGGGTAAAGGCAATTGTGCGAAATCCGTTCTGAATACAAAAGAGAAAGAGCTTTGCAGCGGAGAAATTGGCGCTCAGGTCCGGGTTCATAAAGATAAAATGCTGTCCGGCCCTGGGTGAGCCCGAATCGGTTACTACCTGCACATCCTCCTCTAATAGTTGACAGGCAAAGTGCCCTGGATTTGAAATAGTGGCCGAGAGAAGAACGAACTGAGGTTTGGAGCCATATTTGTGGCACAGTCGCTTCAGTCTTCTTAAGATCTGGTTTACATGTGACCCGAAAATACCGCGGTACGTATGCACTTCATCCAAAATCACGTGGCCCAGATTGGCAAAGAGCTGTTCCCACTGGCCGTGGTAAGGCAGGATGCTTCTGTGTAGCATATCAGGGTTGCTGAAAAGGATGTGGGGCAATTGGCTGCGTATCTTTTTTCGCCTGTAAGGCGTGGTGTCCCCGTCATATATATCTGCGGTGAGAGGGCTTTGAGGGTTTGCTGTGAGCCAGAGGGCCAGATTTTTCATTTGATCTTGTTCAAGGGCCTTTAATGGAAACAAATAAAGGGCCCTGGCACTCTTTTTATTCATGATTTCTTCAAAAACCACGATATTATAGATGAGAGATTTTCCACTGGCCGTGGGCGTTGCAATTACCACATTTTTCCCCTGGCGCAGGTAATCAATGGCCTCAGCTTGATGCGAGTACAGGGATTGAATACCAAGTTTCTCTAGCACACGCAGGGTAAGCGAAGAGAGCCAGGGAAGATCTTTATAGCGTGGACTTACAGGCGGAAGGTGGTGGTGGTGGACTACGCATCCCTCAAAATCAGGGTGGCCCTTTAGGGCGTGAATGAATTCAACCAGAGATATGGAGTGATTAACGTTATACATATCTTCTTTAACTTGGTTCCTAGAACAGGATTCGTTTCATAGAAACTAAGATAATTTCTAGCATATTTTTTGATGCTTTTGAGAAAATTTCACACATAAAGGACTCCGGTAATCAAAATGGTGGCTCAAATAAGACATGTCCTTCCTCCCGTATCAAGGCTCCACTATAAAAGAGGTGATCTCATTATAAAACAAGGAGATTATGGCATCTCCATCTATAAGATCGTAAAGGGTAAGATACGCATTGTGAGAGAGAGCGGCGGCAAGGAAGTTGCGCTGGCAACACTGGGGCCAGGGGAAGTCATTGGCGAGATGAGTTTTTTCAATAAATCTGTAGAGCCTCGATCTGCCTCTGCTAGGGCCCTGACAGATGTGGAGGTGGAAGTTTGGCATCCAGCTAGGCTCACGCGTGAATATGAACAAATGCCTCCTGTCATAAAACTTATAGCTGATAAGATGCTTTCCAGGCTTCTTAAGACCAACGCCCTCATAGGAAAGCTAGGGGCCAAGCTTGAGGAGAGTAAGGCCCAGGAAAGGCCTCGTGAGGCTGAGGCCTCGGGCAGGAGATTTTATCGAAAGCAAGTGGATCTTGAGTGTTCTTATAGGCCGATCGATGCGCCGCCAAAGGCTAGATTCCCGGGCAAGATCAAGGACATAAGCTTGGCGGGAATCGGTATGGAAGTCAATTCTATTGGTAGGTCCAGTGTAATGCATGACCTGGGTGAGCTGCTTCATGTGTCCACTGTTTTGCCTAACAACAAGGAAGTAGAATTTATCGCCAAGATAGTAGACATTAGAAAAGGGCGCCTGCCAGGGAGGCTCTTCCTAGGCATGGCCTATGTGGACGTGAGCGAGGACGCAAGGAAAAAGCTGGGTTTCTTTATGATGCCATGATGGAGGCCTCAAGGTATGAGCATTGAAAAAGTGATCTATGGTTACATAGCCCATGAGGAGGATTATCCGGACAAGACGGAGATAATACAGCAAGGTAGTAAAGGAGACTGGGCCTTTGTGATAATTGAGGGTGAGGTCAAGGTAAAGAAGAAAACACCAAAGGGATGGCTCACTGTGGATACTTTGCGTAAAGGTGACATATTTGGTGAGATGGCCCTGATTACCAAGGGCGAATGCCTTCGAACCGCTTCAGTATTTGCTAATGGCCCTGTGAAAGTGGGTGTGCTTGACACAGACAGAGTAATCAAAGATTATGAGAGCCTCTCCCCTCAAATGAGAACTCTGCTCCGGGCCCTTGTCACCCGGCTGAAAGACTCTACCGATCAATTGGCTAATTTGGTTTCAAGGATTGCAGGCTGAGGCTCAATCTTTTTGCGGCTTTTGTCCGAATTTTTTCTTGAGTGCCTCAACAATCTCATCTTGGGGAGCTTGCCCGCTTTTTTCTTCGGTCAATCTGGCTCTTTCTTTTGCCCCTTTCAAAATATCGGACATAAATGTGTCCTTTTCGCTGCTCCACGCGCTCCAACCGTCAACACCTATGTACTCGTTATATGAGGTGGTGTAATAGGGGTCATATAAACGAACCCCCTTTTGCTCATCGTATTCGTAGGACACAAATTTTCCGTCAAATTTTTCAAAGTCCTCTTCGGTAAGTCCCAGTTCTTTCAAAAGGGCCTTGTGCTTTTCTTCTATTATCATAATGTATCCTTTCCAACTCCTAGGCTTTTCTTGGTATTTTCCAAATTCCGTTGTTCTTCTTCCCATTGATCAAGTAGCTTGTCAAGGGTCTCCCTTATTTGTTTATACTCTTGGGCAAGTGCAGGGCCCTTGTCAGTACCTTTGAAAAGCTCTGGATTAGCAAGCTCTTTCTCTATTTCTTGCTGTCGCGCCTCAAGTGCCGATATTTCATTTTCCAACTGTCGAATAGTATTTTTAATGGGATTCAGGGCCTCTTGAATTTTTCTCCTTATCTCGGCCCTTTCTCTTTTGATTTCCTTCTTGCTCTTTCTCCTTTTTCGGACTGCATCAGACTCAGCAGATACTGTTTTCTTGGATTCTGGGGGATATTGTTCTTCTGTACCTGGGAGGTTTGCCCTAGAGAGATGGTCATAGTACTCATTGAGATTACCAGGATATTCTTCTATGCTGCCCCCTGATACGTCCCAGATCTTGGTAGCCAGCCTGTTAATGAAAGACGTATTGTGCGAAACAAAAATCAATGTCCCATCATATTTCTGCAATGCTTCAATAAGGGTCTCAGATGATACGATATCGAGGTGATTGGTTGGCTCATCCATGATCATGACGTTACCTGGATTAACAAGAAGTTTGGCCAATAGGACCCTGGCCTTCTCGCCCCCTGAGAGCACACTGATGGGTTTTTCCACGTCTTGTCCTGAAAATAAAAACGCACCGCACACATTTCTTAGAAATCCTACTGTCTTATCCGGGGCGGAATGACCCACCTCTTCCAGCACCGTTCGCCCGGGTACAAGCATATCCGAGTGATGCTGGGCAAAATAGCCTATTTTTACACCGTGACCCATTCTGATCCGGCCCCTGTCTGGTTGGAGTTCACCTGCCAGTAGTTTCAAAAGGGTGGTTTTTCCAGAGCCATTAGGACCAATTACCGCTATTCTGTCTCCTCTGATTACGGTTAGATTTATATCCGAGTAAAGACAGACCTCACCAAAGCTCTTAGACACACCCTCTAAAGCAAAGACCACCCTGCCACTTCTCTCAACCGGGGGGAATTCGAAATGGATGGCCTTTTCCTTCTTGAAGGTCTTGACCATCTCCATCTTCTTGATGAGCTTTATCTTGCTCTGGGCCTGACGAGCCTTAGAGGCCTTTGCCTTAAACCTTTCTATGAATCTTTGAGCTTCCTTTATCTTTTGTTCTTGGTTTCTTGCCCTTGCCTCTAGCACTCTCCTTTGTTCCTCTCTTGCCTTGAGATAGTCATCATAATTGCCACTGTAAAGGCGCACCCCTTCTGGCTCAAAACTGATAGTACGCCGAATTTGACGGTTCAAGAATTCCCTATCATGGGACACAAGAACCAAAGCACCCCGAAAGTCCATGAGAAACTCTTCCAGCCATTTGACAGATGGAATGTCGAGGTGGTTGGTGGGTTCATCCAGGAGAAGGAGATCAGGTTTTTGGTACAAGAGCCGGGCAAGTGCGGCCCTCATTTTCCACCCACCGCTGAGGGATGATATTGGTTTGGAGAACTCATCCTGGTTAAACCCCAGGCCAAGAAGGATTTTTTCCGCCTCGTAACGGGGATATGTTTGGGTCAGTTGTGACATCTGTTGGTGTGCCTCGGTCAATTCATGACTCAGCCGAAGCGTTTGTTCCTGAGAGGTGGACTCATTCAGGGCCGCTTCAAGTTGCAGAATTTTCTTTTCCAGTTCCTTGCGACCAGGAATGGAATAGAACACAGAATCCATTAGACTACCGGTTAGTGCTTCCTGTACGTCCTGAGGTAGATACCCGGTTCTAAGCCCTCTGGAGAATACGATCTCACCGGTTTCGGGTTGTAAATCCCCATTGAGAAGTTTCAGCAGGGTTGTCTTACCTGATCCATTGGGGCCCACCAGTCCTATGCGGTCACCTGGCTCAATTTGAAAACTGAGGCCATCAAAAAGGGTTCTGCCAGGAAACAAGACCGATATGTTTATGACGTTCACAATGCTCATCTTGATAATCCGTATTGTGCCGATTGCACGGGTCAAATAAGCCAAACATATCTTTTACCTGCATATGAACCCCAATGCAAGGCTATGAAGTGGTTGTTTGAGTGGTTTCGAAATGCTAAAGTGTGTCCAAATCGCTTGCTAGGAGGCTACAGATGGAAATCGTAAGGGAAACAATCGCACAAAGACTTAAAAAGATAGCCGAAAAATACCGCACAAGTGAGGCCTTGCTCCACTTAGAAACGGGAGTTAGATACACTTATGACCTCCTGGCGTGGGATGTGGATCGGATTGGCCGAGGCCTTTTGGCTCTGGGTATTGGCAAAGGAGACAATGTGGCACTATGGGCGCCCAATGTGCCGGAGTGGATCGTGGCGCAGCTAGCCATTGCTTCAATTGGGGCCGTGGCAGTACCTGTAAATCCTGGTGCTGACCAGGAGGATCTCCACCACATTCTGGATCAAACAGAAGCCAAGGCCATAATCATGGCAAAAGGATTGGATGAGGGTGAGTTTATCGAAATGATTCTTGCTGAACAATCAAGGGTCAGTAACCTTGAGCACATCATTGTATTTGGCGAGACCCCTTTTCCGGGGACAATGTCTTGGTCTGAACTGGGTGCTAGGGGCGAGGAAATAAGTACTGAGCAATTGGAGAAAATGACAGCGGGGATAAGCCCTGAAGATCCTGTTGCCATTATGTATACCTCAGGCACAACTGGCAAACCAAAGGGAGTTGTTCTTGATCACTTGGGGCTCATAAACAAGTCTCTGTGTGCCATGGAAAGGCAGGGACTTGAGCCGAATGATAGGATTTGTCTTTTTTTCCCTCTATACCACATGTTCGGTAATACCTGTATTGCACTTACAGGATTGTTGGCAGGTAGCAGTATCGTTATTCCAT
>CAZDVV010000025.1:4979-9976 GCA_964508875.1 uncultured Desulfobacteraceae bacterium | reverse complement strand
GCCTCAGAGCTCAGTGGTGAAAAAATACCTGACTACATAAAAATAGTTGAAGATTTTCCAGTCACCAAATCGGGAAAGATCCAGAAATTCAGGTTAGCTCAGATGGCTGTTGAGCAATGGGGCTAGGCGACACCATTGCTTGGTGCTCGATTTTTACACACTTATTCATAACGACCTTTATGCCTGCCTCCCTAGCTTTCTTGGCTGCTTCATTATGAACCACACCAAGCTGCATCCAGATAACGGGAATGCCTTTTTCAATGGCCTCATCCACCACTGGGGGGACCCTTTTGGGGTTGAGGAACAAGTCGGCCATGTCGATGCGAAATGGGATGTCCTTGATAGATTTATAACAGGTCTTTCCGAGGATTTTCCTCTGGCCGGGGTTCACAGGAACTATCTCATAGCCCTGGGCCATGAGGTATCTGGCAACCTTGTTGCTGTCCCGTTCTTCCTTGGGGGAAAGGCCCGCCACAGCGATTCTCTTTACCTCCCGCAAGATTTCCTGGATCTCTTGCGATGGAGGGTTGTATTCGGGTATTTCACACTGCTGCACTATTATTTTTCCCAGCCTTTCTTATTTCACGATTTCCTTGACCTTATCCACCTTTTTCTTGGCGTCCATGACCTTTTTTACTCCAGGAACCTGCTCCAAAACCTTATTTTTAACCTTGTCTTCAATTTTTGTTCCAGGACCTTGTTGAGTCATGGACTGGGATGAGGAGGCACCTTTAATATCCTCAGAGTCCTCTGTACTGAACTCCTTTTTCACCTTCTTAAATTCCCGGATAGCGCCTCCAAGGCCCTTGCCAATCTCGGGAAGCCGTTTAGCTCCAAAAATGAGCAATACGATTAGGGCAATAATGAATAGTTCTGTGGGCCCAAGGCCAAACATAGTATACTCCTTTACTTATATGTCTTCTTAATCACTTCATCAAATTCGGGTGATGGAAAAGGACCTTGTGGACGCAATTCCAACACCTCAAGGCCTTCCTTTTCTAATAGGGCAACTGTAACCCCCGTGCCTGTCCCCTCTGGCACGTCACAATAGGGCGTTCGCATCCCACAAGAGGGGCTTTTGTCCTTTCCAATAAAGATCCTGGCACCAGTGAGCTGCGCGAGTTTGAGAGCTTCTTGTGCTCCTTTCACAAAGGCCTCGGTTACATCTTCATTTAACTGATTAACACATTTGGCCTTTCCACTCAGCACGTCCGGTCCATGGCCACCAATGATATTAACCGCCGGCCTAGGCGTAGGCAGTCCACCCATCTGTTCTGGGCAAACTGGAACGATACATACCCTAGGCAAAAAATCCACCAGTTCTTGACAAAGACTATGTTCAGCATCATACCGGCATCTAATGCCTAGCAAACAGGCACTGACTAATATGGGGTACGGTTTTTCGGGATCAATCATTCTGATCCGTAAACTGCACAGGGGGTTCGTCATCCTGCCTGGACTCAATCCATCCGATACATGAGGCAGTCTCACCCATGGCCTTTAGCCTTAGCATAATCTCAGGGGTATCATCTTCACTCACCACGATTACGAGTCCAAGGCCGTTATTAAATACCCTCATCATTTCCATTTCCTCGATTCGGCCCAAAGATTTAAGGAGACCAAAAATCGGGGGAGGAGTCCACGATGATTTGCTGATCACAGCCTTACAGGCATTGGGTAGCATTCGAGGTACGTTATCAACAAGCCCACCACCAGTAATGTGAGATATGCCGTATATTCGGAAGTCACGCCGCAGGTTTAATACTGGGCGGACATATATGCGTGTGGGTTCGAGTAACTCTTCGCCCAGTGTACGCCCTAGCTCTTCCACATAGTCTGAGACGGACATCTTTTGTTCTTCGAAAAAGACCTTGCGCACGAGAGAGAATCCATTGCTGTGAAGTCCGCTCGAGGCAATTCCAATGAGTCGCTGGCCTACTCGGATCTCTGAGCCATCCATGAGTTCTTCGTTATCTGCCAGACCCACAACGAATCCCGCAAGATCGTACTCTCCCTCTGCATAAAACCCTGGCATCTCAGCGGTTTCCCCTCCGATCAAAGCGCACTTTGCCTCCATGCATCCTACTGAAATGCCCTTGATGATTTCTTGGGCCTTTTGAAGGTCCAACTTTCCCATGGACAGATAATCCAGAAAAAACAATGGCAGTGCACCTTGAACCACTATGTCATTAACACACATGGCTACGAGATCTATTCCCACGGTGTCATGCTTGTCCATCATGAATGCGATTTTCAGCTTGGTGCCCACGCCGTCTGTGGAACTTACAAGCACAGGATTGCGGGTATGTTCCACATTGAGTGAGAAAACACCGGCAAACCCACCTATATCTGTAATAACCCCTGTTCGATAAGTTTTGCTTACAATGGGCCTTATGAGATCAACTAATTTGTTGCCAGCTTCGATATCCACCCCAGCATCAGCATATTTACTCTTTTTCTTAGCCGACATAGCTCAAAACTTCCTCCCAATGGATATAACCACTATAGCTTTCAGAAAAATTTATTGTCAAATCTTTTCTCTTGAGGGTATAGATAAACACAAAGGGTGCAAGGCCCGGAGCAAGAGATTCAAGGCTCAAGGTAAGAGGTTCAAGGAAGAAGGCAAAAGATGACAGGCCAAGAAGGATTGACAGATCGAACCGCCAAATGGAATGACGAATGACGAATCACGAATGACGAATGAGGAATGAATTAAGGGGAGTAAAGCCAAGGAGTCAATAAACCCAGTAGACCCAACAGACCCAACGAACCCAATAGACTCATGGACACTATGACCCAATGACCCAATAGACTCAATAACCCACAGACCCACCGATCCGTAGACCCCATGACTCAAAGACCCAAAGACCCAAAGACCCAAAGACTCAACAGGCCTCTCGATACAGCTAACAGAAGCCTAGGAGATGACATTTCCTGCTTGAACGGGATAGGCCCAAAGAGGGCAGACGCCCTTAGAGACAAAGGTATCAACACCATAAAGGATCTGCTTTTCTTCTTCCCCGTAAGATACGAAGACAGAAGGAAAGTGACGTCGATCTCTGAGCTTGAAGTTGGGCGCGAGGCCCTCCTATGGGGGAGGGTTTTGTCGGCTGGAGAGGAGCAAATTTCCCGAGCAGGAAAGAAGATCTTCAGGATTGAACTTGGGGATAACACAGGAGTGGTTGATCTGGTCTGGTTTAACTATTCCAGGCTCTATCTTCGGCAGCTTGCCAAAACAGGGGCAACCTTGTCTGTGTACGGCAAGGTGCGCCTTTTCAGAAACAGGCTCCAAGTAGTACATCCCCAAGCAGAGGTAACAGATGCCCCGAGGAGAGGATCACTGGAACCCGTCTATCCAGGAATTAAAGGAATCCCGCAAAAGGTCCTAAAGGTAGCAATCAGGCAAGCCGTATCACAATGGCTAACCGCAGTAAGTGACCCTCTGCCATATAGGATTCGCGAGGAAATAGGATTGCCTGGGCTGAAAGAAACTATCAAGATCCTTCATTTTCCCTCGCTTCATCAGGATGTAACCAGTCTGAATGAAGCCAAGAGCAAATATCATCAGAGAATACGTTTTGATAGGTTCTTGACAGTACTCCTTGCCGTTTTGATCAAGAAATACCAACGGGCCAAGGGAAGAGAGAAGAGCTCTTATGTTCTACCAAATGATTTCTTGGAGAGATTTGAGACCTTACTGCCTTTCCATCTCACTGATGACCAGGTTGAGGCAATCCACCGAATTATTGAGGATTTTCGTTCGGACCAGCCAATGAATAGGCTGCTTCAAGGTGATGTGGGTTGTGGGAAAACAGTGGTTTGTGCAGCAGCGGCTTTCGCCGCAGTTCTCAACAGGCGTCAGGTAGCCGTGATGGCGCCAACCCAGATTCTGGCGAAACAACACCACGATTTTTTCTCTAGCCTGCCGAAAAAGCTCGGATTTCGCACTGGGCTGTTGACAGGTGCGCTCGAGAACAGACAAAGGCAGAGACTATACAAAGAAATAAGGCATGGAGATTGCAATCTTGTCATTGGCACTCAGGCATTGATACAGGAGGAGGTCCGATTTCACAATCTGGGGTTAATAATTATTGACGAGCAGCACCGTTTTGGTGTAAGGCAGCGTGCTTTGCTAGCAGAAAAGGGAGATCAGCCTCATGTGTTGGTCATGACGGCTACTCCCATACCCCGAACTCTTGCGATTGTTTTGTACGCAGACATGGACATTTCCGTAATAAGGGCAAGGCCACCCGGGTACAAGGGAGTGCTCACTCGCATAGTGAAAGAGACGGAAAAAAGAAAGATTTATGATATCGTAACTGCGAGGATGGGGCGGGGTGAGCAGGTAATAGTAGTGTGTCCAGTTATCGAGGGGAGTGAAGACCAGGATCTCAAGAATGCCATTGAAATGTACCATGGTCTTGAAAGGATCTACGGTAACCGATTCAGTGTTTCCCTCATCCATGGAGGGCTATCTCCTGGTGACAAGGATTTGATAATGGAGGATTTCCGAAAGGGGAAAATCCAGTTACTCGTTGCCACCACTGTAGTGGAAGTGGGGGTACATGCCCCAGGTGCTACAGTTTTGGTGGTAGAACACCCCGAACGGTTTGGTCTGTCCCAACTTCACCAACTAAGGGGCCGTGTGGGGCGGGGCGAGAGAGAAGGGTTATGTCTACTCATCAGACGGGAAGGTATTTCTGAACAGGCAGAAAAACGGTTAAAGATATTGGCTTCATGCCAGGACGGGTTCTTGATCTCGGAGCAGGATCTGCTAATGAGAGGCCACGGCGAATTGGCGGGATTAAGACAATCTGGTCCAGGGGAACTGGATATGACCGAGGTGATAACCAATCCAAATCTTCTCATGGCAGCCAAGGCAATTGCAGAGCGGATACTTGCAAGAGATCCTGGTCTATCACACGGGGCAAATGCGCTTTTGAGGAAACAGTTGGAAGATTATTATGGAATTCAGCTTTTTTAGGGTGGTGTGGGAT
>CAZDVV010000025.1:0-4879 GCA_964508875.1 uncultured Desulfobacteraceae bacterium | reverse complement strand
GTTTGGATTGAAATGGAGGAGTTAGCGCATGCAAGAATTTAGGAGAATGACCAGATTACCGCCCTATTTGTTTTCCATTGTTAATGATTTGAAAATGGAAATGCGTCGAAAGGGGGAGGACATTATTGACCTGGGAATGGGAAATCCTGATATTCCGACCCCCAAACATATTGTGGATAAGTTAGTAGAGGCGGCGCAGAAGGGACATAACCATCGCTACTCAGCCTCAAAGGGCATAACAAAACTCCGCCACGCCATTGCAAACTGGTACAAGAGGCGGTTCGACGTTGATATTGATCCGGAAGAAGAGGCTATTGTGACCATTGGGGCTAAGGAAGGTCTGTCTCACTTAGTCCTGGCAGTTATCAGTCCTGGCGACGTTGTATTCGCCCCGAATCCCACGTATCCTATTCATCCTTACTCGGTGATTATCGCAGGTGGAGACCTCAGGAGCATACCAATAGGCCCGGGCCGAGATTTTTTTGAGGATCTTTTGACCGCTACCAAACAGACCTGGCCAAACCCAAAGATGCTCATAATATCCTATCCTCACAATCCCACCACCGCGGTTGTGGATCTGGAATTTTTTGAAAAGATAGTCGAATTTTGCAAAGAGCACGACATAATGGTGGTACATGATTTTGCATATGCTGACCTTGTATTTGACGGATACAGGCCTCCTAGTTTTCTTCAGGTCCCAGGAGCAAAGGACATTGGGGTGGAACTGTTCAGCCTATCCAAAAGTTATTCAATGCCGGGATGGAGAGTGGGGTTTTGTGTTGGGAATCCGGACTTGATTGCTGCTCTGAGACGGATTAAGAGCTATTTGGACTATGGCGTGTTTCAGCCAATTCAGATTGCCTCCATAATAGCACTAAATGGTCCCTATGACTGTGTTGAAGAGATTGTCAGCATATACAAAGAGAGGCGAGATGTATTGGTCGATGGCCTTAACAGAGTTGGCTGGAAGGTGGAAAAACCAAAGGCAACCATGTTTGTTTGGGCGAAGATTCCTGAGCAATACAGAGACATGGGGTCCATTGAATTTTCAAAGCTATTATTGGAAAAGGCAAAGGTCGCTGTCTCTCCTGGGATAGGTTTTGGCCAGTATGGGGATGACCATGTTAGGTTCGCATTGGTGGAAAATCCGCATCGGATTCGTCAGGCAATCAGGGGTATCAAGAAGATAATGTGAGGTTGTTGATGAAGAAGGTTGAAGTTGGAATAATTGGTTTTGGCACTGTCGGGGCTGGAACGTACGAGGTGCTGAGGCAGAATGCGGATGTAATCCGTGCGAGAGTTGGAGCAGACGTGGTCGTAGCAAAAATAGCGGACCTTGACCTTGACTCTGACCGAGGCGTTGAGATTGATAAGAAGATTCTGACCAAGGAAGCTGGGGAGATAATACATGACCCAAATATCCAGGTAGTAGTGGAACTCATTGGTGGCCTCGACCATGCCAGGGAGTACATTCTCATGGCAATGGAGAGAGGGAAACATGTGGTTACTGCCAATAAGGCACTGCTGGCTGAATATGGTCACGAGCTCTATGCCAAGGCAGAGGAGTGTGGAGTAAGCCTGGAATTTGAGGCAAGCGTGGGTGGTGGCATTCCTATAATAGGTGCCATGAAGGGGGGGCTTTCGGCTAATCGTTTCAACAGTATAATGGGGATATTGAACGGGACTTCTAATTATATTCTGACCAAGATGAGTAAATACTATTGGCCCTATGGCAAAGTGGTAAAAGAGGCCGTGGAGCTTGGCTATGCCGAAGATCCTCCTACTCTTGACGTTGACGGGACTGATGCTGCCCATAAACTGGCCATATTGATCTCCCTCGCCTATGGATCGCCCGTGGCGTTCAAAGATATCTATAGGGAAGGAATAACATTATTGACCCCTGATGATATACGATTTGCCCAGGAATTTGGCTATTGCGTGAAGCTATTGGCCCTTGCAAGAGATAGAGGCGATAGTGTGGAGGCCAGGGTTCATCCTGTCATGATTCCCAACGATCACATACTGGCCAATGTAAACTGGGCATACAATGCCATCTATATTGAGGGAGATTTCGTTGGCCCCAATCTTTACTATGGCCTGGGTGCGGGCCGAAGACCCACGGGCAGTGCTGTGGCAGCGGATGTTATTGAGCTTTCAAGAAGGATTGTCAATGGTGAGAAGGGTACTTTGCCTCCTCTCGCCCATTACGGACAAGCACAGAAAAAGGTAACCATAAAACCTATGAATTCTCTCAGCATGCCATATTATTTTCGCTTTTCTGCTGTTGACAGACCCGGGGTACTATCAAAGATATCAGGCGTGCTTGGTAAGCATGATATCAGCATAACCTCAGTGATCCAAAAGGGGCGGGAAGTAAATGGCCCTGTGCCTGTGGTGATGCTTACCCATGAGGCCTTGGAGGAGAATGTGAAAAAGGCCATATCTGTTATTGATAAGATGGATGTGGTTACAGATAAGACAGTGATTATACGAGTTGAGAAGGGGATGACACAAGAGGCTTAGCGTATTAGGCTCAAGGCAAAAGGCGCAAGGGGAGGGTGAAAAGGAGCAAAGCAGATGATCATGATCGTAAGCAATTAGGATAGGTGGTATGGTACTCGATAGTACAAAATATATATTTCTAGTGGGGGATGGGATGGGTGACTACCCGTTGGATGAGCTCGGCGGAAAAACCCCACTTGAGGTGGCCAACACTCCTAATATGGACAGAATAGCTGCGTGCCGGATAGGGCTTGTGAAGACCATCCCCAATGGCATGCCACCTGGTAGCGACGTGGCGAATCTTTCATTGCTGGGCTATGACCCCAAAAAATATCATACAGGCCGAGCGCCCTTTGAGGCTGCGAGTATGGGGGTGGAACTTGGCGAGGAGGATATTGCCTTTCGCATGAACTTGGTTACATTGGACTTTAGATCCGATGATGAAATCATTATGGTTAGTCATAGCTCGGGCGACATCACAACAGAGGAAGGAAAGGCCATTGTCGCCACTATGCGACCAAGTATTGAGAGCGATGGATTGCGTATTTTCCCGGGTGTAGCATACCGACACTTGTTGGTATGGAGAAATGGCCCCATAGACACCGCCACGATCCCCCCACATGATGTGCTGGGCCAGAACATGACAGAATATTTAAAGTCCCCCGAAAATAGCCCCATCTCCAGGCTGATCCAACAGTCGTGGAAACTATTGCGAGATCACCCTGTCAATATTGCCAGAAGAGATAAGGGCTTACTAGAGGCCAACTCCATTTGGCCATGGGGGCAAGGTATTCCGCCCAGGCTGCCACTTTTTGGGGAAAAATTTGGATTAAACGGCGGGGTAATCTCCGCGGTTGATCTCATAAAAGGGATTGGAATAACCGTGGGTCTACGGCCCGTTTATGTGGAAGGTGCCACTGGGTATCTTGATACCAACTATAGTGGCAAGGCGGAGGCTGCGCTGGAGATGTTAGAGGAAGTTGATTTTATGTTCGTCCACGTGGAAGCGCCAGATGAGGCTGGCCATTCAGGGATTGTGGAAGACAAAATAAAGGCAATAGAGGCCTTTGACAAAGAAGTGGTTGGGAGAGTGTTAAAAGGACTGGGACGTTTCGGGCAGTACAAGATAATGGTTGCGAGCGATCACCTCACTCCTATCCCTAAAAGGACTCACACCGATGATCCCACCCTTTTTGCCTGGGCTACTGGAGAGGAGCTTGGGAGCGGCACAAAGGGCTCTTTTACGGAAAAGGTGGCATCAAGCTCGGGAATATATTATGCAAATGGGTATGACCTCATGCCGGAGTTTCTCTCCTCCTAAAAAACAGCAGACTTCTCTTCTCAGCACAGGGCAATGGAATGTTCCCGTAGCAGTCTATCAGGCGCTCAGCCGTTATGAACTATCATTGCCAAGCGGCTACTTGACATCCCTTAGCTTTTTAAATACTGTTCCGTTGACTTTTTGCCTCCAAGCCACTCGCTAGAATGCTATTCCGAGGTGGAAGCAGAAGAATCTTGATTTATCAAGGCCGTAGGCCTTGCACCTAAAGCCTTGCGCCTAGGGCCTACGAACTATGGTTGGGATACAAAAAAGCAATAAGGAGGATAGGAAAAGATGAGGATTCTATTTTTTGGTCCAAATGGAAGTGGCAAAGGTACACAAGGCGCGATACTCAAGGAAAAGTACAATATTCCCCATATAGAAACGGGTGTGATTTTCCGGGAGAATATTTCAAAAGGAACGGAGCTTGGTAAACAGGCAAAGGAGTACATTGACAGGGGAGAGCTTGTTCCTGACAGCATCACCATCCCTATGGTTCTTGACAGACTCAAACAGGATGACTGCAAGAACGGCTGGTTGCTGGATGGCTTTCCAAGGAATCTTACCCAGGCACAGGAGCTTGACAAGGCATTGAAGGCCGAGGGCATGGATGTGGATATTGTTGTAGAGATTGTGCTTGATAGAGAAATTGCCAAGAAGAGGATAATGGGTCGGCGTCTCTGCGTAAATGACAATAACCATCCCAACAACATCTATATAGATGCCATTAAGCCCAATGGCGACAGATGCAGGATTTGCGGTGGGGAACTAAAGACCCGCTCTGATGATCAGGACGAAGAAGCCATCGATCAACGCCATAACATCTATTACGACACGGAAACAGGGACTATGGCAGCTATAAACTACTTCAAAGAGCTATCAAAGCAATCAGGTGGGAAACCCAAAATTGTTGAGGTAGATGGAAGACCCAGCGTACAAGGGGTTACACAAGAACTTTTGAGTAAATTGGGATGAAATTATTTTTTTGATTGACATATAACCATACCATCTGTATGGTTTTCCATATGAAGACCACATTGAATATTAGCGATGTTA
>CAZDVV010000024.1:0-19415 GCA_964508875.1 uncultured Desulfobacteraceae bacterium | reverse complement strand
TGGGGGGAAAGGCATAAGGCCCGAGGAGTCTCAGATAAGAGCCTTGGCCCAGGCCAAAGTTGGAAGAGAAACAAAGCCGGAGATAACATGATAAAAGACAGTGCCATCAAAGAACTCCAGGAGACCTTGAAGGAGAATCTTATTACCAGCGATGCAGAGCTAGCAAAGTATGCGGTGGAGGGATTGGCTCCACAAGCAGTGGCCGTGCCTGGTTCAGTGGAGGAAGTAGCCAGTATCGTAAAAGTCGCTGCCGAGAATAATCTGGCCCTTTGTGTCCAAGGAGGAGGAACTAAGTTAGACTTGGGGAACAGGCCTGAGCAGCTGGACTTGGTGCTGTGTACCTCGAGGCTCAACAGGATCACTGACATGGATACCGCCAATCTTACAGTGACGGTTCAGGCAGGAGTTCCTTTTGCCGAGCTTCAAAAGGCCTTGAGCGGTCAAGAAAACAGATGCTACCTCCCTGTTACATCTGATGGAAGCAGTCCAAGTGAGGTGTGCTCTGAAAGGGAACATATGGGATGTTTTGTCCCCCTTGACCCACCGTTCAGTGATAGGGCCACCTTGGGCGGAATTGTAGCCACAAATTCCTCTGGGCCTAGGCGGCTTCTTTACGGGACCATCAGAGACCTGTTGTTGGGGGTGAGATATGTAAACGCTGAAGGAAAAGTTATTGGCGTGGGGGGCAAAACCGTAAAGAATGTTTCAGGCTATGACGTGGGCAAACTAATGATAGGGTCAATGGGGACCCTTGGAGTAATATGTGAGATGACTCTTCGGCTGCTGCCTCTACCCGAGAAGTCCGCAACCATTGTGATAGGGTTTGATTCTATAGATGATGCCTTTGCCTTGGTGGACAAGATTATGGGGAGTACCCTAATTCCAGCTGCGCTGGAGCTGTTTGACATGGGCGTGGCCGAGACGATAGGTCTCGGACCTGATAACGAGTCGGATTACTATGTTGCAGTGCTGGCAGAAGGTGCTTGGGAGGTAGTTGATCGGGTTTGCTCTGATGCTGAAAACATGGGAAAGGAGGCCGGGGGCCAAAAAAAGCTTAGCTTGGAAGGTGAAGGGCACCTCGGGTTTTGGAGAGCTTATGGAGAGTTAGGGGGGCGGTCAAGGGGGGCAGATTTTTCATCTGTAGTTGTCCGACTAAGCTCGCCCATAGGTCGACTCAAAGAGTTGGCAGCGAAGGCCATAAAGGAATGTCAACAACTAAACCTGAAGGGGCAGATTTTCGCCCATGCTGGCTCTGGAGTGGGGAGGTTGGTCCTTCGTTGCACAGATGGAAATAAGGCCTTTGAGAAGCAGATTGGAAAATGGATGGGCCAGATGCTAGAGGCCTGCCTAACGGTCGGGGGGAACATCGTCATAGAAAGGGCTGAGTATCCACTGAAGGCAGATTTGCCCGTGTGGGGAATTGCCCGGGGAGAATTTGAAATATTGAAACGTATTAAACAGCAAATTGATCCAAAGAGGATCTTTTCACCAGGCCGTTATGTGGCAGGAATATAGGAAGACGGTAAAGAATAAAAGACGGAAGGCAGAAGCCTAAAGCTGTTAGGCGCAATACCTTTGGATTGAGGGATTGGCGAGAGAGAGGAATGAACATTGTCAAATTACGCAAACTCACGTACGAGGAAGTTACGAGGTGTAATAGGTGTGGCTTTTGCCTGCCCAGTTGCCCGATATATCTGGTCAAGGGAGTTGAATCGGCCTCTCCCAGGGGCAGAAATGCCATAACGAGGGCGGTCATAGAGGGACGCCTTCAATGGTGCGAGGAGATAGAAAAGAGTATTTTCAGTTGTCTGGGGTGTGGCGCCTGTACGGCCAATTGTTTTCCTGCCCTCAAGACCAGGGATATTGTCTTTCGCGACAGGGAATGCCTGGTTGGACAAGGGTTATACCCAAAGATAGCTGATCGGCTGGCACAATATATCCTGGAAGAGGGAAATATCTCCAATGAGGATAATGAAGAACGGGCCGAATGGCAGGAGCTGATTAAGGGAATTCCCGAGCACTACTTTGAGAAGGATAGGGCTGAAGTAGTCTATTTTGTGGGATGTGTGGCATCATTTTTCCCCTTGGCCCAGAAAATTCCCGCCAGTATGGCGACGGTGATGGAAAAGGCAGGGGTCGATTTCACCATATTGGGGGGAGAGGAGTGGTGCTGCGGCTACCCCCTGGTAGGAGCTGGAATGCCTGAGAAGATGGAGGCCCTAATAGAGCACAATGTGGAGGCAGTGAGAGGGGTTGGGGCAAAAAAGATCGTTTTCACCTGTCCGTCATGTTATCATACGTGGAAGCATTTTTATCCCGAGGTAGGGGAGTATCTATCCGTATCTGAATTTCTCGTGGGCCTCATCAACGAGGGTAAGATCAGATTCAATCCCCTAAATATTAAAGTAACATACCACGATCCGTGTGATTTGGGCCGCAACAGTGGTGTTTATGAGGCCCCAAGGGAGGTGCTCAAGGCTATCCCCGCTTTGGAGCTGGTAGAGCTAGAGAAGAACAGGCAGTTTACCACCTGTTGTGGCGGGGGAGGGAATCTGGAGATGGTCGACCCGGAGCTATCGGGCAAGGTCGCTGATATGAAGATAGGAGAAATACGAGCCACTGGAGCTGACATGGTGGTTTCCTCTTGTCAACAGTGCCTTCGAACCATTGCAGGAAGAGCCAGAAGAAAAAAGATAGACCTTATTGTCAAGGACATTACGGAGCTGGTGGCAGAAGCCATAGCAGATTAGATATAGACATTCTCATAACGGGCAAAATCATTTGACTTTGTCCTTGATCTTGTTTAACGTAACCGATTTAAACAATCGGTTGGCCTCAATGTTTGACATTGATACGTACGACTACGACCTTCCACCCCACCTGATTGCCCAGCATCCAGCACCAGAGAGGGATAAGTCCAGGCTCTTGGTAGTGGATCGGACTAGCGGTCAGTTGTGGGACAGGCACTTTTTCGAGCTGCCAGACCTCCTCCGCAGAGGAGACTTGCTAGTAGTAAATGATACAAGGGTGGTGCCCGTCAGGCTACGGGCCCAAAAGGAGACTGGGGGTAAGGTAGAGCTGTTTGTGTTGAGCGGGATCAGGGATGGGGAAGAGTCCACATCCACAAGTTGGTGCCTGTATCGCGCATCAAAACCGGCTAAGAAGGGTATGCGCCTAAAAATAGATCCCTCAGTCTGGGCTGAGATATTGGAAGTGGGGCAAAATGGTTTTGTCAAGGTGCGCTTTGAGGGAAGTAGTTCTGTCAGGGAGATTCTTAAAAGAAAAGGGCAAGTTCCACTTCCCCCATACATCCGGAGAGATGCAGGGGCGCAATGGGACGAAAAGGACAGGGAGCGTTACCAGACGGTCTTTGGGAGGAAGGGAGGCGCAGTAGCAGCCCCCACGGCCGGGCTTCACTTTACTGAGCGACTTTTGGCGCACCTGCAAGACAAAGGTATTAATGTTGCGAGCATAACCCTTCATGTGGGATATGGGACGTTTCAACCTGTTCGAACAAAGGATATCAGAGAACACCGTTTGGCGGAGGAATACTTCAGTGTGCCTCAGAAGACGGTAGAGGCAGTGCAGTGCTGCAAGGCAAGTGAGGGCAGGGTTGTGGCTGTGGGAACCACGGTAGTGAGAGCAATGGAAGGCGTTGCTGCCACTGAAGGGAGGCTCAGTGCGCTAGATGGAAAAACAGCCCTGTTGATAACACCTGGTTTTGAATTCAAGGTGGTGGATGCACTCATTACCAATTTTCATCTACCAAAAAGCTCTTTGCTTTTTCTTGTGGCGGCCTTTGCTGGGCTGGACTTGGTGAAAAGGGCCTATTCCCATGCCATTGCTGAGGAATACAGGTTTTATAGCTATGGCGATGCCATGTTGATTGTATAAGAGAGCAACGGAGGAGAGGGATCAAGATCTTTGACAGTTTTTTCATTTGAGATTAGGCACGATTCAGAAAAATCACCCGCTCGGCTGGGGAGGCTATATACGGCCCACGGGTCCGTGGATACACCCATTTTTATGCCCGTGGGGACACAGGCAAGTGTCAAATCTGTCGCCCGAGAAGAACTGGAGCAGGCAGGCGTTGAGATA
The DNA here is from genome assembly GCA_964508875.1 of uncultured Desulfobacteraceae bacterium. Classification (GTDB taxonomy): domain Bacteria; phylum Desulfobacterota; class DSM-4660; order Desulfatiglandales; family Desulfatiglandaceae; genus B111-G9. The sequence goes on along the minus strand of CAZDVV010000024.1, from coordinate 15,317 downwards.
GTTCTGGCCAATACCTATCACTTGTATCTCAGGCCTGGTCATGAGATCATTAGAAGACTGGGCGGGCTGCACAAATTCATGAACTGGCCCCATCCAATCTTGACCGATAGTGGGGGATTTCAGGTTTACAGTCTGGCCAAATTGAGAAAGGTGACGGAGGAAGGGGTTGTATTTCAATCACATCTTGACGGATCAAGACACTTCCTGGGGCCCGAGAAGGCAATGGAGATACAATTGGCCCTGGGATCTGACATCATGATGGCCTTTGATGAATGTGTCGCGTTTCCGTGCGAATATGGATATGTCACGCGATCTGTTGAGTTAACGACGAGCTGGGCCAAGAGGTGTGTGGCTTACAAGGGACGCGGAGGAGGTTCCATATTTGGTATTGTGCAGGGCGGAACCTTTCCTGATTTGAGGAAGCGCAGTGCCGAGGAACTGGTGGATCTGGATTTTGATGGTTATGCTATTGGTGGGTTATCGGTGGGTGAGGAGCCAGGTCTAAGAATAGAAATGATTCAATTGGTTAGGGATTTGTTGCCAAAGGAAAAGCCTATCTACCTCATGGGGGTTGGAACACCAGAGGATTTGTTGGAGGGGGTATGGTTGGGTGTTGACATGTTTGACTGCGTAATGCCCACTCGTAATGCCCGCAATGGCACACTGTTTACCTGGCAAGGGAAGATATCCATCAAGAATGCCCGGTACATTGATGATGAAAGACCACTTGACGAAAGTTGCACATGCTACACGTGCAGAAATTACTCGAGGGCTTATCTACGGCACCTGTTCTTGGCGAGGGAGTTGCTTGCTTATCGGTTGAACACCATTCACAATATTACCTTTTATCTGGATTTCATGAGAGAATTGCGGCACGCAATAGCTGAAGAAAGACTGGACAGTTTTAGAAAAACTTTCTATGAGAGACAAGTGAATAAAGTAATTAATGGGAATAAATAGTAATGAAAAACCACAACGGGAGGTAAGATATGAATTTCTTAGCTTATGCAATGGGAGGCGGAGGTGCCTCCGGAGGCGGACAGGGAGGTGCTTTTGGGGCTTTTATCCCATTAATCCTGATGTTCGCCATCTTTTATTTTCTCCTCATTAGGCCCCAGCAGAAAAAAAGCAAACAACATCGAGAGATGATTGCCTCGCTTAAAAAGGGAGACAGAGTTGTTAGCACTGGGGGACTACATGGTGTTATCACCGGAATAAGCGATGATGTGGTCACGATGGAAATTGCCCCGAAGGTAAGGGTAAAGGTTTCGCGTAGTTCTATAGCAGGTAGGCTTGGACGAGAAAGCTGAAGGCTTTCTTGTAACTTGTGATAAGAAATACCTAAAGGTCTTGTCTGAGGAGTGAGCGGTGTCTAACAAGTTGACGTGGCGGGTTGTAGTTATTGCCTTTAGCATATTGGCAGCCTTTGTTTACCTGATTCCTTCTGTAAGCAAAACGCTTCCATCGTGGTGGGCAAAAATATTGCCCACTGAAAAGGTGCATTTGGGATTGGATCTCCAAGGAGGAATGCATCTGGTCTTGGGGGTAGAGGCCATAAAGGCTGTGGAGAGCAATATTGAGCGGGTGATTGAAGAACTAAAGAACGACCTGAGAAAAAACAGGTTTCGGTATCGAGATTTAAAGCGAGTAGGGACCGATGGAATAAGCCTCACCCTACTGAGGGATAAAGATAAGAAGCTCTTCATGGAGATGTTTGAGGCCAATTACCCCGACTTTGAGATCAAGGAAGTCCCGGGAGAGGTAGGCAAGCCATCATTCAGATTAGTGCTAAGGCCAAGAGCAAAAGAACATATAATGAGGATGGCCGTAGAGCAGGCACTGGAAACCATTCGAAACAGGGTGGACCAATTTGGAGTGAGCGAACCAGACATTAGGCCTCAAGGGAAGAATCGGATACTGATCCAGTTGCCAGGCATTAAGGATCCAGAGCGAGCCAAGAGGCTTATCGGTAAGACGGCCCTTCTGGAATTCAAGCTGGTTGACGAGGATCATAGCGTTGAGGAGGCACTCAAGGGAAATATTCCTCCTGGGGACGAGATCCTTTACAAGGTCTCTTATGACCCGAAAACCGGGAGGGTGCGGAAGATTCCCTATCTCTTGAAAAAGCGCGCCTTGCTTACAGGTCAATACATAACCGATGCTCGGGTGCAGATCGACAGGCAGTATAATGAGCCTTACGTGACCCTTTCCTTCGACAGAAGGGGAGCCAAACTTTTCGAGAAAATCACTGGTGAGAACATAAAGAGACGTTTGGCCATTGTCCTTGATAACAAAGTGAATTCAGCTCCGGTAATTCAAGACAAGATATCAGGAGGACGCGCTCAGATAACAGGGCGATTCACAATGGAGGAAGCTCGTGATCTCGCCATAGTCCTGAGAGCAGGTGCACTTCCAGCACCAGTCAAGATCCTAGAGGAGAGGACAGTGGGCCCATCTCTCGGAAAGGATTCAATTCATAAGGGGCTACTGTCCATGGTCGTGGGAGGTCTAGTGGTGGTTGTATTCATGGCAGTGTATTACTCCCTATCGGGCCTGATTGCAGACGTGGCATTGCTACTCAATATACTGTTCATAATGGCAGGCCTTGCCTTTTTTGGTGCTACTCTAACCCTTCCTGGCATTGCTGGTATAATACTCACTATTGGTATGTCAGTGGATGCAAATGTCTTGATATTCGAAAGGATAAGGGAAGAGGCCAGATTGGGCAAGACACCTCGTGCTGCAATTGATTCGGGATATTCAAAGGCACTTGTCACCATCTTGGATGCCAATATGACGACCCTAATAGCGGCATTAGTTTTGTTTCAGTTTGGTACGGGCCCGGTAAGGGGGTTTGCTGTTACACTCAGCATAGGAATTATCAGTAGTTTGTTTACTGCCATATTCGTCACAAGGGTGATTTTTGACTACCTTTATCTGGAAAGGCGGATGAAGAAGCTCAGCATTTGAAGCCTGGCATTGAAAGTGTCTGGTGGGGTTATGGAAAGTTCTTGAAGGAGAGATTTTCTATGCAGTTCATTAAGCCTGGTATTAACATTGATTTCATAGGAAAACGCTATATTGCCTTTTTCATCTCTGGGGCCCTCATTGTTGCTACGTTCTTTTTGCTGATATGGCGAGGTGGGCCAAATTATGGTGTGGATTTCACGGGAGGCGTTCTGATCCAGGTCAAGTTTGACAAAAAACACTCATTGGAAGAAATCAGAAAGGCACTAGCTCCGATTCAGCTTGAGGACAGCATTATTCAAGAATTTGGCGAAAAGGGCAAAGCAGAGTATCTGATCCGGGTGAGAAAAACCAATATTGAGCTAACAGGACTTGGCGAGAAGGTTGAGGCAGCCATGAAATCCGCGTTTGGCGAGGGTGTACAGATAAGGCGGGTTGAGATGGTTGGTCCAAAGGTGGGAAAAGATTTGCGGCAAAAGGCGCTTTTCGCAATTTTTTACGCCATTCTTTTTATCGCCATATATATTTCCGGGCGGTTCGAGCTGAAGTGGTTGATGAGTATTATAATGGCCATTTCCCTTTCCGTGGTAGTATACATAGCATCTTCATTTGGTGTTAAAGTAACATGGCTGATAGTGATTGCCTTGGTCGTGACGCTTGGGTTGTGTTGGGTTCTCAAACTGCGGTATGCCCTGGGTGCCATATTTGCCCTGGTTCATGATGTGGCCATCACTGTGGGAGCATTTGCTCTAACAAATAGGGAGATTTCCTTGGCAATCATTGCTGCATTCCTGACAATAGTTGGTTATTCCCTTAACGATACCATTATAGTATTTGATCGGATACGGGAGAATTTAAAGCGATACCGGAAACGGCCCTTTGTGGAAGTAATGAACCAGAGTATCAATGAGACCCTGAGTCGCACTGTTCTTACTTCGTCCACAACCCTGTTTGTCGTGCTTGCTCTGTTTGTCCTAGGGGGAGGAGTAATTCACGACTTCGCCTTTGCAATGCTTGTAGGAATAGTGGTGGGGACCTATTCTTCAATCTACATTGCGAGCCCCATACTGCTGATCTGGGAACGCAGTGGGAACCAAAAGGCATCACGTAGATAAACAACCTTGCAGTGGATACGTCCAGATACCGAAAGAAAAGGAAGCCCAGGGCGCGGAGCAACAGGATTGCGATATGGATCCTTTGCCTCTTGATCCTTGCCAGTATTGCCTTGGGATGGCGGGTGTGGCAAGGCATGCACGCGGTAAAGCCCACCCTCTATTCCATCCTGATCAGTGTTAATGATCAGACACAAAGCCTTCTTTCCGGCGAGAAGCTAACCGTCCATCCAAGGGACAGGCTGAAGATTCTCAAAATCTCCACCAATGTGCCTTTCAACATTGGTATCCGACTGTATTGTAAAATGTTTGATGCCCAGAGCCTTGTCTACGATGAGATGAGAGTCGCTGACTTGCTGCCTGAAGAGATCGCTTTCAAGAATCCAACGCTGAGAATCCAGGTGAAATACTATAACCAAGAAGCTGGACATGTAGTTTTTCTAGTCAGGCCCTTTGTGGGTGATTGGCTGGAAAAGGCGTCAAGGACCATTGATAAAAAGAAGCGGATTGCCTTACTTGAAGAGGCCATGAATAAGGTCCCGGGGAGTGAAGAAATTCGCCAGCGACTGCTCAAGGAGTATATTGAGGCAGGGCTGCTGAAAAAGGCCGCTAAGCTTTTGGAACAGACAGCTCGAAAGGCCCCCAGCAGGAATGTCCTGGAACAACTTTTACAGCTATACAGAAAAGCGGGTGATACAAATGGTGTTATTTTAACCCTTGAGAGATTAATTGATTTGGACCCTAAGGATAAGGAAAGCAGATATGCCCTGGCACAGCTTTTGGAGAAAAAGGGTAGGCTTTCAAGGGCCATAGCTCAGTACAAAGCAGTTCTTAAACTTGCAACTCCCGAGGAGAAGTTTGATCTATACGTACAGCTTGGATATCTGAACGCAAAGGCCGGAAGGACTTCCGAGGCCGTCAGGTATTATGAAAAGGCTTCAGCCCTTCACGCAGAGGATGCGAACATATACTACAACCTTTCCTATCTATACGATAAACTGGGAAAAAGGGACAAGGCCGACTTCTATTTGGAAAAGGCTGTAAAGCTGAGGGGCTCTGATATAGAAGGGCGGATCAGGCTGGCCCAGGACTGGATAAAGAAAGGTAAATTCAAGAAGGCAAAGCCACTATTGATTCAGGTTCTCAAAAAAAATCCCAAATCCATGAAGGCTCTCCTGCTAATGATGCAGGTGGCGGAGAAGACCGGTGATAAGGCTGAACTGAAAAAGACCTATAGGAGGATTCTTAAGCTGCAACCAAAAAATGCTACAGTGATTTATAACCTTGGAGCGCTGGAGTACGAGGCAGGAAGGCTGAAATCGGCAAGATATTACCTAGAAAGATACCTAGCCATAAAGACGAAAGACAAGACAGCACACACCCTGTTGTTTGACATCTATAAGCAGCTCAAACAAACTGACAAGGCCATAAAAGAGGCACAGATCCTGTTCTCTTTGGGACAAAGGGACCCGGATCTTCTTGCCTACCTATTTGAGGCGTTAAGAGACAAAAAGGATTATGGAAAAATTGAGTCTCTGATGCTAAAGGCCCTTAAAAGGAAGCCAAATAACCCTCAGATCCATAAATACTTGCTGTTTGCCTATCTCCAACTTGGAAAAGAAAAACAGGCCATGGCCGAAATGGAAAAGATTCTTAAGTTGGAACCGCGTAACGTGGAGCTATGGTTGCATCTGGCTAGGTTGAGGGAAAAAAACAAGAAATACGGCGAGGCAATGGCCGCATACAAAAAGGTCATTGAACTTGATCCTGAAAATGAAGAGGCATCAGAGGCGTATCTGAAGCTGAGGTTGCGGGGTTTTGAAGAAAAGATGGGGAAATAAGCCTCACCTTGAAGTTACAGCAGCCCTAGTGTGGGACGGAGACAGAATTCTCATAGCAAGGCGTCCACCGGGCACTCACATGGAAGGGTATTGGGAGTTTCCAGGGGGCAAGAGGGAACGCGGTGAGACCTTAGAGCAGTGCCTCAAACGCGAACTCATGGAGGAATTAGGCCTGGAAGTGGAAGTGCTCGAGCCGCTAGTCCGAGTGAACTACGAATATCAAGATAGGATAGTAGAACTCCATGTGTTCCACTGCAAGGTATTGAAAGGCGAAGCAGTGGCCAAAGAATCGCAAGAGATTTGTTGGGTTAGCCCTAAGGATCTGGGTAAATATTCGTTTCCTCCTCCTGATAAAGAAATTGTAAAGAATATTGTCCTAAGAGCACCTACAAAGAATACGTGAATTGGAGGTTATGATGTTTTACAAAAGCTCTCAAGATGGGTATAGGTCACCTATGGAAGGAGTAAAGCTTAAAGCCCTTGTGCATGGTGAGAAGACAATGCTATGCGAGTTCAGGATCCAGGCGGGTAAGAGTGTGCCTCAGCACGAACATCCCCACGAGCAAACTGGCTATTTAGTAAAAGGAAAGATGAAGCTTTTTGTCGAGGATGAGGTCGTCGACCTAGGCCCCGGTGACAGTTGGTGTATTCCTGGCGGAGTGCCACACAGCGCAGAAGTGCTTGAAGATGCAGTGATTATTGAAGTGTTTTCACCTCCACGGGAAGAATATCTATAACTCTTCACCTCAATAAATTCTTAATGCCCTTCGCAGCTCACTCCGATATCTTAGTATATTCTGTGCCTGAGGAGTTGTAGGCCGGTCAAACTGTCGATTCTCACTGGAGGCTAGCCAATGGACAGGGGAAACTGTGAGTTTAGAGGAAGCGGAGGGCAGTATTTTCCCACCGTATTCATTCACCTAATGATTTTGGGGACCGTTACTTTTGGGATTTATATCCCTTGGGCCCTTTGCAGGCTATGGAGACTAAAGGCATCTCATACTCGCATTAATGGAAAGGATGTAGCCTTCACCGGACAAGGTGGTGACCTGTTTGTCCTGTGCTTGGTCCAGGGGCTAATTACCCTTGTTACTTTGGGCATATATACCCCATGGGCGGTAGCAAGAGTCCTCAGATGGAAGATGGAAAACACCTTGGTTTCGGGGAAGCCAAGTGTGTTCAATGGCACAGGTGGCTCCCTTTTCTTACTTTATCTGATCCATTTGGTTATCCTCCCCATCTTGACTCTGGGTATTTATTATTTGTGGGGAATGTATCGCTTTTACGCGTGGAAAGAGGAGAATTCCTTATATGGTGGAGAAAAGACAAGCTTTGGAGCAGGTCTGGGACGATTTGTGAAGATATCCATATTGAGCTGGATCTTGAATACAGTGACCCTTCAGCTCTTTACACCATGGTCAATATGCTGGCTTTACAGGTGGCAGATTGAGGGTTTGAGGGTAGGACCTGAGCCCGAGGTAGAACATTATCCTCCCGTAAAAACTAATATACTTGTGGTGGTCTTGCTGGTTGTCATAGGGCTCGCTGCTATGTATGGGCTTGTGAATGTTATAAAAAACCAGGCAATGATGGCCTTATTTGTAATGAATCAGTTGGCACAGACGAACAAAGCAAAGACATTGAAGATGGCTCCTGGGAGAATAAGGTCCATACCGCCACTGAAATCCGTTCCCAAAAAGGCAAAGCCTGGTGTTTCAACAATGCCGAAACCGAGGAAAGAACACGGCTTAGTAACTAAACGGCAGGTGCAAGATGCGGGATACGCCAAGAGAATAGAAGCCCTCCTGGAGTTTAGCAGAAAATACTATGGAACGCCTGAAGCCTACTACAATCGGGGGCTTGCATATTATTTGATGGGAAGACTGGACCGTGCCATAAAAGAGTATACAAGGGCGATCAGGAGAAATAATAAGGATGCTGATCCCTATTACAACCGCGCCTTGGCCTATATCAATAAGGGGGACTATGAAAGGGCCGTTCGGGATTTGGCCATAACTATTAGATTGGATCCCGATTCAGCGGATGCATATTGTAACAGAGCAGGGGCAAATTTCCGTCTGGGCAGGTTTGACGAGGCCCTGGCTGATTACAATGCGGCCATCAAGGTTTCGCCAAATGATGCTGATCTTTACCACAACAGGGCCCTAGTTTATAAGGCCAGAGGGCAATCGGAACAGGCCATGGCAGATTTGAATAGAGAGCGGTCCCTAAGGCCTGCACTTCGACCAGTAACAAGAGCCGGCTCGCCTGTGCCAGGGCGCGCAAAGTGGAGAGAGAAGCTGGATGGTGTGACAATTCCCGAGGAGAACGCCTACGGAATGATTCACGGCCAAAGATTTCAATTGCAAGACGCAATCCTTGACAATGGGATTCTGACCCTCAGGCAAGGCAAGAACTTTTTCGCCGATAGAGAGATCAAGATTTTCACTTTTAAGAGTTCAAATGAGTCACTATATGGCGCCCACTTCGAGGCCTCCACTGACAAAAAATACGGAGTTCCTCATGTTCACTTGAGCTGGATGGAGAAGGGCAAAAACCTACCAAAAATTAAAATATACAGTGGGGGATATGCCATGGTGCTCCAATTCGGGCAAAGGCAGGGAGATGTTCTTCCTGGCTCCATCTATGTTTGCCTGCCAGACGAGCATCAGAGCTACGTGGCAGGTAGGTTTTGGGCCAAATTGGGTAAGGTGAAAAACAAACACTAAAGGATGCCTTTGGATACCCTTTTTATTTTACGCTGTAAAGAAAGATTGCCCTTGGACAGGCGCCTGGCCTCAGTAAAGTGGAATCGAGCCTTTTCTCGCCTGCCCAGTTCTTTAAAATAAAGTCCAAGATAAAAATGGGCCAAGGCCAGTTTTTTTAGCCGTCCATAAGACATGCCCAGATGATAATATACCTCTGGAGCCACCCTATCTGCGAATGAAAGCGTCTTCAGCAAAGAGATTGCTTTGCCGTACTGACCGAGATTCTCATAGGATTCAGCCAACAATAACATTGCCTTTCGGTCGTTTGGCCTTTGGGCCAAGATCCTTTCCAAAAGAGGTAAGGCCTCTTGATACTGGCCAGTCAGTTGATATGCCTCTCCCAGTTCCATCCATATGACCACTGATGATGGCAAACTGCCCAAAGCAGCCCTTAGATGTCTTACTGACTCCGCATATTCAGACTTTATCTTGTAAACTATGCCAAGGCCCAAATGAGCAAGAGATACGTTCCTGCCGTCTTCCAGATCTTTTTTGAAGATCTGCTCCATTTTGTCGGGATCGTTGGACTTTGCCTGAACCAAGGTCTTGAAGACGGGAAATTGTTTTCTGAGAGTTTCTGCGTCATGATTAGGACGAGCTCTGAAGCTATGAAGCATACTCTCAAGGTTGGCTATACGTTGGGGACCTGTGGGGTGCGTGCGCAGGTATGGAGGAATTTTGTTAGATTCCATCCATGAGTTTTTCTGGATAATCGTAAGTGCCCGGATCAGGCCTGAAGGATCAAAACCTGCAAGGCTAGCATATTTGAATCCAAGCTGATCTGCCTGGCGTTCGTCCTCCCGGCTGTAATGCAATTGAGTCTGGATACCTGCTGCCACTGATCCCGTGGTGAGCGCAGCACCCGCTTTGCCTCCAATAAAAATACCTGCCAGGACCGCAGCCATGGTGGCAATGCTGATCTTTTTACCCTGTTCTATCCGCTTGGACAAATGCCTGGCCGTGATGTGGCCCATCTCATGGGCAAGAACACCTGCCAATTCATCAACATCATCCATTGAGGATATAAGGCCGCTGTAGATAAAAATATGACCTCCAGGCCCTGCAAATGCATTCAGGTCATTTTGTTTGACTATATAGTAATGAAACGGGAAAGGTTTCACCTCTATTTCCTGCGCGAGTGCTTCGCCCAGCCGGTTGATGTAATCCTGAGCGAACTCATCATTCAAGAACTCAAAGTGCTTCTTAATACTCGCCAAGAACTTGTTGCCAAGTTCAGTTTCTTTTTCAATCGAAATGGCCCGTGCATTAGGGTGCCACTGAAGGAGATTTGCGAGGGTAATGCATATGATAAGGATTAGAATCCGGGAGCGACGCGATTTGTAAAATTGGCCAGTCAAGGGTTATTCCCCCTAGTTGTCATATTCAGGCAGTGGTATTCTAGGGGCATCTATCCAGAGTCCCTCTAGGTCATAGAATTCTCTAAAAGGCTGATAGAATAGGTGTATGATAATATCCCCATAGTCCAGCAGTATCCAATGACCTTCTTCTTGGCCCTCCAATCCATAGGCGCGAAAGCCGGCCTCCTTCATTTTCCGCAACAGGTGGCTTGCCATGGCCTGGACCTGTCTGCTGGAACTACCGCTGGCAATCAGAAAGTAGTCAGCAATGGAGGTGAGTTTTCTCACCTCGAAGAGGACAGGATCAATGGCCTTTCTTTCGCAAATAATCTTCATGCAGAGTTTCGCCTTATCAATTGCCTTCATCTTTCGTATAAAGCCTTTTTGCCAGTATGTAGTTCATGACTTCATCTGGAACAAGATATCTAATAGAAAGCCCCTGTCTAACAAGGCTCCTAATTTGTGTAGAAGAAATGTCCATTCGCGTAGGAGCCATATGAAGGAAGCAGTTTCCAGAGGCTAGGATCATCCTATTAGCATTATTTGTAAGACGGTAATCAATCCCCAATTTTGCCAAGTAAGGGAATATATCTTGGTATCTGTAGCCCATACGGTCTACTACCACAAAATGGGCCAAGTCAAAAAGCAAACGATACTCCTTCCAAGTATGAATCTCAAAGAATCCCTCAAGACCCACTATAAAGTATAAATCATTTTCACCACCTAAAAAAGATCTCAGTTCCCTAAGCGTGTCTACCGAATAGGAGGGCCCCTTTCTTCTGGCCTCAATGTCAAGAACCTCTAATTTGTGAGAATTCCCAACCGCCATTTTGGCCATCTCAAAACGATGGCGAAACGCAGAGACAGGGATGCGGTTTTTGTGAGGAGGCGTGGCCGCGGGGATCAAGAAGAGCTTGGTGAGGTTCAGTTGTTGAACCATCTCTTCGGCAGTACGCAGGTGTCCCATGTGAATGGGATCAAACGTACCGCCGAAAACACCGTATCTCACGTCTGCCTCGTTGTTATGTCCTTATTTGCCCGTTCCCGAAAACAATAAATTTTGTGGTAGTGAGTTCCTCCAGGCCCATGGGGCCAAAGGCGTGGAGTTTTGAAGTATTGATTCCAATTTCTGACCCGAGTCCTAGTTGGCCCCCATCGTTGAATCGGGTGGAGGCATTTACCAATACTACTGAAGAATCTGTTTCCGCCAGGAAACGTTGCGCCCTTTGGTAATCGCTGGTTATTATTGCCTCTGTGTGGTTGGAGCCATATCTGTCAATGTGGTCAATTGCCTCTTCCATATTTGAAACGATCTTTACCGCAAGGATCAAATCCAGGTACTCTTCATGCCAGTCTTGGTCTGTGGCAGGGACGATATCTTTCAAGATTTCCAGGGTCTTTTCACAACCCCGTAATTCTACTCCTGCATTTTTGAACCGTTCATACATAGGGGGTAGGAACTGTCGGGATATGGCCTGGTGGACGAGCAAAGTTTCCATGGCATTGCAGACTCCTGGCCGCTGAACCTTTGCGTTAAAGCATATTTCCTGAGCCATCCCTAGGTCTGCTGACTCATCCACATATACATGACATACGCCCTTGTAGTGCCTGAGTACAGGGATACGAGAGTTTTCCGCAACAAACCGAATGAGGCCCTCACCACCTCTTGGAATGACTAAGTCTATACTGTCATCCATTTGTAGCAAGAATTTTACGGCCTCTCGGTCTGTACTTGGCACCACTTGTACTGCCTTTGAGGGTAGGCCACTGTTTTGCAATGCCTGTTCTAGAATCGAGGCAAGCATAAGATTAGAGTTGAGTGCCTCAGAACCCCCTTTTAGAATCACCGCATTGCCTGATTTGAGGCATAGGCTCGCTGCATCCACAGTGACATTGGGCCTAGACTCGTAAATGAAACCTATTACACCAAGGGGGATCCGCATCCTGCCTACCATGAGCCCGTTGGGCCTTTTCCACATACTGGTAACTTGGCCAACGGGATCAGGTAAGGCGGCCACCTCTTGGAGAGCCTGTATCATGCCATCAATCACTGCCTCAGTAATGGTTAGTCTATCTATCATGGCGGTCGAGAGGTTTGCCTTTCGGGCTTGATCAAGGTCTTTGGTATTCTCTAAGACTATCTCTTTCCTCCTAGAGTCAAGCAGTTCAGCCATGAGCCTCAGGGCGGTGTCCTTTTGCTTTGTGTCCGCGATTCTCAAGGCCTTGGAAGCATTGCGCGCCTCTCGTCCCATGTCACGTATTAGTTCTTGAAGTGACATTCTTCCACTCCTTCTTCAGTATCCCTTGTCAGCACCAGATTATCCCTGTGGATAATCTCGTCATCGTGTTTGAATCCCAAAACAGCAGCTATTTGATTGGTTCTTATCCCCTTGATTCTATCCACATCCGTAGACTGATAGTTGACCAGACCGATAGCAATGTTTTCTCCTCGCTCGTTAGTGATCACCACAGCGTCGCCTACACCAAACCTGCCACGCACCTCTTTTATGCCTGAGGGGAGAAGGCTCTTGCCATTTGATACTATGGCCTTTTCGGCTCCGTGATCCACCACCAGTTCGCCCTTGGGCGCCTTGGTAAAGGCAATCCAGTGTTTCCGTTTGCAAAGTGCCGTGTTTCTCGGGATGAAGACAGTACCCACCTGCTTGCCATCGAAGATATCCATTAGAATACCTGGTCTTAAGCCATTGGCGATGATGGCAGGGATCCCAGCTAGTCCCACCTTTTGTGCTGCCTTTATCTTGCTAGTCATGCCCCCAGTGCCCAAGAACCCCGGAATGCTGCTCGCAAAATCCCTAATTCTTTTGTCGACTCTTTCTACTACGGGAACAAGCCTTGCATCAGGGTGCTTTCTTGGATCTTTATCAAACAGCCCATCAATGTCTGTCAGGTTCACCAATAAATTGGCATCAACAAGGTTGGTGACCATGGCACTGAGGTTGTCGTTATCTCCGAATTTTATCTCGTCTACTACCACTGTATCATTTTCGTTAATGATGGGAATGATGTTCCAGGATAACAAAGTCATGAGGGTATTGCGTGCATTGAGATATCTTCGCCGACTGGTCAGATCATCTCTGGTGATGAGAATCTGGGCCACCTTTTGGCCGTAACGCTCAAAGGCCTTTTCCCAGGCCATGATAAGGGCAGGTTGGCCAGTGGCCGCCACCGCCTGCTTTTCCGAGATGGTTTTGGGTTTGGAGACCATGCCTAACTTTTTGAATCCCGAAGCAATGGCCCCTGAGGAAACCAGGACTATCTGTATACCCCTTGCCATAATCTCATAAATGCTCGAGCTCAGGTCGTTAATTACCGAAAGATTCAGCCCAGTGCGACCGGTCAAAACTCCACTGCCCACCTTTAGCACAGCCCGTTTAACAGAGCTCAGCAGTTCTATTCTATAGTCGTCAATTCTCCTTTCTTTTGCAGCTTCCATGTTCTACTTAAGGCCTGCCTCAAGGGAATCTGATAATTTCTGAGCAAAATGATGGGAGAGGTATTCTCTTAACATATCAAGGCCTTGTCCTGTCAATGCTGAAACACAAAACCATGTCAACCCCTCCTGTTTCAGTGCATATTCCAGCTGCTCCAGGTTTCGTGACTTGCTGTCATAAAGATCCAGCTTGTTTACTACCACCATCCAGGGTTTCTTGAGGAGAGCGAGGCTATAGTTCTTCATCTCCTTTCGAATCATTTGTAGATCTTCCAGTACGTGGCCCGATGGCCTGTATGTAATATCAAGAACATGGAGCAACAGCTGAGTGCGCTCTATGTGTTTCAGGAACTGAATTCCCAGCCCCTTGCCCTCGCTAGCCCCTTCAATCAATCCAGGAATATCAGCAATGACAACAGCGTGGCCTTCGTTTAGTTCCATTACGCCCAGATTAGGGACGAGGGTAGTGAATGGGTAGTCTGCTATTCGAGGTCTGGCGTGAGTGAGCCTGGCTAGTAGTGTGGATTTACCAGCATTGGGCAAGCCCACCAAACCTATATGTGCTAGGAACTTGAGAGAGAGCCGTAACCTCTTTTCTTGGCCGGGTTGCCCAGGTTGGGCAAATCGCGGCGTTCGATTAGTTGCGGTGGCAAAATGTTTATTACCCTTTCCGCCTTTACCGCCTTGCAGGACTATGACTTCCTGTCCATCATGAATCAAGTCAGCCAGTATTTCTCCTGATTGCTCGTCGTAGATTACTGTCCCTACAGGGACTTCTAAGACGAGATCTTCGCCTTTTTTCCCTGCCTGATTCTTGCCACGGCCGGGCTGACCGTTGTGGGCCCGATGGTGGGGCTTGTAAATATAGTCCTGAAGAGTAAAAAGACGGGTTGTGGCCCTAAAAATCACATCCCCGCCATCGCCTCCGTCGCCCCCGTCAGGACCTCCTTTTGGGATGTATTTCTCCCGTCTGAAGCTGACACATCCCTTCCCTCCATCACCGGAACGAACCGTCAGCACCACTTTATCAACAAAGGACATACTGTTTCCGAATGGGGGGGCGAGACGAGGTTTGTGTGCTAGGTAGCGTAAACACTGACTTTCTTGCGGTATTTTCCAAGGCGCTCAAAGGCTACTACCCCGTCAATCTTTGCAAACAAGGTATAGTCCTTTCCAAGACCTACATTTTCTCCCGGGTGGATATGCGTACCCTTTTGCCGAACCAAGATACTGCCCGCTTTAACCTTCTGGCCTGCAAAGCGCTTCACACCATAGCGCTTTCCAGCGCTGTCACGTCCATTGCGGGAACTTCCGCCTGCCTTCTTATGAGCCATTTTATCACTCCTGATATACCAGTCTTACACGCCTGGACCAAGAGGCCTCTGTTTAATCCTCTTGATCAGGCCTCTATCTTCTCTATTCTCACAAGGCTGATATGCTGTCTATGTCCCTTCTTGCGTTTGTAATTCTTTCGTCTTTTGTATTTAAATACTATGATCTTTTTTGCCTTGCCCTGCCTGACGATTCGGCCAATGACCTTGGAACCTTCCACGTAAGGTGTTCCCACCTTTATGGTATCGCCATCTGAGGCTAACAGGACCTTTTCAAAAGTTATCTGGTCACCGGCCAGCGCAGGAAGTTTTTCTACCTGGATTTCATCCCCTGGGGCAACCTTGTATTGTTTTCCACCTGTTTGAATCACTGCGTACATGACCAGAGCTCCTTTGCCAAAATCAAATAATTCTAGCTAATTCTCCATATTAGGTCAATAAGAAAACGCCTCCCTCCTCTTTTTTAGTAGAAGATGGGTCCCTTAAGAG
>CAZDVV010000023.1:0-20050 GCA_964508875.1 uncultured Desulfobacteraceae bacterium | reverse complement strand
AAGCGCACCGGCAGAATCGCACAAATTCCCGTAGGGGAGGCTGTGCTGGGGCGTGTTATTGATGCTGTAGGTCAGCCCCTCGATGGCAAAGGGCCCATCAATGCCACGGAGTATCGAAGGATCGAAATGGTGGCACCAGGTGTAGTGGCACGCCAGCCCGTGAAGGAACCCATGTATACGGGTATCAAGGCCATTGATGCCATGACACCCATAGGTCGGGGTCAGCGCGAACTGATTATTGGTGACCGCCAGATCGGCAAGACTGCCATTTGTGTTGATGCCATAATCAATCAAAAAGAGACGGACATGTATTGTATTTACGTAGCCATCGGACAGAAAAAATCTACTGTCGCCCAGGTGGTTGATACATTAGAGCGGCACGGTGCAATGGAATACACCACCGTGGTTGCAGCATGCGCCAGTGACCCGGCCACTCAGCAATTTATAGCACCTTATTCTGGTTGCGCCATTGGGGAGTACTACCGGGACAGTGGGCGTCATGCCCTAATTATCTATGATGACCTTTCGAAACAGGCCGCAGCCTATCGTCAGGTCTCCCTTCTTTTGAGACGTCCACCAGGACGTGAGGCATTTCCGGGTGACATTTTCTACAACCACTCCAGGCTCTTGGAGCGTGCTGCAAAGCTGAATGACGAATTGGGCGGTGGATCATTGACCGCTTTGCCCATAATCGAGACCCAGGCTGGTGACGTATCTGCCTATATCCCCACCAATGTGATCTCCATCACAGATGGGCAGGTATATTTGGAGCCAGGACTGTTCTTCTCAGGGGTGCGTCCTGCAATTAACGTTGGTCTTTCAGTCTCTCGGGTAGGTGGAGCTGCCCAGACCAAGGCAATGAAGAAGGTGGCAGGAACCTTGCGCCTCGATATGGCCCAATATAGGGAGCTTGAGGCCTTTGCTCAGTTCGGCAGTGATCTGGACAAGGCAACACAGCAGCAGTTGGCTCGTGGGCAGAGATTGGTGGAGGTACTTAAACAGCCTCAATACCAACCAATGCCTGCAGAAAAAGAGGTGGCCATCCTATTTGCAGGGGCAAATGGGTATCTTGACGAGTGGCCTGTAGATTCAATTGCTGATTATGAAAAGCAGATGCTTGAGTTTATGGAAAGCAAGCATCCTGAATTACTCCAGGAGATAAAGGAAAAGAGTGACATTTCCGAAGAACTGGAAGCAAAGCTGAAGTCTGCACTGGACGAGTTCAGGGGGATTTTTCAACCAGCGTCATAGGGATTTTGGGGATATTAACCTATTGGTTTATTGATAATAACCTTGAGTTCTAAAGTAAAGAGACGTTTCTATGGCAACATTAAGAGATATCCTGCGGAAGATTGGTGCAGTTAAGAAGACCCGCCAGATAACAAAGGCGATGAACATGGTGGCAGCGGCAAAGCTCCGTAATACACAAACCCGAATGGAGAGCTTTGATCCATATGCTCGAAAGTTTGCAGAAGTTCTTGGTCATCTAGCAAGCCGTCTGGAACCCGATGTGCACCCTTTGCTTGTCAAACGCGATGAGATAAAGAATGTGGAGTTGTTACACTTTTCTGCCGACAGGGGGCTTTGTGGGGCGTTTAATACTCATCTTATTGTCCAAGCAGAGAAGTGGGTAGAAGGACAGGAGTCCCTAGGGAGACATTGTACTCTTACGTTAGTGGGCAAAAAAGGCAAAGACTACTTCACCAAAAGGGACTTTGATGTAAGAGTTTCCCATACTCACATTTATGGGAAGATTGATATGGCCTTCATAAATCAGATAGCAAAGGAGTTCATAGACCGCTATCTTAACAATGAGGTGGACGAAGTCTACATGATGTACAGCAAGTTCGTGAGTATGGTGAAGCAAGAACCCACTGTGGTAAAGCTCATCCCTATTGAGCCTCCCGGCGTTGATGAAGGTGCAGAAAGATCTGGCGCCACAGAATATCTAATAGAGCCCAGTGCAGAAGAGCTTTTGATTGAGCTTTTACCCAAGCATCTTAGCGTTCAGATCTATAACGCATTCCTGCAAAATGAGACCAGTGAACACGCAGCGCGAATGACTGCAATGGATAACGCATCCAAGAATTGCTCTGAAATGATAGATAACCTCACCCTGGTTTACAACAAGGCGAGGCAGGCAGCAATCACTGCTGAGCTGATGGACATTGTGGGTGGGGCTGAGGCACTTAAGAAGGCATAATGGCAAAAAGGAGGCATTAATCAATATGAACGAGGGCAAAGTCATACAAGTCATTGGACCAGTCGTAGACGTGGAATTCCCTGAGGGTGAGCTTCCCGCTCTGCTGACAGCACTTACCATTACTAACCCCGCTATAGACGACACCCAGGATAACTTGGTGGTAGAGGTGGCCCAGCATTTGGGTGACAGGGTTGTCCGGTGTATCGCTATGGATATTACTGACGGTCTGGTTCGGGGAATGAAGGTCAAGAATACTGGTAAGCCCATCATGATGCCTGTGGGGGATGCTTGCCTGGGCAGAGTGCTGAACGTGGTGGGCAGACCCGTTGATGGTTTGGGACCTGTTAACGCTACGGAATACTATCCCATCCACAGGCACGCTCCTGCCTTTGAGGACCAGGATACCACCGTAAGGGTGCTAGAGACCGGGGTAAAGGTTATTGACCTCTTGGTACCTTTTCCTAGGGGTGGTAAAATGGGGATGTTCGGGGGTGCCGGTGTTGGAAAGACTGTCGTCATGATGGAAATGATCCACAATATTGCCATGCAACACGGTGGTATCAGTGTGTTTGCGGGAGTTGGGGAGAGGACCAGAGAAGGGAACGACTTATATCTGGAAATGAAGGATTCTGGGGTTATTGAGAAGGCAGCTCTGATTTACGGACAGATGACTGAGCCTCCTGGTGCCAGGGCGAGAGTCGCATTGTCGGCACTGACTGCTGCAGAATACTATCGTGATGAACGGGGTCAGGACGTTCTCCTCTTTATTGATAATATCTTTCGTTTTACCCAGGCCGGATCCGAGGTGTCTGCATTGCTTGGACGTATTCCATCCGCTGTGGGTTATCAGCCCACCCTTGGCACAGACCTTGGTGAGTTGGAGGAAAGGATTACCTCTACTAAGAAGGGCTCTATCACATCGGTCCAATGTGTGTATGTGCCCGCGGACGACCTAACTGATCCGGCTCCGGCTACAACCTTTGCCCACTTGGACGGTACTGTAGTGCTCTCCAGGCCAATTGCAGAGCTGGGTATATATCCCGCAGTGGATCCTTTGGATTCTACATCCAGGATTCTGGATCCCAATTACCTTGGAGAAGAACATTATACGGTTGCGCGTCAGGTGCAGCAGATTCTTCAGAAATATAAAGACCTGCAGGACATTATCGCGATTTTAGGTATGGACGAACTCTCTGAGGAAGACAAATTGACTGTAGCCCGAGCAAGAAGAATCCAACGGTTTCTTTCCCAACCGTTTCATGTGGCAGAACAGTTCACTGGCACTCCAGGAAAATACGTGCCAGTGAAGGAGACCATCAGAGGGTTCAAGGAGATCATTGAAGGGAAACACGATGACCTCCCAGAGGCCGCTTTCTATATGGTCGGGGGCATTGACGAGGCAGTAGAAAAGGCCGAAAAGATGGCCGCCGCGAACAAGTAAGAGGGTTGATCTATGGGTAACCTGTTTTTGGAAGTAGTGACACCTGAGAGGGTGGTGGTGAGTCAGCAAGTAGATATTGTGGTGGCACCCGGTAGCATTGGGGAGTTTGGAGTGTTGGAAGGCCATGTTCCGTTTCTTACCGGAATTTTGCCGGGAGAACTCCGCTACAGCGCTGATGGCAAGGCTGAATACTTGTCTGTCACAACAGGATTTGCTGAGGTATCGGATAACAAGGTTTCTGTGCTGGTTGACGCGGCGGAAAAGGCCACCGAGATTAATGTGGAGCGCGCCAGGAAGGCTTTAGAAAGGGCTAAAGAGAGATTGTCTAAGGCCAGGGGCATCCCTGATATAGATTTTCATAGGGCGGAAATGGCACTTAAGCGGGCTATTGCAAGAATCAAGGTAGCGGAGAAGGTAATGTAAGCATTGAAAATAGCAGGAATAATTTCAGAGGGCAGGCCATCTAGGCCTGCCTTTTTTATTGACCTTTCAACCCTTGCAGGCTAATATTGGTGTAAAACATTAACAAGGTGGGTAATTGTCATGGATACGTTTGGTGATGTTGAGCAATTAGATCTCCTAGAACAGAAGGTTGATGCATTGCTGAAACTAATACAAGATTTAAAAAGGGAAAATACGACTCTTTCTGAAAAGGTGCAAATACAGGAGGAGAAGATCGCGGATTTAACAAGGCAAGTGGACACCTTGAGATCAGGGAGAGATAAGGCAAAGCAGAAGATCTTGCATTTACTTGAGAAACTTGAGGAAATTGAATTGCCATAAACCCCTACTAGGGAGCAACCTTTGAAAGAAAAAGTTACTGTTAAGATTCTCGACCAGGAATATCAGTTATTAAGTGAGGAAAACAGCGAGTACGTAAAGAAGGTTGCTGACTTTGTGGACAAGAAATTGAGAGAGATAAGGGAACAGGGCCCATCTTTGAGCGAAAAAAAACTGGCAATTCTGGCGGCTTTTCATATTGCAAGTGATTACTTTCAGCTCCTTGAGAGATATGAAGCACTTTTAGATATTATACGATCGAGAACCGAGGCCATGCTAAAACGAATCGGTTCCAATACATAGATCTCTGGAAGGCGCGATCTAGGGCTGGACAGGGCATCCGCAGGAGACTGTGGGTTTGAATCGGAACAGGAAATTTTCTCCTGAATATGTGGTTGGTTTCCTCCAATGGAACTATTGCCTGTCTCTTGGATTATTTGATTTAAGATGCAAGACTTGCAAGGAAGCTAAACATACCCGTGTGAGGAATTTGGTTTTGGTAGCTCTTACTACCCAGTTTGACGTTAGTGGGCTGCCATGCATGTAACCATATGATAAAGGCCGATTCACACATTCCTTTCACTTCTGCAATGATCCCACCTGTCCCCAGTATCCGTTAGAATTGGTGCCCGTCCCAGCCTACGGTTTCGATGGTAAAGTGGAGAGACGCCGCAATACCAATGAAATTGCTGTCGCGCCTAGTCTCTGGGAAAAAGGAGTATATGGAAATTATGAGCTATATATATGCACTAGGCATCCCTTTTGCCGCGCTTGTAGCGGGGATTTTTATTGGCTTTTTTGTGCGCAAGCGGCTGACAAAATCCAGAGTGGAATCCATTGAGAAATATGCAAAAAAAATTCTTGCAGACGCGCAGAAAGAAGCCAAGACCATAAAGAAAGAGGCCCACCTTCAGGCAAAGGATACCCTCTATCAGATGAAGGTGGAGTTCGAAAAGGAAACCCGAGAAAAGAAAGAACAGCTTCTGATCCAGGAAAAGAGGCTCTTTCACAAAGAAGAGAACCTTGATCGAAAACTGGAGCAGCTCGAGAAGAGGGAAGCCAAGGTTTCAGAGAGAGAGCACAATGTTGACCGTATCGAGAAGGAGCTTAGAGAAAAGGAACAAGAATATTTCGGGCTTATAGAGGAGCGTAAGAAGGAACTGGAAAAAATAGCGGGTATGTCCAGTGAGGATGCAAAAAGGCTCTTGATTGAATCCATGGAATCAGAGGCCCGTCACGAAGCTGCAAAACTAATTAGAAGAATTGAGAACGAGGCACGTGAAAAGGCGGACAAAAAGGCCCAAGAGATTCTGGCCTTAGCCGTGAAAAGGTATGCAGGGGATTATGTTGCAGAGAAGACTGTCTCAGTGGTGAATCTGCCCAATGAGGAGATGAAGGGAAGGATTATTGGCAGGGAGGGGAGAAATATTCGTGCCATCGAGGCAGCCACTGGAGTGGATGTTATCATAGATGATACGCCCGAAGCGGTGATTCTATCAGGATTCAATCCCGTTAGGCGGGAGGTGGCAAAGGTAGCGCTGGAGAGACTTATCCATGATGGGAGAATTCATCCAGCTCGGATAGAAGATGTTGTAGCAAAGGTAAACAAAGAAATCGAAACCAGCATTCGTGAGGCAGGGGAACAAGCCACGTTTGATTTAGGGGTTCATGGCATAAATCCTGAATTAGTAAAATTGCTCGGACGTCTGAAATACCGCTCCAGTTACGCGCAAAACGTGTTGCAGCATTCCATAGAAGTGGGCTTTCTATGTGGAATAATGGCGGCAGAATTGGGATTGAACGTGAAGGAGGCGAAAAGGGCTGGGCTACTGCACGACATCGGAAAGGCTGTGGATCATGAAGTGGAAGGACCTCATGCTGCTATTGGAGCTGATCTAGCGCGAAGGTATGGAGAGTCCAAAGAGGTTGTGCACGCAATAGCTGCGCACCACGAGGAAGTACCTCCTGAAACGGTTCTGGCAGTATTGGTCCAAGCAGCTGACACCCTGTCTGGTGCTCGCCCTGGAGCACGCCAAGAGATGCTAGAGTCCTATGTAAAGCGGCTTGAGGAACTTGAAAAAATTGCCACTTCTTTCAGAGGAGTGGAAAAGTCTTACGCCATCCAGGCTGGCAGGGAGATCAGAATCATGGTAGAAAGTAAGATCGTTGATGATGATCAGGCATTTATGTTATGTAAAGAAATTGCAAAAAAGATAGAGCAGGATATGACATATCCCGGGCAGATCAAGGTCACGGTGATCAGGGAAACTCGGGCCATCGAATATGCCAAATAGTTCTATGGTAAGGTGAGTGAATAATCAAGAGACCTCGTATTGAAGGCTGGCAGCCATGGAAACCGAACCCATGAAGGAGCCAGTTTATTTAGTTGATGGTAGTTCCTACCTACATCGCGCATACCATGCCGTAAGGAACCTGTCTAACTCCAAGGGCTTTCCCACCAATGTAGTGCTGGGCTTCACCAGAATGATCCTAAAGCTACTCCAAGAGAAGAAGCCCAAGTATGTTGCCATTGTGTTTGACACAAAGGGCCCAACATTTCGACATGATCTGTATAAGCAGTACAAGGCCAACAGACCCGAAATGCCTGAGGATATGGCGGTTCAGATCCCGATAGTAAAAAGGATTATTGACGCCCTCAATATCAAGAGACTTGAGCTAGAAGGTTATGAGGCGGATGACATTATTGGAACCTTGGCCAGACAATGTGAGAAACTAGGGCACAAAGTGGTTATGGTTACCGGAGACAAGGACTTCCGCCAGCTAATCACACCAGCGACCATTATGTGGGATACCATGAAGGATAAGGAGACTGACTATGAGTCCTTAAAGGAGACTTACGGCCTGGAGCCCGAGCAGTTTATAGACGTGATGGGGCTTTCTGGTGATACTAGCGATAATATACCCGGCGTGCCTGGCGTGGGGGAAAAGACCGCTGTAAAACTGATCAAGGAGTATGGCTCACTCGAAAGGGTCCTGGAACATATAGAGGAGGTCAGAGGACAGAAGCTTAAAGAAAACTTGAAGAATGGTGCAGAGGCTGCTCGACTGAGTAAGGAGTTAGTAACGATTAATTGTGATGTGCCCATTGATGTCAAGATTGATGATTTAAGAATTGGCGAGCCTGATAAAGAGGAACTGGCTGAACTCTTCCGAGAACTGGAGTTCAGGGAACTTTGGGATCAGTTCGCATCGCGGAAGGAGACCGAAAGGGACTACCAGCTCTGCCTAAGCAAGAAAGAATTGGAGAAATTGATAGCAGATATCCAAGCCAGAGGACTTGTTTGCGTGGATACAGAAACAACAAGTGAGAATCCTTTTAAGGCCAAGCTGGTGGGTATTTCATTCTGCCTAGAGGAGGGCAAGGCACATTATCTCCCTTTGGGACATAGATATAGCGGCGCACCAAAGCAATTGCCCATGGAAGAGGCGCTTGATGTGCTAAGGCCTGTTTTTGAGGACGAGCATATAGCGAAGATAGGACAAAATATTAAATACGATGCAGAGGTGTTGCACCTTCACGGTGTGGACCTCAAGGGCTTGTATTTTGATACGATGGTGGCCTCATACGTAATAAACCCAGGGCTCAGGCAACATAATCTGGAGTCTCTGGCCCAGCAATATCTGAATTACAGGATGATGAGTTACGGGGATCTTGTGGGAAAAGGCAAGAAGGTAAAGAATTTTTCCCAGGTCAAAGTGGAGGCAGCGGCTGAGTATTCATGTGAGGACGCGGACATTACCCTAAGGTTAATGAAGATATTAGAGCAGATCCTGAAGTCCAAGAAGAACGAAGAGTTATTTTATGGGCTAGAGATGAGGCTTATACCAGTGCTTATACAAATGGAGCTAAACGGTATTAAGATAGATGTTCCATTTTTTGAATCACTGTCTCAGACCATGGCCCATGAGCTGGAGGAGCTTGAGCAGGAGATCTATAAAGAGGCGGGCATGGAATTCAACATAAACTCTCCCCAGCAATTGGGTTATGTGCTTTTTGAAAAATTGCAGCTTCCTGTGCAAAGAAAGACAGCCAAGACCAAGCGATATTCAACAGATGTGAAGGTACTCAAAAAGCTTGCTACGTACCCTCATAAGGTTCCGAGATTGGTACTCCGATATCGAACATTGGCAAAGCTCAAGTCCACTTACCTTGATGCACTGATAAAGATGGTAGAGCCTTCTACGGGTAGACTACATACCTCGTTCAATCAAACGGTTACCGCCACCGGAAGGCTCAGCAGCAGTAATCCCAATTTGCAAAACATTCCCATCAGGGGCGAAGAGGGAAAGGAAATCCGCAAAGGATTTATTGCTGAAGAGGGATTCAAGCTGGTGTCGGCTGATTACAGCCAGATTGAGCTGCGGGTATTTGCTCACTATTCAGGGGATCCGGAATTTAAGGAGGCATTTGAAAAGGGAGAAGATGTGCATACCAAGACTGCCTCCGAAATTATGGGTGTGGCCCCAGAGAAGGTTACACCTGAAATGAGAAGAATAGCCAAGGCAATAAACTTCGGGATAATATATGGAATGGGACCCCAGAAATTGAGTGAAGAACTGGAGATTGATCTTTCCTCGGCAAAACAGTATATTGCAGCCTATTATGAGCGGTACAAGGGGGTGCTTGCATACAAAGAAAGGATGATAAAGGAGGCGAGGGAGAAGGGGTATGTAACCACCTTGTTTAACAGGAGGAGATACGTACCCGATATCGATCATCCCAAACAGGTAATAAGGGCAGAGGCCGAGCGGATTGCCGTTAATACACCCATTCAAGGGACAGCAGCAGATCTTATAAAGAAGGCCATGATAAAATTGCACGATAGACTGGCTAGAGATGGTTATAGTGCAAGGATGCTCTTACAAGTTCATGATGAGCTGTTGTTTGAGGTGCCCCACTTTGAGGTAGATGCGGTCGCGCCTATCATCAGAGAGGAGATGGAGAAGGTCTATCAACTGGATGTTCCCCTTAAGGTCGATATTGGAGAGGGGGACAACTGGTCTGAGGCGCATTAGAGGGCGTAAGGCATAAGGCTCAGGGCATAAGGGGGGAGGGAGGCACAGTCCTTACCATTTTGATTGATGGGTAATTCTGAAACAAGGAGTGTTGCTATGGCAAACTATCTGTATGTGGGTGTTGATGCTGGTTCGGTAAGCCTTAATTGCGTAGTTCTAGATGAGGAAAAGAATCTAGTCTACGAAGCTCCTTATAAAAGACATCTAGGAAAGGTTGAGGAGGAAGCCCTTACCCTGTTAGAGGAGATCTTAGAGCGATTTGGTGCTGATGCGATAAGGTCTATTTCTTTTACGGGAAACCATGGCAAGAAACTAAGTGAGAAGGTAGGGGCATTTTATGAGTTTGAGACCATAAGTCAAGTCCTGGGCTCACTTTATGTCAAGCCCGACGTTAGGACTATTATTAGTATGGGAGGTCAGGATACGGCCCTTTTCCAGATAAGGCATTATGATGGGGGGTGGGATCTTGAACATTTTGCCACGAATGGCCCTTGTGCTTCGGGTACTGGTTCTTTTATTGACCAACAGGCCCAAAGGCTTGCCACCTCCATCTATAGTAAAGACGTTGATCTATCTCAGCGTCATATCGATGAAATCTTAAAAGACTTTATCGATTTGGGGCTGAAGAGCGAAAGAGCAGCAAATGTTGCCTGCAGGTGCACGGTTTTTACCAAGTCGGACATGATTCATCTTCAAAACCGGGGTGAGCGGTTGGAAGACATAATACATGGGCTGCACGTAGGCAATGCCAGAAACTATATGAGTACCATTGTGAATAACAGACAACTGGCAGAGCCCATAATTTTTATTGGAGGCCTTTCCAAGAACCAGCTTCAGGTTAACGCTTTTAAGAAATACTTTCCAAATTTGATAGTTCCACCTTTCAACACCTCCATAGGTGCAATAGGCGTGGCACTCCAGGCAATCGAGACGGGTCAAGAGGGAGGGATGGATTTATCCGCATTGCGAAAATCCACCAAACTCCAAGATATGTCACTCCCAATAGGTAAACGTTTGGAACTCAAACAGACGGATTTTCCCGAATCCAATGAAGTGGAAAGGGCCTTTATTCCCGAGGGCACAAGGGTTTATTTGGGTATTGATATCGGATCTACCA
Source organism: uncultured Desulfobacteraceae bacterium (assembly GCA_964508875.1). Lineage (GTDB taxonomy): Bacteria > Desulfobacterota > DSM-4660 > Desulfatiglandales > Desulfatiglandaceae > B111-G9. The sequence continues at coordinate 9,472 of CAZDVV010000023.1, read as the reverse complement.
CCACAAAATATGCCCTTATTAATCAAAACCGCGAAATAATCCACAAATGCTATGTGCCCACACAAGGAAAGCCAATTGAAGTGACTCAGAGGCTACTGCGTCATATAAGGGACGAGGTTGGTGACAGGGTGGAGATTGCTGGCACCGCCACGACAGGCTCGGGCCGAAATGTGGTGGGGGACTTCCTAAACGTTGATTTGATTATTGATGAAATAACTGCCCATGCACGAGGAGCCGTGGAGATTGATTCAACAGTGGATACAATCTTTGAAATAGGGGGTCAGGACTCTAAGTATATTTTTATTGCAAACACATATCCTCTTGATTTTGACATGAACAAGGTGTGCGCCGCAGGTACGGGAAGTTTCCTGCACGAACTCGCTAACAAATATGGCATAAATATTGTGGGAGAATTTCAGGAAATAGCTCTTTCTTCAGAAACACCTGTGAAACTTGCAGAGCGTTGCACTGTATTCATGGAATCGGATTTGGTGTCTTATCTACAGAAAGGGGTGCCACAAACGGATTTGATAGCAGGACTGTGTTACGCCATTGTCCACAACTATCTGAACCGGGTTGTGGGCAAGAGAAAGATAGGCAAAAGGGTAATGTTCCTAGGGGGGCCTTCGCTAAACAAAGGGGTGGTAGCAGCCTTTGAGAATGTCTTGGGTCGAGGCCTGATCGTTCCCAAACATCGTGAAGTATTGGGGGCTTATGGAGCTGCAGTAAGTGTGCTCGAGAAAATGGTGGCAGAGGACAGACATACGAGTAGATTTCGAGGGCTGGACAGCGCAATCAATGATCGCATGGAATACGAAGAAAAGATATGTCATGCGGACCCCAATTGCCACAATCAATGCAAACTCAAAATTTATAATTTTGATGGGCGGCGAAGCGTGTGGGGTGGGGAATGTGGCCGCTATGAGGTGACCAGGGCCAAAGGGAAGAAAAAGGAAAATTATTTCCTTATGCGACAAAGGATATGGCGTGAATTTATGGACGGGGTTTATGAAGAACTGGGTGATGGTGCGATTATGGAAATAGACGGCCGGCCCACCGTGGGCATGCAAAGGGCCCTTTATACTCACCAAACGGCCGTGTTTTGGGCCTATTTTTTCGACACTTTAGGCTATAGAGTGGTTCTTACCCCTCCAACAAATACTCAAATTGCCAAAGAGGGCATTGAGACCATGGTGGCCGAGACATGTTTCCCGGTTAAGGTGTCGCATGGCCATGTAAAGGCAATTTGCGGCAGAACCAAGTTTCTCTTTTTACCGTCTATGATTACCATGCCTACTCCGACCGAGCGGGAGGTAGGCTTCTATTGCCCCATGGTGCAGAGTAATTCCTATATGGTGCGGTTTGCTCTGGGTCTGAATACCTCCAATGTGTTGAGCCCCACTGTGCACCTTAAATTTGATCCTGACACCCTTGCCGTTGAGCTGGCAGAGCAGATATCCAGCAAGTTAAATAGGGGCCGCAGACAGATAAGGGAGGCGGTCTATAGGGCGCTTGAGAATCAAAACGCATTCATGCGAAAATTGCTGGAGACAGGCCGTAACATTATTGATGAGCACCCCACAAATGAACCCATAGTAGTGGTGACAGGTCGGCCCTACAACCTCTATGACGAGAGGGTTAACCTGAGGCTGGGTCAAAACCTCGCAAAAATTGGTGTCACCGGGCTCCCAATGGACTTTATTGATGTGTCTGATGTTGACCTGTCAGATTTTCCAAATATGTACTGGGGTCTTGGATCACAAATCATTAGAACCGCTAAGCTAGTTAGGAAGAACCCCCGGATGTTTGGCCTTCATCTCACCAACTTCAGTTGTGGTGCAGATTCGTTCTTGGAGCATTTTTATAAGCACGTAATGAAGGATAAGGCATATCTAATCCTGGAGCTTGACGAGCACAGTGCCGTCGCCGGAGTCATGACAAGGCTTGAGGCGTTCAAAAACGTTATTGAAAATACAATGCGAAAAGAGGGGATTGGTCAAGAAACACAACGAAAGGTGGCAAACTGAGATGGAAACTGCAAAGGTTATAAGCTTTGAGACGCTAACGGAAAACGTTGGCAAATTCAACGTGAAAGACAAGACCTTCTTGATTCCACAGATGAACAAAATAGGGTGTCACCTGCTCGCAGCCACCTTCAGGGGTTTCGGGATCAAGGCAAGGGTCATGGAGACTTTCAAGGGCATGGACCTAGGCAAGGAATACACGTCTGGCAAGGAATGTTATCCTTGCCAGATCACAACGGGTGACATCCTTTATTTCTTGAAAAAAGAAAAAGAAAGGTTAGGCGATGCGTTCAATCCCGAGGACTATGTATGCTTCATGCCTGAGTCCGATGGGCCTTGCCGATTTGGCATGTACAACAAGTACCAGAGGATAATCCTGGACTCATTTCCAGAATTCAAGAAGATACGTATAGGGGCCTTAACAACAAGGGATGGCTATTCGCTACAGGGCATCATAGACAAGGAAGTGGTTAGTGACCTGAGAAAGGCGTCGTATTTCTCTGTTGTGGTGGCGGACATATTGGATCGGTTGCTGTGGCGAATTCGCCCTTACGAAAAAGAACAGGGAATGACCGACGAGTTCATTGAAAGATCTATGCATGTGATGGAGGAGGTATTCGAGCTATACGGGCCTAAGAAGGACTTTGACCGAATCCTTGATAGGCTGGAGGAAATTATTGAGGAAGGCAAACAGATTATAGACTCATCTATCCCTCCCAAGCCTTTAATAGGAATTGTTGGAGAAATATATGTCAGAACCCATGTCCATGCCAATCAGGATCTTATAAGGATGATTGAAAAATACGGAGGCGAAGCAGTAAATGCGTCCATTGCAGAATGGATGAATTACACGAGCTATGACCGTCTTCGAGACGCAAAGATAGGCTTTCGGCTTCACCTGAAACAGCTCCGTTTTGGCGCTGTTAAAGAGCACTTGAAGAAGATCATGGACTTCTGGGGTGACCTATTTTACCAAGAACTGCGACAAAAACAGGTTTACAAAAGGGTCAAAAGGCTGATTAATATTCCGGATGATCACAAGGTTGGCCATCTCGAAAAGGTTTTGAAAGAAAAGGATCTATTTACTTTTGATGTAGGCACTGAAGCATGCCTAAGTATATCTGGAATCGTCGAGTATGCACGAGAAGGCTTCAATGGCGTGGTAAACGCTTATCCTTTCACATGCATGCCGAGCACCACCACTTCAGCTATTGTCAAGCCCCTCATGGACAAGCTAGGTGTTCCCTATTTGGACACACCTTATGATTCCAGCTACCAACCAGGGAGAGAGGCAGCCATAAGGACCTTTATGTATCAAGCCTACCAGCATTTTAAGCGCCACGGAAGAAGGCATTAGAAAATGGATGCCAGGGCCTGTGCTTGACCGACAGGATTTGTGAGGCTTAAGAGTAATTAATGAAATGATAGGCAACTTTAATGTCCCTAGTTGCTAAAAGCGTCACTTATGTTGCCGGGGGCCAGTAATACTTAGCAAGGTGGATGTATTGCGGATGTTGATCGATGCAGAGCGAACCGGGGTTTATTGAGGGCAAGACATGGCAACTAAGATGCTAATAAATGCCGTGGAGGCTGAAGAAGCAAGAGTAGCTCTAGTGAAAGACGGGGTGCTCGAGGATTTCTACATCGAGACTATGGGAGAGGAAGAAAAGGTAGGCAATATCTATAAGGGGATAATCGAAAAGGTTGAACCCAGCCTGCAGGCCTGCTTCGTTAACATAGGCCTTGAGAAGAATGGATTTCTTCCCTTTAACGAGATCCATCCAGAGTATTTCTTGAAACCCTCAGATGCTCATAGGCCCCAGCAGATTCAATCCCTCATCAGAGAGGGCCAAGAAGTGCTAGTCCAGGTGACAAAGGAGATGCCTGGTCGCAAGGGACATCACTTAACCACGTATCTTTCCATTGCAAGCAGATTTTTGGTGCTGACTCCTGGCAGAGAAGGTGGCGGGATTTCCAAGAAAATAGCTGATGAGGCTGAGAGGGCTCGAATAAAAAAAATCATGAGTCAATTTAAGTTTCCCGAGGGAGTTGGCTACATCGTTAGGACGGCTGCCGAAGGACAGAGCAAGCGAGAGCTATCTAAAGACCTCAAAGGTCTTCTCAGGGTGTGGACCGACATAAAAAAAAGGGTTAAGGAGGCTCCCCCCCTGACTTTGATCCATGAAGAGCAGGACGTATGTTTGCGTGTGCTTAGGGATCATTTCTCAGCCGAGATCAGCGAGGTACTGGTGGATGACAAGGAAACCTATGTCAAAGTAAAGAATTACATGAAAATCATCTCTCCTAGGTATCAAAGGAGGGTAAAACTATACAAAGATAAAGTTCCAATCTTTGATCGCTTTGAGGTAGAGGAGCAGATTGAAAGCATTTTTAGCAACAGGGTGAACCTTAAATCTGGCGGGTATATTACCATTGATCCAACGGAGGCACTAATCTCCATAGATGTGAACTCGGGAAAAGGAATGCTGGGAAAAGACATCGAGACCATGGCCTTTCGTACCAATATGGAAGCTGTTAAAGAGGTGGCGAGACAATTACGTCTGAGGGATCTAGGTGGCCTAATCGTGGTGGACTTTATTGATATGAAAGATAAGAGACATATTAGAGAGGTGGAGAAGGCCTTGAGGGAGGAGTTTAAAAAGGACAAGGCCAAGATAGATATGTCAAGAATCTCAAAGTTTGGCCTGGTGGAAATCTCGCGCCAACGAATCCGACCCCCTATAGAGTCCCGAAGATACCATACTTGCCAGTATTGCCATGGTCGGGGATTGGTACAATCAGTTGAATCGGCTGCAGTATCGGTGTTGAGGAGGATCTCAATGGGCCTTTCTCGTGAGGGCCTGAGCGCGGTGGAAGGTAGACTCCCTGCAGAGGTAGCAGACTATCTTCAGAACAAAAAGAGACGTGAGCTATCCGAGTTAGAGTCTAGATATGGCGTGGAGATAACACTGGAAGGGGATGCATCACTTGCTCCTGGAGAGGCGGACCTCCAGTTCATTAAACAAGTAGCTGCATGAGACATGCGCTTGTTTTTCTGACGGGAGCCAATTCGTGAAAAGATGTTTAATAATATCATTTACTTTATCGTTGTACTGCTCATTTTCAGTGTAGGCAGCGCGGAGTTAACCCCACCTTTTTCGTTCCCTATTTTCTTGGTGAGCCTGATCCTGTGTTGGGTATTGTTTGCCCTTGGATGTTACCTCATGTTCAGAGGGCTTCAGCGGGCCATCGAAGGTAGACCAGGTACAGAGGGGCGACTTACAAGACAATACCACTCCTTTGTTACAAGGCTTTCAATAGCAGCCATTGTGGTTTTCGCAGTTGAGGTATACATCCTTAACATAAAGTACTGGTTAAACCGCATACCTCTTTTCAATCAGTCCTCGCTCTTTCAGGGGCTCATAGCTCTCAGCATCTTCTTTTTTTTCCTTTGCACTGTCTGGTTTTTTTCCTATCCATGTTACAAAGGCCTGTTTGGGTCACCAATATCCAGAAGATCATATGTGTTAGGGCAGGTGCGTCTTAACTTCCCCATTCTTCTTCCCTGGATGGCCCTTTCTTTACTTTATGATCTGGTGGAGTTGTCCGGCTGGAAGGCGCTGAAGGCCATTTTTGACAGCCCTGGGGGACAAATTCTTTTTTTTAGCATATTCTTGGCAACCTTAATGATTTTTATGCCTCGATGGATTCAATTCTTGTGGGGTTGCAAACCAATAGAGGGAAATGAAAAGGTCCTGGAATTAAGAAAATTCCTCAGTCAGCACAATTTCAACTATCGAGACATTCTTCGCTGGCCGGTATTTGAGGGTCGAATGCTGACCGCAGGCATAATGGGCATGGTAGGTAGATATAGATATATTCTGGTTACCGATGCCTTGTTGGAATTGCTTACCGTAGATGAACTCAAAGCGGTTTTGGCTCATGAGATGGGGCATGCCAGGTACAAGCATCTCGTATTTTATGTGATCTTCTTTGTGGGCTTTATCGCCATGTCCTTTGGGCTGTTTGATATCTTCTATTATCTAGTGGCCTCTCAGCCGTTTTTCCTCAAGATGCTTGCAAGCAAGGCGAGTAACTCAATAAACCTTTTTTATCTGGCGCTCAGCATCCCCATGCTAGTGACCCTAGTGGTATATTTCAGGTACGTCATGGGCTTTTTTATGAGAAATTTTGAGCGTCAGGCAGATCTATACTCTGCAGAGTTGATGGGTACTCCCGTTTGTACCATAGATTCGTTGGAAAAGATTGCCCTGTGGAGTGGCAAGAGCCGAGACGTTCCCAGTTGGCATCATTTCAGTATTCGAGAAAGAGTAGAGTACCTGAAAAAGATGTCAATAGACTCGTCTTTGTCAAAGCGCCATAATCGTTTTGTACTGATTTCTTTTCTGATCTATCTCTTATGTGTGGGTGGGCTCAGCTATGAATTGAATTTCAGTGGAGCAACAGATCGGTTTTCCTATAGTTTTTTGGCCAAGGTGATCGAGAGAAATATATCTAAGGATCCTTCAAACGTAGCCGCATGGGAAGCCTTGGCAATGCTTTATCACAACCAAGGGCAGATAAAAAAGGCAGAAGTTGCCTACAGACAGGTCCTTTCGATTCAGCCTGACAATTCAGTGGCCCTCAACAATCTTGCTTGGATATTGGCGACTGACCCGCACAGCAGTAAGAACCAAAAACAGGAAGCCCTTGTAATGGCTAAACGAGCCGTAGAAAAGGAAAGAAACTCCACGTATTTGGACACCTTGGCCGAAGCATATTTTGTAAATGGATACCATAAATTGGCGGTGGAGACTGCCACCGAGGCCCTTAATTCGGCAAAGGACAATAGAGAATATTATATAAAGCAACTTGAAAAGTTCCGCTCTCACCTTGGCCCAGGATAAGAGTCTACTTTTCTGTGACGACAGACTCTGTATTATTGAGGAGAAGTCTTTTTATATGTTTCTTTGACTTGATGAGGGCGTACCTTGCGATGATATAAAGGCCAAGGAAAGGTCCGATAAAATTAATGTGATATTCTCCCGCCCACTGTGGCAAGATAAAAAAGGTCATCTGTCCAAATCTCTCGTTTAACCAAGCTGCAGCAAAAAAGGCAGGCCACAGGGATCCCATACCCATGGCTATAAATGCAAAAAAAGTTTTGCCGAATTCTTCGTTGGCTAGCCAGTTGATTTTCCTGTAAGCCGTTTCATCCCCCACTGATTTTGCCTTCATGGACTGCTCGTGGTAGTAGTCCGTCTTTTTGATCAAATTCCGTATGTATTTTTCATTCACCTTGAAGGCCAAAAGGATTGTCAGGTCCCCAAGAATTACAGCCCAGAGGCAAAGAATAAATGTACCCACTATCCAGCCAATAAGTGGATTGCCCAACCAGCGGTAAGGGGCTATCAATATTGGATCAATCGTCGTTAACCATCCTGTTATGGGGTCCATATCCTGCCACCTAAGGCCAAAGAAGTGGAAGAATACTGGAATCAGGCATTCCAACTAATTGCATGTAGGTCAAACTAATGGCCGAAAGATTTAGAGGGTAAATTTTTACGGCCTCAGCCACAAAGACCGAGGCCGTAATCCCTAGGAAAATGTCCAACAGCAAAATCAGAATGGGGGCACAATGCTTCTGCCAAAGAAGCCTTTGGTTGTATACCGGAGCCCCACATAGAAGGCGAGAATGATGAAAATAAGCCTTAGAACCTTGTCAGGGATGTACTTGGATGTGCGAGGGCCAAGCATAGAGCCGATAAAAATGCCAACAAGTTCGGCGCCAATAAGGCCCCAGGAAACCAGCACTCCCTTACCAACCATGTATGTAAAAATGGAAACGATCATTCCAATGAGTACCACCAGAGCTGACGTTCCGGCCACAAGGAACATGGGCAGCCCTGCAACAGAGGTCAGGAACGGAACATAAAGAAACCCGCCACCTATTCCCAAAAAAGATGCTATTGCAGCGATAAATATGCCTCCCAGCATAGGTACCCAAGCGGTGAAGCTAAATTCCTGTCCGTAAAAGGTAAATCTTATTTTGCCAATGAAGAATGTAAGGACCCACCCTACTATAAGCAGAATATATGCGACCCATTTCGCACTGCCAATCAAGTTGGCCCAAAGTGTCGAGGCAACAACGCAGGCTATTGCAATTATCATAAAGGTCCATGAGCCCTCAATAATGCGGACGCCCTTCTCTCTGCTGTCTGCTCCTTCCCTTACTGCCTTCTCGTACGCATCCGCAGCGGCCTTACTCTCTTTTTTCTTGGCCGCCCAGGCGGGTGTCATCTGATAGATAAGATATGCGCCTATGGCAAACACGGCAATTCCGAACCACCCCAAGTAAGCCTTGAGAGAGATCTTCCCTGCCGTTACTACCGGGATAATCCAAGATCCGCCAATACCACCAATGGCCAAGCACAGCCCAAGCGGGGCGACGAGCCTTCCCATACGGTAATAGTTAGTGGAGGATATCAATCCAGATAAACCAACAAGCCATTGGTTCGACACCCTTATGGAGTCAGTAATAAGCTTGTTGACAGGGTTGCCCTTGCCAAATGATTTGGCATAGTCACCCAAACCGAATATGGTAATGTGGCCAACTCCGGCCATAATGCCCCCAAAGGCCCCAACACTGGAAAAAATCCAACCCACCCAGATAGCCCAAAGCAGGCCAACTAGAAGGTTTGGCTTGGGAGCCCCCGGAACGCCCAAATATCCAGGCTTTTCGCCTGGCTTTATCACCTGCTTGGTCTTAGCCGCAGTCTTGTCGTTTTGGAGACTCTTTTCAATAGCGGCTTTCATCTTTGCAGGCATATCGGGCGGTGTTAATGAAGAAGTTCCCTGAGCCATTGCCAGGGCCACAAAAGATAGGAGAATGAGAACGGCTGTACCCAACAAAAAACGGCGATTTTTCATTTCCAACCTCCTTTTTAGTTTGAAATTAGCCCTCCTTACACCAGGACCATAACCATTTCACTTTGCTTGTTGGCAATGTAAGTTATTATGACGTCATAGTCAAGAATAAATAGACCAAAAGGTGCGTCAAGAGGGTGTCTATCTCAGGTTGAATTGCTAGACATGGCTCAGCGTTGGTGCTATAAAAACACGCTAAGTATAATTCTTAGCTAGTTTCCATCCATAAATGGCCTTTTTGCGCAATCTCTGCGTTAATCAGCCAGAGGCTGATAAATCTGCGGGATTGCTTGCCTGCCTGTGCGTTGCACGCAGACAGGTGCGGCGTACTATATGTACAGCTCCGCGTAATCCCTTGATTTTCTTGATCTTGCACAAAAATTCTCATTTATGGGTTGGAAACTCCTTAGTGCCCAAAATTAATTCGTTGATGGAAACTAGCTACAAAACAGAAAGGGATAATCTTGTACTGAAATGAGTATACAGGTAGTTGATAAGGATAAGTTAATAGAGTCGCTCCA
>CAZDVV010000022.1:14405-20212 GCA_964508875.1 uncultured Desulfobacteraceae bacterium | reverse complement strand
CAGATTATGCGCCAATCTTCATTCCACTCATAGGCTAAGGCCCTACACTATTTTCGAGGCACTTATGGTGGTGAAGGGGCAATGGAATGTTCCCCCCGCCTGCGCCGACGCTTCGGCGGGCAGGGAAGCGGCCTATTTTGTCTCCTGAGCAGCCTGCCTGCCGGCAGGCAGGGATAGCGAAGGAGACAAAATCCGCAGTGAGGGGAGCCATGCTTGCCTGCTGCAAGCAGGGACGGCGTACCGAACGTAGCAGAGGGAATGTCCCATTGCCCTAGAGCAACTTGCTATATGTATTTTCTTGCATTGACTCCAGGAGCGAAAAGCGGTAAGCTTTTGTAAATTCAAAGGATTCGAAAACTATGCTCAAACTTATCCCTCTCGGTGGTCTTGGTGAAATTGGCCTCAACATGATGGCCTTCGAGTATGGAGACCGCATACTTGTGGTGGATGCTGGCCTCATGTTCCCTGAAGATTTTATGCCCGGCGTTGATCTGGTAATCCCTGATTTTCAGTTCCTAAGAGAAAACAGGGAAAAGCTTTCTGCCCTCATCCTTACTCACGGCCATGAAGATCATATTGGCGCTGTTCCTTTTTTGATCCGCGAGCTCAATCTCCCCATTTATGCCACCCGTTTTACCCTTGAACTCCTAAAAGAAAAGCTTGCGGAGCATCGCCTACTCGATAGTGCAATTCTCAACAGAATCGCTCCAGGTGAGACCATTCAGATTGAGGATTTTCGTATCGAGTTCATTGGAGTGAACCACAGTATTGTGGATGGCGTGGGTTTAGCCATTCAAAGCCCCGAAGGAGTTATCATACACTCAGGGGACTTCCGGATAGACCCCACCCCAGTGGATGGTCAAGTTACGGATCTGGTGAGATTTGCACATTACGGAGAAAAGGGTGTCCTGGCCCTGCTCTCTGATTCCACCAATGCAGAGAAAGAGGGATTTACCCTCAGTGAACGAGACGTGACCAAGACCCTTGAGGAGTTTTTCCAGTCATCCAAAGGAAGGCTTATTGTAGCTATCTTCGCCTCAAACATCGCACGAATACAGCAAGTTGTCAACCTTGCCCTCAAGTACGGGCGAAAGGTAATGTTTAGTGGCAAGAGCATGCTAACCAATGTGGAGATTGCGAAGAGAGAAGGATTTCTGATTATTCCCGAAGGCGAACAAATAACGGAAAAACAGATTGATCAGTTCCCTGACGACCAAATCACTATCATAACAACAGGGAGCCAAGGCGAGCCCATGTCCGCACTTGCCCGCATGGTTCAAGGAGCTCACAGAAGCATAAAGATAAAGGAAGGGGACACCGTAATCCTATCGTCAAGATTTATCCCCGGCAATGAAAGGGCTATAACTAGTGTAATTAATAACCTGTATAGACAGGGAGCAGAGGTAATTTACGAAAAGGTCTCCGAGATCCACACTTCCGGCCACGCGAGAAGAGAAGAACTCAAAATGCTGTTAGGACTTGTTAACCCCAAGTATTTCATACCCATTCATGGAGAGGTAAGGCATCTTGTTCGCCACATCCAACTCGCCCAGGACATGGGCTATCCACGGGACCACCTGCTTCTTGCCACAAACGGAACTGTTGTCTGTTTTGAAAACCAAGTTGCCTCGATTAACGGCAAAGTTCCCACCGGAAGGATACTGGTTGATGGCAAGGGTATTGGAGACATTGGGGATTCTGTCTTGAAGGATAGAAGAAGGTTAAGCGAGGATGGAGTGGTAATAGTTCTGTTTGCCATGCACCACAGGACTGGTGATATCGTTTACGGACCAGATATAATCTCAAGAGGTTTCGTTTTTGAGGAAAAAGCGAGATATATCCTAGAGGATGCCAAAGAAGTTGTTATGGGAGTGCTTGAACAAAAGCGCGAGGAATTGTATAAGGATCAGCCGACCGTCAGGGCCGAGATAGAAAGGCGTCTAAAGAAATTCTTTTTCAGTGTGATTGAAAGGAGGCCTGTAATACTACCCCTTTTGGTTTATGTGTAGATTTAGGCGCTAGGCGTCGGGCATTAGGCTATGGCATAAGAAGAAAATCAGGCTGAAGGCCGAAGACTAAAGGCTAAAGGTGAAGAAGAGCGATAGACACCCTATCCGTCATGAAATCCGCGGGATTGCCGCCATTCTTTTATCAATTTTCGTGGGAGGGAGTTTACTTTCGTTTCATCCTTCCGATCCCCTGATTTGGAATGTAAGCGGCCCCTTGGGGAACTTCAAGAATCTATTCGGCACAATCGGAGCACACCTTGCCGGTGCACTTTTTCTTGGGCTTGGTTTTTCTTCCCTCTGGTTGGTACTTATAGGCCTTGGGTGGGCAATCATATCTTTCAAGGGGGAGGAGTTCGATTCATTGCTTGGCACCGCATTGTCTCTCACCTGCCTTGTCCTCACCACAGCTGCATTGCTCAGCCTTGCTCTGTCCAAACCCATCGTCTTCCATGGTGGGCATATTATGGCTGGCGGATTGGTAGGGTTCTATATCTCCCATTTTCTAAAAGGACTGGTCAATACCTTCGGCTCCTATTTGCTCTTGGGGGCCCTTTTCCTCATCTCATTGATGTACATCACTCATCTTTCTCTAAAGTGGATCTTTTCAACAATGGGGGGATGGACCCTCTGGCTATTCAAATCCATCACGCTGATGTTAGATAAGAGAAAGGCAAAAAGGGAGAGGGCCATTAAGACAAAAGAGGCAAAGAAGAAAATAAAATCCAAGCCCAAAGTTCGGGTGGTAGTGCCGCCACCCCAGCCCAAAAAGGAACCTGAACAGGTTTCTTTTCCTTTCATGAGTGAGGGGGGGCAGTTCAAATTGCCCCCTCTGGATCTGCTTAATGACCCCCCTGAACGGAAAGAACTAGAGATCCAACGAGAAAGCCTAGAAATGAATGCAAGGCTGCTGGAAAAGAAGCTGGCGGATTTTGGTGTCGAGGGCGAGGTTATGGAAATCTTACCAGGACCTGTGATCACCATGTATGAGTTCAAGCCAGCTCCAGGCATCAAAATCAGTAAGGTAGCCGGTCTGTCAGATGACCTGGCTCTTGCCCTGAGGGCACCAAGTATCCGTATCGTAGCGCCTATCCCTGGCAAGGCGGCCATTGGGATTGAGATTCCCAACAATAAGAGAGAGATAGTTTACCTAAAAGAGGTCCTGGCAAGTTCGGAGTATAGAAACAGCCGGCACCGGCTTCCCGTTGCGCTGGGCAAAGACATCACGGGCAACCCGGTGATAGCGGACCTTACAAGAATGCCTCATCTTCTTGTGGCAGGGGCTACTGGGTCCGGAAAAAGTGTCTCCATCAATACGATGATAAATAGCATTCTCTTCAAGATGGGGCCAGAAAAGGTTCGGTTCCTGATGATCGATCCAAAGCGAATTGAGCTCTCCGTATACCATGATATCCCCCATCTCATGTACCCGGTAATCACCAACCCTAAGGAGGCCACCAAGGTACTGCGCTGGGCTGTGGATGAGATGGAAAGGCGATATATGATTCTCTCTGACAGGGGTTACCGCAATATTGAAACCTACAATAAGGGCATAGTGAAGGTCCAAAAGCCAAAACCGCGGGGTGAGCAAGGAGGAGAGGATAAACCCTTCCCGTACATCATCTTGGTCATTGACGAGTTGGCCGATCTCATGATGGCCTCATCGCGCGAGGTGGAAGAAGCCATTACGCGCCTAGCCCAGATGGCAAGGGCAGCAGGTATCCACCTTATCATAGCCACCCAGCGGCCTTCGGTAGACGTGATTACAGGTATCATCAAGGCCAATTTTCCAGCTCGAATATCATTTCAGGTAACATCCAAGGTGGACTCTCGTACGATACTTGACTCAATTGGTGCGGAAAATCTACTGGGAGAAGGGGACATGCTATTTCTGCCCCCGGGCGTAGCAAAAATCATGAGAATCCATGGGGCATTTGTCTCGGAGCAGGAAATTTCCCGTGTAACCGATTTTCTTCGAGCCCAGAAAAAACCAGAATATGAGACCACTATTATTTCAAAGGTCCAAGAGGAAGAAGAGGCAGAGGAACTGGGCCTTGAAAGAGACGAGAGGTATGATGAAGCTGTGGACATTGTCATGAAAACAGGCCAAGCCTCCATCTCAATGCTTCAAAGAAAGCTTCGAGTAGGTTATAACCGAGCTGCCCGCATGATAGAGCTCATGGAAAAAGAGGGGATAGTGGGCCCATCAGACGGGGTGCGCCCAAGGGAAGTCTATGGCAGGAAAGAACTATAAGTTTCTATGGCTAGCTATTGGCCTTGTGCTTTGCCTCATTTCGCAAAGAACATGGGGCATTGACAGTGCGGACCGAATCATCACCGCCATCCATGAAAGATACAAGTCACCAGGAGGACTGGTACTTACTTATCGCCGCGAGGTAAAGACCAAAACCATGTCTATGCTGGGCTCACGTGTGAAAGGAGATCTTGCCTCGGGGAAAATATATGTGCTTCCCCCAGACCTCTTGAAAGTAGAGCAGAAAGTGCCTCGAAGAGAAACCCTAGTGACGGACGGGAAGAGTCTATGGTGGATAATTCCCGAGGAAAAAAGGGTATACCAATACTCATCGGAGCAGTTTGGCCAAGAGTTACATATAATAACCGATCTGTGGGAGTCTCCTTCCAGGCTCAAGAAGCGATTCAATATTACAGTTCTAAAGGAGCAAAAGGAAGGTAGGTCTGTAATAGAGATGATCCCTTCTCCCCAGTGGGAACAGGTTGACAGAATACGCATTCAGGTATCCAAAGACTATGCCCCTAAGGTACTTGAGATGATTAACCCTATCGGCACAACAACCACGTTCTATTTTGATGCCATTGAGCCTGCCCAACTCACAAAGGAAAGTTTTAGATTTGTTGTCCCCGAAGGATTTACGGTGGTGCATGAATAAAAATCAGGCTTCGGGCATAGGGTCTTAGGCACACAAGCCAATAGGCCTTCTCTCTCCCCTATAGCCTGAAGCCTATGGCCTGGTACGAATCAGTGCACCATAAGTCTTGAAAGGATATGTCCAACCCTTTTTAGGCTCTCCAAGCTATTGGCTGGCAGCAGATAATCCACATACGGCATAACCGTCTGCATTCCCCGACATATGGGTTGAAATGCAGGATCACCCACCAGTGGATTCAACCAAATAGTACAGCATGCCTTTGCACCTATGTGAGCCATTTCTCTTCGCAACAGCTCTTTGGCCCCAAGATCCCACCCATCGCTTAGGATGAGCACAATAGTCCTTTGGTTTAGCAAAGCCGAGCCATGCTTTTGGTTAAACTGGTGCAGAGAATACCCTATTCGGGTACCACCTGACCATTCCGGGAGCCTTTTCACCATTTCCCTGAGTGCCTTTTCCACTTCCAGATGCCTTACTATATGGGTAACGTGTGCGAGACTTGTGGAAAAGACAAAAACCTCGGCCCTGGGTCCGATCCCCCTGAGGCCAAGGAGAAAAGGTATCACGAACCTGGCATATCTTTCCATGGAACCGCTCACATCAGCAAGAATAACAAGACGCTTGAGGCGCTTTTTCTTCTCTCGGTAATAGAGCTCCATGGGAATGCCTCCATATTTGAGGCTCTTTCTAGCTACCTTGGGAAAGTCCATCAAACTCCGTCTTTGATGGGTTTTTCGCATCCGGCGCGTCTTTGTCGTCCTGAAACTGCTCATGATCCTTTTAAGTGCAAGCTGCGCTACAGCGATATCCTCTTTGTCAAACTTTCCCACATCAGCCTTTTCCACCAATGAGAAAGGGCTGTATCCCACCTGAGGCATCCAGCCTTGCTCCA
>CAZDVV010000022.1:0-14305 GCA_964508875.1 uncultured Desulfobacteraceae bacterium | reverse complement strand
ACAACCATTTGCCAGTAATGATCAAACAATCGAGGGAATTGGGCCCATTCCAGATCTGATGAAACCAAATTGGCACGAAGGGCATTGAAAAACTCTTGCTTTTGGTGGATATCAATGGTCTCCAAAGATCTAAGGGCATCTTGTATTCCGCTCTGGTAGACACGAAATCCCCTTTCTTTCAAGAAGTATCCGAATCCAACGACCTTGGCTGCCAGTCCATCCCCACTGGGCCCAATACTCTTAGGCCCGGAAGGAGAAATATGCTGCTCTTTTTTCATGGTCCTTCCAGATCTCCTCACGAAATTTCTGGATGTCTTCTTGGTATTTGAGTATACACCCTATGGTTTCCATGACCACTTCCTCATCCAGATAGTCCCTGTGCATCTCCATCAGTGCCCGCGCCCAATCAAGGGTCTCTGAGACCCCAGGTCTTTTCAGCAAGTCCTCATGTCTGAGCTGCTGCATAAAGGCTGCCACTTGCTGAGCAAATCTTTCATCGATTCCCGGAAGCCTTGCCAATATGATATTATATTCTTTTTCAAAGGATGGATAATCTATCCAGTGATAAAGGCACCTGCGCTTAAGGGCATCATGCACATCACGGGTTCGATTGGAGGTAACCACGACCAGTGGCCTATTCCTTGCCCGAATAGTGCCTATCTCTGGAATGGTAATTTGAAAATCCGAGAGCACCTCTAGGAGAAATGCCTCGAACTCCTCGTCTGAACGGTCGATTTCATCGATCAACAGCACCGGGGCCTTGTGGTCCGCCTTTACTATTGCCTCTAGCAGTGGCCTCTTGATAAGAAACTGTTCACTAAAAAGGACCTTTTCAATCTCCTCTTTGGTCCGTCTTTCCTTTTCTTCCAATCTGATATACAGCAACTGTTTTGGATAGTTCCACTCATATAGTGCACTTGTGGCATCAAGGCCCTCATAGCACTGTAGTCGGATGAGCTCAGTTTCGAAGATCTTGGCCATAACGATAGCCACCTCTGTTTTTCCAACCCCTGGCTCTCCTTCCAGAAATATGGGCTTTTGAAGACGATGAGAGAGAAAAAGCACGGTGGCCAAGGACCGATCTGCAATGTAATTGGCCTGCGCCATTTTCTCCACAACTTGATCAACCGAATCAAAACCGCTCACTTTTCTCCTCCTTTAAGCCATCTCAAAAGTGCCTTTTTCCTGCTTTTCCCTCTTTGCAAAAACGGATCCCTTATGCTAATGAATTATTTTTTATTACCCTTGTGCGGATTCTGAATTTGCCATAAGACCTCGGGGCCACACAAAAGCATGAAAAAAAGACCCTCGCACAAAAAACGTGGGCTGACCCGCAAGGAATTGACCCTTCGTGAGTTAGAACAAAAGGTAGCACAAAAGGGCATACAAATCCATTACGATAAGCTCGAGACTGCAGGACTAAAGCTCAAGGGGGGATTGTGCAAGGTGAGAGGTGAGATACATCTTTATATTGATCGGCGAAAATCCATAGAGGAAAAGATTGCTATCCTCACAGAGTATTACATGGAGCCCCTTCCGGAGCTACCTGAATCGCTATCTAATGAATCAGCCGAGAATCAGGAATAGACCATTTCAAATTTCTAGGGTGTCAAGAAATACCTTCTGTTCGTCACTCCTACTAACTAGGCATTCGTGCTCATTTCTAGCGATTACGGCCGTTTTTCTTGCCTGTGTCGTTTTGCTGTTAGCTCCTATATCTAGCGCATTCTCTGGCACTACAAAATGCCTCCAATGGATACGTAACACTGATTCCCTTGTATTAGCAGAGCCCTCTGGACGGATAATCATAAGCCGGCACGCTTCGGCTCTGAGGATTCCTGCCTCTACACTTAAGGTTCTTACCTCGCTCGCAGCGATTCACGAATTGGGGCCTGCTTACCGGTTCAAGACCGAATTTTATGTGCAAGGGGATGGGATTTTAGTGATCAAAGGGTACGGTGATCCACTGCTCATCTCAGAAGTGCTCTCCGATATAGCCGGACAACTGTCCAAAAGAATAGCTCATGTAAAGGCAATTATCACTGATACCAGCTATTTTTCCCGTTCCATAAGAATACCTGGCCGCGGACACAGCACCAACCCCTATGATGCCCCACCCTCTGCCCTCTCCGTCAACTTTAACACCATAGTGGTGGCTAGAGATGAAAAGGGCAATATCATCTCAGGGGAACCGCAAACCCCCTTGACTCCCCTGGCCAGAAAGATCGCAAAAAAGATAGGAGCCACAAATGGTAGGTACTCCATTGGGGAAGATTCGGATCTTGCTGCCCAGTATGCCGGACAGTTGTTCAAAAGATTTCTATTAAAGGCTGGGGTACAGGTGAGCGGAACTATAGGTCCTGGATTGGTGGGATCAGATGCTGAACTCATATATACCCATTATTCACCATTTACTCTAAAACAGGTTATCCGGAAGATGCTCAAGTATTCCAGCAACTTTATTGCAAACCAGCTCCTGATCACAATGGGGGCCAGGAGTTTCGGGCCACCAGGAACGCTGGCCAAAGGCCTCAAGGTATTTCGCCAATACGTAAAAAAGAATCTTGAATTGAAATCTCCAGTGATTGTAGAAGGCTCTGGCATATCGAGGTCCAATCAGATATCCGCGATTGAAATGATGAAAGTGCTTATCCGCTTCATGCCTTACCATAGGCTCATGAGGAAACAGGGTAGGGTCTTTTACAAAACCGGTACACTTAAAGGTGTTAAGACATGCGTGGGATACATCCGTGACGGAAACCATAACCTGTACCCGTTCGTAGTATTCATTAACAGGCCCTTTTGTCACCTTGATAGAATAACTAGGTGCCTACAGGGGCTCGTACCTAGTACTAGTTGAGACCTCTCCTTCAGGCTTCGGCCTTAAGTCTTCAGTCTCCGTTTTTAAGAAGGCTTCTTGAATAAATTTTCCAAGGCCTCTTTTGCCTGTCTAACCTTATCAGTGTGCTTAACCAACGATCCTCTGGTTACGAAATACTCACAGATGTTGGCCCTCTCTTTATCAACCACTCTTTCGGCCATTACCTCCTTGCATTCATTATAAGAATGCGGATCATAGAATTTGCATTGCTTGCAGCAATGGAGATCCCTCCCACAATTTGGACAGACGTCTCTCCTGCTCACTGGTTCTTTCACCTCGATGTCCGCATGGCAAAATGCACAGATCATAATCATCTCCTACAAGTTATTATTTGGTTGATTTTTGTTCCCTTTGACAATTTCAGTAACCCACCGTAGAATAGATTTATGACTGAAAAAACTCCTGATTTTGAGATAGTTAATCATACTGCTGATCTGGGTATGCTGGTCCGCGGAAAGGACCTACAAGATCTGTTTGTGTCCGCTGCCACGGCCCTGGCCAGCCTATTGGCAAGACGCAACAGCAATAAGCCGCCCACGCAAGTGCCTATTTCCTTGGAAGGCGAAGATCTCACCGACACGTTTGTCAGGTGGCTGGGCGAAATATTGTATTTATTCAACGGCGAAGGGCTCCTTTTTACGGGGGTTTCCAAATTTACACTCTCTCCACCAAGATATGTGGAAGCCATAGTGCTGGCAGCTCCTTATGATCCTGAAAAGGATGAGATCGTCCACGAAATCAAGGCTGTAACCTATCACCAGGCTTCAGTAAGCCAGGTATCGGACGGATGGGAAGCCAGAGTTATATTTGACCTCTGAGTCTTTTCGCTACTAGTTCTTGAAATTGAATATGTCCCTATTCTTGGGTCGTTCTTTTTGAACCATTCCAGCCAGCGACCCTGAATCTGAGATCAGCACTCGTAGTTACAACATTCTTGTCGGCTTCCCCTCCTTAACAATTTAGAAACGAGGCACAAAAATGGAAATAAAGCTCGAAAAATTAGATGAATATCGATGGCTGATACCTCGCTCTGGCGATATGAGGGTGCCAGGTCTCATATTTTCTAGTTCTCAACTCATTTCTGCTATAAAACAGGACCAGAGTCTGGCACAAGTCCGCAACGTTGCCACCCTTCCAGGAATCATAAACTACTCTCTCGCCATGCCCGACATCCATTGGGGATATGGGTTCCCCATTGGAGGGGTAGCTGCATTTGACACGAAGGAAGGGGTAGTCTCGCCCGGTGGCGTCGGCTATGACATAAACTGTGGATGCCGCTTGATGACCACGGCCCTTAATGCCCATGAGATACGGTCTCGTATCAAAGAACTCGTCTCGGCCCTTTTCAACAATATCCCCACTGGTGTGGGCTCTTCGGGTCCCTTGAAGGTATCAAAAAAGGACGAACAAAAGGTAGCCAAAAAAGGCGCTGCCTGGGCTGTTGAAAATGGCTACGGCGACCCAGAAGACCTGGAACGAACAGAAGATTACGGCACAATGCAGGGCGCTGACCCATCAGTCATAAGTGACAGAGCATTTAAGAGAGGGGCCGATCAACTTGGAACCCTGGGTTCTGGCAACCATTTCCTGGAAATCCAGGTGGTGGAAAAGATCTATGACAATAAAGTTGCTGACGCATTCGGTCTGTTCGAGGGGCAATTGACCGTATTTATTCATTCTGGATCGCGCGGCTTTGGCCACCAGATATGTGATGATTTCCTGAAAGAAATGGCCCGCCACATAGACAGCCACAAAATCAAATTACCAGACAGACAACTTGCATGCGCCCCAATCAGCTCAAACCTTGGTCAACGGTACCTGGCCGCGATGGCATGTGCTGCAAATTATGCCTGGGCCAACCGCCAGATCTTGATGCATTGGACGAGAGAGACCTTTATGAAAGCTCTCTCCATAAGTCCCCGTGAACTCCAGATGCGGTTGCTCTACGACGTGTGCCACAATATAGCTAAGATTGAAGACCACACCGTAGAGGGCCAACAAATCAAGGTCTGTGTTCACAGAAAAGGTGCAACCCGGGCGCTGCCAAGGGGCCATCAACTACTTCCTAGTGTGTATATGAATGTTGGGCAGCCCGTGCTGATACCCGGAGACATGGGAACAGAATCTTATGTCCTAGTAGGCTCCGCGGCTGCGCTAGAGCAGACCTTCGCCTCTAGTTGCCATGGCGCAGGCCGGGTGCTCAGTCGCTCCCAAGCCATAAAACGGGCAAAGGGCCGCTCCATTAATCGAGAGCTGGAAGACAAGGGTATTTTTGTGCAATCACGAGGCAAAAAAACCCTTAAAGAAGAAATGCCTGAAGCGTACAAGGATGTCTCCCAGGTGGTGGAAGTAGTTCATTGTGCCGGATTGGCCACCAAGGTGGCTCGTCTGAGACCCCTTGGAGCTATAAAAGGCTAAACTTAAACTAGCATCCTCTTACAGGCTCCGTCAATGCGAAAATGTACTTGCCATATTTTACGCTCATGGGTTATAGGGGAATTCATCTCTGCTCAGAGGCTTCACTCCTCTCTCCCTGGTCGCCTGACTCAAACAGGGAGAGAGTTGGAGTGTAACCCTTGTTAACTTGCTGTCACGAAAACATGGTGTCGCCGTTGAGAAGAGAGGTCCGACAACCAACTGGGCAAAGCAGCTTAATTTAGGGCCCTTCATCGGCCCCAAAGTTATTCTCAGTTGTAGCTTCTTTTAAAATCAGTTTGGCAAGTCTTGCTGCCTCATCATATAAATTTAGCGCCCTATCTAAGAAGCCATCATCCTTTTCACTGTTAACTTCCACAAACACTGCCTTGAGAATGGCAACCCTTTGGTCAATGGCCCTTAGTGGTGCCTCGGGCTTGTCTTCCTCATCTGCTGGAACATTGGGCATACCAGCTAATAGGCACCAAACCAGGTGATTAAGGTCTGGGAGGCCTGCGGTTTTCTCGAGATCAACGCTCTCCCTGAACTCCCAATATGCTGCTATAAACCTGTCTTCTCCCACTTCTAAGTAACCTTCTATTTAATCGGTTTCCTTCCAGGGATCCTATGGTACCCTCTCCTGTCCATGCGTAAACGCAAGGTAGGCCATGTAATACCATAAGGAAGCTATGCCAGCATCCTCTCTGATTCTTGCCTAAGGCCCTCTATGGCCCCCTTTACCTCCTCCATCAAAAGGTCAACTGTCCTTTTTGTATACTTGGATGTCTCAATGGGCTGTCCAAAGCAAATGGCCATCTTACCTCTCTTTACTCGAAAGCTTCCTTTGGGAAGCAATTTGCCACTGCCTGCTATTCCGATTGGCATAATATCGCAACCTGCCCGAAGTGCTAAGTTAAACCCTCCCCTTTTGAAGTCCTGGAGCTTTCCGTCCGGGCTTCTTGTCCCCTCGGGAAAAATCAAGACTGAGGCCCCATTGTTAATCCTTTCCGCTGCTGCCTTCATGCTCTCAACTGCCTTCCTGGGATCCTCCCGTTCAATGCCAATATAGCCCGCCCTTTTCATGGCAAATCCCAACAGAGGGATCTTCATCAGCTCTTGCTTCATGAGGAACTTGAAATCAACTGGCAGTACCGACAAAAGACCGAATACGTCAAGATAGCTTTGATGATTGGTCATATAGATCCTTGGGACTGCTGGATCAACACTGTCCAGCCCCCTCGCAATAATATCAACGCCACACAGCCACAGGATTGTCTTTGCCCAGGGCACAGCAGCATAAAAATGCACCCGCCGCCCGTTTCTGTCAAAAGGAACGATCAGGAGCCCCCACAGGCACATGAGAATACTGTGAACTATCACTATAGCATTAACAAACAAACTCCTCACCATCTGTTTTACCTAGGCCTCACATTTCTATTGACACCTTGTCCTAATGCCCAAGGCTACGCTCCTCCTATTGGTAATTCTATCCTTAACCGTACAAATTCCCCACCCTTATCTCCGGCCACCTCTACGGCGCCCCCGTGGCAGTGAATGATCACCTTTGCAAGGGGGAGATCCAGCGCCACCTTCTCTAAAGCTTCTACCTGCCTCGGCAGGAAAAACTGGTCAATATCCTCTTGATCAAGCCCTTGGGCCCTAAAACGTATGCTCATGACTAAAGAACCATCTTCCTTGGTCATAATCAGTCCAATGGTTTCTCCTGAAGGTGTCATGGCAATGGCATGGCCGATAATACTTTCAAGTGCCCTTAACAATAGATCCTCATCGCCCTGTATGTCAGGCAGCTGTTCGGGCGACTTTAGTTCCAATTGTATAGAACGACGCTTGAGTTCGCCTTCAAGGTCGCGCTTGCAGCCATCCAGGAGTTTTTGTACATTCACCCTCCCTATGCTAAGCTGGACAGGTTCGATGGATGAAAGCATGATCCGAAGAATGTTTTCCAGCCTCGAGACTTCTTCCACTATAATTCCGGCAATCTTCCTTAACTCCCCTCCTTCTGGAAGTTTGTACATGAGCCTTCGGGCGAATCCACCCGCGGTAGCAAGAGGATTACGCAATTCATGGGCAAACCGCGCAGACA
This sequence comes from uncultured Desulfobacteraceae bacterium, assembly GCA_964508875.1. GTDB lineage: Bacteria > Desulfobacterota > DSM-4660 > Desulfatiglandales > Desulfatiglandaceae > B111-G9. The sequence continues at coordinate 6,905 of CAZDVV010000022.1, read as the reverse complement.
TTTCACACAATATACGAATTTCTTCACCCCTAAGTGCCCTTTCCTGAAGCCTTTTCAGCTCAGTTATATCCAGCATTATTCCATCTATCCACTCTAGATTTCCTTTTTCATCTTTCATGGGCATGGCTTGATCAATAAATACAAATAACTGACCTGATTTGCTTTTCACTTTTCGTTCCGCGCGCATTTCCTCTCTTTTGCCCCAACATGACTCTATTATGCTGGCCCCTGCCTCATGATCTCCACATATAACAGAGCGCCAAAACTCCTTGTTGCCGACCACTTCTTCAGGCGTGTAACCCAGTTTTTCGGTAAAGTATGGATTAATGAACTCCACTGTTCCATCCTCCTGGAGCCTGTAGACCACGAGGGGCAAGTTATCTACCAATGTCCGGTATTTTTCTTCCGAGGCCACTAGGTCAGCGGTTCGCTCCTTAACCCTTTGCTTAAGGGTCCTGGCATATTCCTCTATCTGCCTTTGTCTCGCCTGTAACGAGTCTAGCAATTTGTTGAGAGAACGACTCAGGTGGCCCATTTCGTCAGCAGGTCTCTCTTCTATCCTCGTCTCTCTGACTCCTTCTGCTATTTCTTCGGCCTCCTTTACAATCTCCCTGATGGGACGTACAAACATTGAGGCAATCAGCCATGTAAGCAAAAACGACAACCCAATTCCGATCGACCCGGCTACAAATATCATCTCTTCGGTATTGCTAAAGTCTTCTTCTATGGCAAATCTGTCTATATCTATCTCAACGATGGCGGCAATCTCCCCGTGATAGTCCCGAATCGGACCAATGAGTACAGCAGCCTCGGGGAATTCTTTGGGAGCAATCAAAATCCGGGGACCATCTCCTAGGGGCATCTTGTGTATTAACTGAAGAAATACTCCGCCTCTCTCACTAGTGGAGGCAAGACAGCTATAAGTAGACTCTCCCCTTTTTCCGTACACAGTAAAATCAGGCCCCCAATTTTCTTTGAGGCTTGACAGAAAAGATCCGCCAAACGGATATCCCACCTCTACACTACCTACCAGCCTGTGCCCCACCACTATGGGACACACCCCCCTTATGGCAAGCCCTGTTAGCCCCCACTCTAGCGCAGTTACTGATTTCCTGTTTCGGAGGGCCTCTACCACGCTTTTCCTGTATGCAAGCATCTCACCATGGCTTTCTGGAGCATGCAAGCGAAGAAAAGATTTGCTAGGAGGAATGTGAAGATGCAGGAGACTCACGCCAAATTGTCTTTTTATCCTTTTGTACATTGGCATTAACAGCCTGAGCAGGCCCTTGCGATCCCTAGCCTCTAGCATCCTTGCCACCTCAGGGCTCTGGGCAATGACAGAGGCCATGGAAAGCATCTGCGTCTTCCTGTACTCAATTTCCCTTAGGAATACCTTATGGGCCCTTCGGATCTCTTTTCTCTCCTGGGCCTCAATAAGCCGGTATTGAGTAGAAAGCCCTATGTAAACCAAGATAACCGTTCCAAAAAAGGCAAGGGACAAAAAAGGGATCAGCAATTTCCATTTCAAACTGATACCCTGAAACTTAAATAATATTCTTCTGAATCGCGATTCCATGTTACAACAATGGCATCTTATCCATATCCCGCAGGATCCTCAATTTTCTTCTCTGGACGTGTCTATTTGGCCTCACAGGAGACCATCTGTGAGGACTAGGTAAGATGGCCGCAAGAGCGGCTGCTTGTGCCTTAGAGATATTCTTGCACGACACATGAAAATACTTCCTTGCAGCGGCCTCTGCACCAATGATCCCTGTCCCCCAGTCAACCGTATTAAGATAGACCTCCAGAATCCTTTCCTTGGACCAATAAAATTCAATCAGCACAGTATAATATGCTTCTATCATTTTTCTAGCCCAGCTTCTTCCAGGCCACAGGTAGACCGTTCTTGCAACCTGCATGGTTATGGTGCTGGCCCCTCTTTTTCCCTTTTTCTGGGCCAGCTCCCTTATCGCTCCCTCCAGCTCTATAACGTCAAAGCCATGGTGGAACAGAAACCGCTGATCTTCGCCGGCAAGAACAGCCTTTCTGAGATGGGGTGATATATCCCGTAGTTCACACCAATATGCCAGGTACCTGGGCCGTATCATCCTTTTGTCCCTGTGCATGTTTTGCCAAATCATGAATGAGGTACAAGGAGGATTGAAGAACCGTAAAGCAACAACCTGGAAGTTGGTGAGAACAAAAACCACTGCAAGTGGTATTATAAACCATTTAGCGATGCTCCTTTGGCGTGAGCGCTTCGGTCTTTTCCTACCGGTCCTTCTCACTCCAAGAACCCCTTGTAGGTCATATCTCTTTTTTCACCTTCTCCCAAGAGGCCTTCATCTGCTCGCTATTTGCAGTCTCCAGGCTTGAGCCATCCGCTTTTAAGGCCATCTCAAGCGCCTCTGCCATCAGGAGAAATCTCTCGTTGGTCTTTCGGAGCAAATCCTCAGCGTTGCCCCCACGCTGACGCACAGCCTCTACAAAGGCAAAAAGGGCACAACCTAGGGTCTGTTGCTTTTCCGGAGTGAGCCCTTTTTCATCTAGATCTTGAAGTGCCTTTACCCCTTCTTCAATTAACTTCAAGGGAGACTCAACTCGTGAAATTTCCAAGTTCAGCTTCGAGGCCCTTTCACATATCCTATGACATCTGATAAGGGCTGGAAGTGACAAAGGTACTTCCCTTAAAGCTCTCATGCCCTCTTGCGCCTTTTCACCCTTTTCGGCCTTCTTTATTCGGGCCCAGTTTCTGGCCACCTCTTCCGCGTCCTTCACTTCCACCTCGCCAAAGACATGGGGATGACGGCGAATCATCTTCTCTTCTATTTTCTCAACCACGTCAGCAAATTCGAACTCTCCTCTCTCCGATGCCAACTCGGCTAAAAAAATTATTTGAAAAAGGAGGTCCCCCAGTTCAGCGCAAACTAGGTGTGCATCGCCTCTATCTATCGCATCCAAAACCTCATAGGCCTCTTCGAGAAGATAGTTCTTCACGGCCTCATCAGTTTGCTTTGCGTCCCAGGGACACCCCCCCGGCCCCCTCAATCTTGCTGCAAGCTTCACCAAACGAACTATTGCTTCTGAGAGTCTTCTATCGTCCATTTTTTTGTTTACTGGCGGGAGGCATAGGCTTTCTCACCTGGCCAGGAGCTTGATCCCTTCTTGTCAGCTTCTCTTTCCATTTCTTGTAGAAGTCCGGTGAAATCAGGCTGACCATACTCTGATATGAAGAAACTATCACAGGGGCCAATCTCGACTTTGCAATCAGAGGAGTTTTGGCAGGCAAGAAAAATGTTAGCAAGACAATACTCAAATAGGTAATAATGAGTGCTTTTGCGGTTGCAAGCCCGGCCCCAAATAGGCGATCTATGATTCCCATGGGCCCCTTTTGAGAAAGGGATTTCAAAATAGCTCCCAAAATACTCGCTGCTATCATTACTCCAACGAGTATTATGATGAAAGACACAAGGGGAAGCAATGGAATTCCAGGCATGAAATGGCGCAACTGTATGGTAAGAGCAGGTTGGAACCTATTGGCAAGCCATATGCCTCCGATAACACCTACAAGGGACATTATTTCCTTCAGTATACCCCTGAAGATGCCTCGCACAATAAAAAAAATCATTACGCAGATAATTATTATATCCAGGGAGTTCATGGTAGGTGTATTAACAGAGCGCATCGGCATGGTCAAGAAAATTGTAAACGAAATCAGTAACCTTGGCATATCGCATGGGCCTTAGCCACCTTCTGACGCAATGCCCATCCTTGCCTCCCTGTGGGCCCGTATGTTACAGGGAAAATCACAGCCTTTCATGCCCCCATCGGAATTTGCTGATTGTCTGGGGTTTTCCGTCCTTCATGGGCAAGACCCTACCCAAGCTATTGAGAAACTGATCCACGACCCAACTATTTCATCGGAGATTAGATTGCCACCAAACAAGGGTTTACAATCTCGGGTGAAAGAGACTGTTTCCACTATCATGGAATTCGGTCAAAGCTGCCATGGTGCCGAAGCATCTCCGTGTGTCATCCATCTCGTAGTGAAATATACGGACGACCTCCGGGAGGCCTTAATCCAAAATACTATGGCGGGGGGCAATAGCGCTGGTAGAAATATGATTGTGGGAATGATCCTAGGAGCACATTTGGGGATGGAAGCGATACCAAAACCGTGGCTGACGGGGCTGGCCGCTGCCCTGGAGATTGATTCATTTCTCGACTCCATTTGGTAGTAAGATCAAGAAGTTGCCCCATTAATGTTCTTTCCTTGAAGTGCCGATTAGTATCTCGAGGTGTAGCTATCCTAGCCTGCACAACCTCTCGTACCTCAATTGTCTGGTGCGCAGGACAAAACGGTGCGTTTTACCAAACGCCAGTTATCCACAATGGTGCTGATGTTCAGACTAAACAATGTTAGACGAACAAGAAAAAATTAGGCTTATCACGCAAATCTCGCAGGATATCAATGAAGTTAAGGACTTAGATATACTGCTAGAGAAGATCCTCAAGAATGTTAGAAGGGTGTTCAATGCTGACGCAGGCTCCATTTACCTCAAAAGGGGTGAAGTTCTCAAATTCAGCCACTCACAAAACGACACCCTACAACAAAAACTCGGCCCTAATAGAAAACTCATATACAACACATTTACAATCCCAATTGATCATCATTCCATATCAGGATTTGTGGCGAAGAATCGCTCGATCGTGAATATCCCCGATGTCTATAACATGGACGGGTCTCAACCCCATACATTTGACGCTCACTTCGATGAACTAACAGAATACAGAACCCAATCCATGTTGGCCGTTCCCATGATAAATCATCAAGGAGACGTGTTAGGGGTCATGCAAATCATAAATGCCAAGAATGAAAGGGGTGAGATAATCTCCTTTTCTAAATCGGACGAAATGCTCATAAGGCATTTTGCCACTAGTGCCGCTCTTGCCATCGAACGGGCCCAAATGACCAGAGATCTCATCCTAAGGATGATAAGTATGGCTGAGCTCAGGGACCCCGAGGAAACGAGTGATCATGTTAATAGGGTGGCTGCTTACTCGGTCGAAATATACGAAGGTTGGGCTAGAAAACATGGTATAGGCAAAGAACAGTTTGGAAGAAAAAGAGATATCCTCAGGATGGCTGCTATGCTTCACGATGTGGGCAAAATAGCTGTCAGTGATGTAATTTTGAAAAAAAAGGGCAGGCTCAGCCCAGAGGAATTTGAAGTGATGAAGGGCCACACGTATTATGGAGCACGGTTGTTTGTGGGAAAGCACTCTGACTTTGATTCCATTGCAGCAGAGGTGGCGTTGAACCACCATGAACGGTGGGATGGCAAAGGTTATCCAGGCCACATTGACCCCGTAACCGGAAAGGCACTCCCTGGTTTCGAAGGACCAGATGGGAAACCCTTGCCCAAAAAAGGCAAGCAGATCCCCCTATTTGGTCGAATTGTCGCCATTGCAGATGTCTTTGACGCACTCAGTTCTAACAGGTGCTATAAAAAGGCATGGGACGAGAATCGCATACTTGCCGAAATGGAAAAAGAAACAGGCGCGCACTTTGACCCCGAGCTTATGGAGATCTTCTTTTCACGTCTCGACACTATCAGATCACTTGCAAAGCGATACTCCGGGGACCGTGACGGAACTAACCAAAGTCAACAATGGGTCTCACCTCTTTTATCCTAAACCTGACCACGGCATATATCATGTCTGCAGCGGTCTTGCCGGCAGCCTTCTCAAAATTTTCCTTTTCACATTTGCTTACCAACAGGCAAATCGGCCTCAAAATCGCTTGACACTATTTGTCTTTGCGCGTAAAAATGCAAATAGGCATTCTTTAACACAATCTAACCAAGAATCCCCCCCTTTAAGGAGAAAACAATGACTGACAAGCCTGACATCAGAGTGCTTCTTATCGATGACGAGCAAACCCTATTGGAGTATTTGTCAAAACGGTTATTACGTGAGGGTTTCACCGTTAAGGCCACCTTTTCAGGCGAAGAGGCCATTGAGGCAGCCAGCAACGAAAACTACGATGTTGCCGTTGTTGACCTCAAGATGCCGGGCATAGATGGGGTGGAAACCCAGAAAAGGCTCAAAAAAATCCAACCATTTCTCCAGTGCATAGTGTTGACGGGGCATGGCTCTGTGGAAACAGCACTTGAAAGCGGCCAGCAGAATGCATTTAAGTATCTCCTAAAACCTATTGATTATGAAAACCTTGTAGAGACGATCAAAGAGGCTTACAAGAAAAAAACAGAGCTGGTGAACCAAAAGTTCAAAGAGCAGGTTGAGGAGATCTATCGCTCTGGCCTTGGCGCCAAAGGTATAAAAAAGGCCATCAACGAGCTCCGTAAACTCTATGGCATCGATTGAACAACTCGAAAAAAAGCTCAAGAAACTCTCCAGGGAGCTATCCGGCCACAAGATAGAACTCCATCAGACTCGAGGGTACTTACAGTGCATTCTTCAAAACTCCAACGACATGATATTCGGAACGGATGTGGATGGGATATTGGTCTCATTCAGCAAGGGTGGGGAAAAGGTCCTTGGATACCGCTGGGAAGAGGTGGCAGGAAGCTTTATCACGCAGTTTGCCGTAGATCCCAGAGAGTTCGAAGAGCTCATCCGCAAGTCCCAGGAACAAGGCAGTGCTGTGAGGTTAGAACTGCCTTTTCGTCATAAGGATGGCCATACCGTTTATTGTGATGTTTCTCTTATTACGCTGACCAATACCCAGGGGAAAGATGTTGGTATTGTCGGTGTATGCAGAGACATAACAGCTTGGAAGCAGCTGCAAGATGACCTGATTAGGGTTGACCGTCTGGCCGAAATCGGCCGCATTGCTGCTGGAATTGCCCACGAAATAAACAACCCTCTTGCCATCATTAGCG
>CAZDVV010000021.1:9714-20714 GCA_964508875.1 uncultured Desulfobacteraceae bacterium | reverse complement strand
TTTTTGTTTGCCAGTAACAACCCTGTTACCACACCGACAGGGGTTTCACTGTGTTGATTTAAATATAATCAGCCGATTTATTAAAAGAGATGAACTCGTAAAAAGTCGTATTCATCATGTTTTAGTGTTAGATTTTATGTTTTAGGAGTTAATAAGTGCTGTGATATCACTAGGTTAACACTTGCAACCTAAAACTTGAAACCACCCAAAAAAAAGGCCTTTGAAGACTTTTGCAGGATTGTCAAAAGAGATAAGATCCAGTTGGAAGGGCCAAATGATTAACCCCGTCATCAGGAACTCGCAAACTCTAATCAGTGGATAGGGAGGTGGGCCAATGACAGAAAGTAATAATATTAACCGGGGTATACAAAACAAGCTTTACGTGTTGGAGGATTGCGGGCAGGTTTACAAGACCCTGGTGGATTTCTGTCCGTCTATCATTTACGTCTTGGATACAGGGGGGAATCTCGCGTTTCTTGGGGGGGCATTCAAGAAGCTTACTGGCTTTGAGTCCCAAAAGTTTAAGGGAAAGCCGTTCATTAACCTCGTATGGGAGGAGGATCGGAAAAAACTGGATTGGTCATTTCCCTTGAGCACCAAGGATGATCGGAGCATTAGGACTACTCGGTTGAGACTGCGGACTAAAGGGGCAGAAGGATACAAACACTTTGAACTCAGCTATTCAAATGTTGACCTAAGGCTGTTCGGCATGGCCCAAGACTCCAGAACCGGGCGAGCACAGGGGCTTATAGGTATTTGCGGAGTAGGTATAGATGTTACCAAAAGTGAATTGGCCCGTGAGACGATGGCGAAGGCGAATCGGAAATTGCTAAAACAAAGAAATGAGTACCGGGGCCTTTGCCGCAGGCTTATTGACTGGGTAGAAAATGAACGCAAACAGCTTTCCTCAATAGTATTTGAGGATCTTCTTCAGGGGCTTGGGAGATTAAAGATGGATTTTGAGTCCCTTCGGCAAAGGCTAGAGCTTGCTCAACCAGAGGTCAGGGAGGCGATGAAAAGGGCGATCAAAAATACCGCCGAGCAAATGGGGCGGATCAAGAGTCGCGTTGATGTGGTGACCCCCAGGATCCTTGATGCCTTGGGACTTGTTCCTGCCATCGCACAGCTTGCAGAGAGGGCAAAGAGAGAAAAGGGGTTCGAAATCTATCTTTTTGCAAAGGATATTCCAGATTCCGTGTCCTGGGCCAAAAGGGTCAGCCTTTACCGAATAGCTGAAGAAGCGATCCACAATGCTACTAGACACTCAAGGGGTAAAGAGTTATTCATTAATATAATAGGGAGAGAGGCAACCATCGTGCTTACCGTAGAAGATGACGGATGCGGTTTTGATTATGAACGCTTGGTAGGGCTTCCCACACATACGGTGGGGTTAGTCTTAATGCGCGAGTGGGCGGCAAAGGTGGGCGGAAAGTTCAGTATAGACGCGAAACCTGGGAAGGGGACACAGGTATGGGTAGAAATTCCCGTTTGATGTCTGCCGGCAAGCACTGTGGGCCTTCTAAGGATTCGAACCCAGGGGTAAACAATGGGAATCTGCCACATGTAAGGATCGTGGTGGCGGATGACCAGCAGGTTGTCCTAGAAGGGATTAAGAGAATATTGGCTTCCTTCCGAGAGTTCGAGATAGTGGGAGAGGCTAGGGACGGCAAACGGGCCCTTGAGTTGGTAAGGGATTTGGAGCCCGATATTCTTGTGATTGAAGTCTCAATGCCGGTTATGAATGGAATTGAGGTGGCCAAAACCGTGAAAGAACAATGCTTGGGTACCAAAGTCATATTTTTTACGATGCACTCTGATCGAGAATATATTAAGAGAGCTTTGCATGTAAGGGTGTCCGGGTATATACTAAAAGATGATCCCAACTCGGATCTTGCTCAAGCCATCAAGGTGGCCGCGTTGGGGGCTACCTATTTTAGCCGTACCTTTATTGAAACGGTGGCGGAGTATGTAATGGACTTGGAAAAGCGGGTTGGGTGTGAAGACCCTTATGGCCGGCTGAGTGCCAGGGAACGTGAGGTCTTTCGGCTGCTGGTGGATGGTAGGTCCATTAAAGAAATAGCCGACCTTCTTTACATAAGCCCAAAGACTGTGGAATCACATAAATATAATATCTTAAAAAAGATGGAAATTGATTCCATTGGCGAGCTTATCAGGTACGCAATAAGGAAAAAGATTATTAAACCATAAGGAAAATTTTCACAATTGAACAAGGATATATTTTGTTTTTATGGGAACCGGTTGGTTAGTGGTTGAAATTACAGGTTTTTATTGAAATATTAAAAAGCCAAAGAATAGGGTTCTGACTCATGTGTGGGCAATTATGCCGTAAAGGGGTTATTTGTTTGGAATAATTTGATATATCAAATAGTTATCAAAAATATACACTCGCCCAACAAGATAATCAAAAAATTCAGTCCATTCCTGATTGACTAAGTTTTGCCTCTAGATCTATAAATTCCTCACCATTTTAGAGATCCTGCCTTTTTCGTTTCTGGTCCCGGCACATGTGGGTAAGCAAGAATGATATTCATGTCTTTCTACTGTTCCTAATACTGGGCCAAGAAAGCAGAAAAGTATGGATACATAGAAAATCATGCGCATTTTGGGCTATGACAATATTGCCGTGGGTTATCTGTCCCAATTTTTCCCGACAAAACGGTTAATCTTCTGAGCACTCTCACAGATAGCAATTGGGGAGTAAGCTCATGCTGAGGAAAGGCTATTTGGCAGAGGCAGACATAGTGGAAACCATCTATATACTGAACCCTGATTTGACTATTTTAGCCGTGTCTTCCTCGGTAAAAGCATTGTTAGGTTATAGGCCTGAAGAATTGGTGGGGCGAAAACTAACAGGAAAGGACATCATCGCGCCTGAGTACGTAACCGTATTACAAGAACATCTAAAGGGGCTGTTGGTAGGTGACAGTATAACAACAGGTACATATGAGTTAATAACAAGAGATGGAATGAGAAAGGAGGTCGAACTCAAGGGGTTTGCAATAGAGGGTATCGATCGAACAGCAGGCTTGGTTCTCATCGTTAATGATGGCGGAGCCCTTATGCAGCGTGAGCTAGCTGTGGAAAAAAGGCTCATTCAGGCGGATAAGATGATTTCTTTAGGGGTCCTAGTCTCTGGAATTGCCCATGAGATAAATAACCCCAATAATTTCATCATGGTTAATACTCCAATACTAAAACAGGCCTGGCAAGACGTCATGCCCATATTGGAGAAATATTATCTGGATAATGGTGATTTTGGTATTGCTGGGCTCCCTTTTAGTGAAATTAAAGATGAGATCCCTCAACTTATATCGGGCATTGAAGAAGGAAGTAGACGAATTCAGCGAATTGTAGCCGACCTAAGAGATTATGCCCGGATTGACTCCGGCAAATTGGATCGATCAGTGAACATTAATAATATTGTAAAGAGGGCTGTAACGTTAATCAATAATATGATCAAAAAGTCGACGGACAAATTTAGCGCCACATATGAGTCCGACATACCTCTAATAAAAGGGAATCCACAGCGGCTTGAGCAGGTTGTAATAAACCTGATACAGAATGCATGCCAGGCCCTTTCATCCAGAGATCAGGCTGTATGTGTGTCCACTCTTTATGATAAAGAGAAACAAAACGTTGTGATAGAGGTAAGGGATGAAGGGATTGGGATAGACCAAGGGACACGGGAAAAGATTATGGATCCCTTTTTTACTACAAAACGTGCAGGTGAAGGGACAGGACTGGGCCTGGCCGTAAGCGAGAAGATCTCGAGGGAACATGGTGGGTGGATAGAGGTTTCTAGCAGCAAAGGAAAGGGGAGCGTTTTTAGGCTAGTGCTCCCTACAGATAACAAGAGGAAGAGAATTAGAGTGTTGATCGTAGATGATGACGTGGGCTTTAGATCTACCATGCAGGAGGCTTTACAGCAACATAATGAGTTTGATGTGGATACCGCCTCAAATGGAGTAGAGGCGTGTATTAAGATAGGCAGGTTTCTGCCAGATATCCTGGTACTGGATATCATGATGCCTGGTATGGATGGGGTGGAAGTCTGTAACGTGATAAAGAACAGGCCTGAACTTTCGGGAGTAAAGGTATTGATTGTAACGGGTTTTGTTCATTCATATAAGGTCAAGAAACTAAAACAGATGGGTTTTTTACACTTTTTGGTTAAGCCTTTTGATTTTGATACATTTTTGAAAGAGATCATAAGATTAACGGGAGATTTATGTGATGCCGGAGAGCAAAAATCGATTCCCGCTTCATCCCATTCTCATAGTGGATGACGAAGAGGAAATTTTGAGAAGTTTCAGTATTGCGCTGCGTACTGGAGGGATCACCAATATACTTACATGTCAGGACTCACGTGATGTGCCCTATTTGCTTATGGAGAAGGACCCAGCGGTCATACTTCTTGACTTAGGCATGCCACATATCTCTGGTCAGGAACTCCTTCACCAGATCGTAGAGGATTTTCCCCATGTGCCAGTGATTGTTATTACTGGAAACACAGAAGTAGAGGTCGCAGTAGAGTGCATGAAGGCAAGGGCCTTTGATTATATGGTTAAGCCTGTAGAGAAAAGCCGACTAATTTCAGGTGTAAAACGGGCTATAGAATTAAATGATTTACGCAAACAGGTACAAATACTGAGGGAAACCTTTGCCCAAAGAGATCTCGAAAATCCTGATGCCTTTTCTGAGATTGTTACAAGAAATCAGGTGATGCTATCACTGTTTAGGTACGCCGAGTGCATAGCGCCAAGCCCCGAGCCGGTATTGATTACAGGAGAGACAGGGGTTGGCAAAGAGCTTATGGCCAGGGCCATACACAAGCTAAGCGGCCGTTTGGGTCAACTTGTTCCCGTAAATGTGGCAGGTGTAGATGATAATGTGTTTTCTGATACCCTCTTTGGCCATGTGAAGGGCGCATATACCGGTGCGGAGGGTATGCGCAAGGGTATGGTGGATCAGGCATCCGGAGGAACCCTTCTCTTGGATGAAATAGGCGACCTTAGTGTGGCCTCCCAGGTGAAGCTGCTTAGGCTATTACAGGAAAATGAGTATTTCCCCTTGGGATCAGACGTAGCAAAGATAAGCGATGCAAGGGTTATTGTAACCACCAATAAGGATTTAGGAAAATTACGTGAATCCGGGGATTTCCGTAAGGACCTCTATTATAGATTATCTATCCACCAGATCCATATTCCACCTTTGCGGGAGCGGATGGATGACCTGCCATTGTTACTTGAGCATTTCTTAGATCAAGCAGCGCAGGACCTGAACAAGCCCAAACCCTCCTATCCTGATGAGCTTTTTAGGTTGTTACATAGTTACGAATTTCCAGGAAACATAAGAGAGTTGCGCACAATGGTGTACGACGCGGTAGGTGCCCATAGTTCGGGGCCTTTATCAATTAAGCGTTTTAAAATGCGTATGGAGGGTAGCAGAATGTCTAATTTTTCTTACAGTTATAAATATGACCAACGAAGAGGCAGCGGTCCTTTTTTCTTGATGGAGAATCTTCCAACATTAGATCAGGCCACCAGACTACTTATTGACGAGGCCTTGAAACGAACCAATGGCAACCAGTCCATGGCAGCTCGTATGCTCGGCATATCACGTCAGCGTCTTGCTAGGCACTTGAAGAGTATGCGGGCACCATAATCACAAGCATAGGAAGCACCGTGAACTGCCTTATATTCTTTCCCTGGGGTTTGCACGCCTTTTCACATAACGCTGTAACAGTTTATACCAGGCGTTACATTTCATAACAATATCTCTCAACTGATTGTTTTAAAAGCGGTTTTTTTGCTAGTCCCCTCCTTTTGTTACAAAGCAACCCACCGGTTTCTTTCCAAACGATTCAATCTTAAAACCTAAAATTTCCTGCCATTTAAACTAGTTAGAAAGATAATCAAGATATGGCATGGGTCTAGCATTAGGCCGGGGCCGAAAGGAGAAGAAAAATCTTAAAATAAGGAGGAGAATATGGGAAGCGCGGTACAAGCCCAGCAATCGGTTAAGGATAATCTCTCAGAAAGAGAGCGCAAGTTTCTCACTTTTTCCCTTGGTGGGGAAGAGTACGGCATAGAGATCCTTCAAATCAAAGAGATCATCGGCATGATGCCTATCACCTCTGTGCCTCGGACTCCCCAGTTCTTCAAGGGAGTAATTAACCTGCGGGGAAAGGTCATTCCCGTAGTAGATTTGAGACTTAGGTTCGGAATGGAAGAAAAAGAGGATACCCCTCAGACTTGTATTGTGGTCGTAGAGGTGAATAAAGAAGGATGCACCGAGACTATTGGCGTGGTGGTAGATGCTGTGTCCGAGGTTGTAAATATCAAACCAGAGGAGACTGAGGACCCACCCACCTTTGGCAATATGGTGGATACCGAGTTTATCAGTGCCATGGCCAAAACAGATGGAGGCGTAAAGATTCTTTTAGATATCCATAAGGTGCTAGGGATCGATGATGGAGATGGAACCGGCATGCACGTTGAAACATGTGAGCCGGGTTAACTCACCTAGTAGATATACTTATGTGTGCCACTTTTGTGGAAGAAAAGATTAAATAGAAAAGGAGGAATAGTTATGAAAGGTAAGAAGGAGGAGGTCGCAATGGAATCTGTGAATAGCACTAAGAGCAAAGGCAAAAAAGCAGCCAATGGCAACAAAAAACTTTTTGAGGAATTTGAAAGATTATTGGACTTAATTAGGCAAGGCCGTTTGGACGCAAGGGCTGACGCCAGCACTCTGTCAGGAACGAAGGCCCAGATCCTTGAAGGCGTTAATGAAATGATCGACATGTTGGTAGGTCCAATTAATGTAGCTACTGAATACGTGGACCGTATCTCGAAGGGGGACATACCAGAGAAGGTCACACATCAGTACGCGGGAGATTTTAATCAGATCAAAGATGGTTTGAACGGCCTCATTGATTCAATGAATAACTTGATTGATGCTGCTCGCATGATGGAGCAGGCAGCCTCAAACGGAGAACTTGATAAACGCGTAGAAGAGTCTCTCTTTACCGGTGCATGGGCTGACATTGTGAAGGGCCTTAATAAAACAGCGGAGGGAATGGCTGCGCCCTTAAAGGACGTTGGGGACGTGTTAGATAGGATGGCCGCTGGCGATCTTAAGGCGCGAGTGGTGAACGATTACAAAGGTGATTATGAAATTCTTAAGGTAGCTTGTAATGAGCTTGGTGAGCAACTTCAAGGAGTACAAGAGGTCTTAGGACAGCTGCAGGACGACGCAATTAATGGGAAGCTGGATGCCAGGGGTGATGCCAGCAGATTCAAAGGAGATATTGCGGGAATGGTCCATGGCCTTAACAACGTATTGGATGCGGTGATTGGGCCACTTAATGTGGCAGCCGAGTATATAGACCGTATTTCAAAGGGAGACATTCCTGAGAAGATCACGGATGAGTACAAGGGAGATTTTAATGAGATAAAGGATAATATTAATGGCCTGATTGATGCTTTAAAAGGGCTTATTGAAGAAGATGGGGGCAAAGTCCTTCAGGCAGCAGCAAATAAAGACTTACGCCATAGGCTTGAGCGCCAGTATCATGGAGCATTCGAAAAGATGAAAGAAAATATAAATCTTGTAATCGAAAATATGAATGATGCCCTCAATCAGGTTACTGCTGCTGCTGAGCAAGTGACTGCTGCTGCCGGCCAGGTCTCTTCTTCCAGCCAGTCACTGGCAGAGGGGGCTTCTGAACAGGCATCTTCATTGGAAGAGACATCTTCAGCCCTTGAAGAAGTATCATCTATGACAAAGCAGAACGCAGATAATGCCAATGAGGCCAATAAGATGATGAAGGAGGCCTCTCGAAGTGTAGAAAAGGCTAAACAATCCATGGACGAGCTTACACAATCCATGAGAGACATCTCTGCTGCCAGCGAAGAGACTCAGAAAATTATCAAGACTATTGATGAGATTGCCTTCCAGACTAATCTGCTTGCCCTTAATGCGGCTGTGGAGGCGGCAAGAGCTGGAGAGGCTGGCGCTGGATTTGCTGTGGTAGCAGATGAAGTTCGGAACCTTGCCATGCGCTCAGCAGAGGCAGCCAAGAATACCGCTGGTTTGATTGAAGATACTGTTAAGAAGATCAAGGGCGGGACAGAGTTTGTGGAAAAGACAAATGAAGAGTTTAATGAAGTTGCTGAAAAGGCCTTGAAGGTGGGAGAGCTGGTTGCTGAAATAGCAGCCGCATCAAACGAACAGGCCCAGGGGATAAGCCAGGTAAACAGTGCTGTGGCTGAGATGGATAAGGTGGTGCAAAAAAACGCAGCGAATGCGGAAGAGACAGCCTCGGCCTCCGAAGAGATGAATGGGCAGGCTCAAGAGCTACACGCAATGGTTGGAAGCTTTAAGCTTACTGGAACCAATGGCAAAGGGAAAGTGGTAACATTAAAGGCAGCTTCAAGCGGAAAAAGGACTACTGCTTTGGAAAATACACCAATCAAAAAGAAAACCCAGTCCCAACAAGGAAAGGAGCCTGATGACATTATCCCTATGCAGCACCCTGACGAAGCAGAAGATGGAGACTTTGTGGAGTTTTAAGAAATTAGGGCAGGGCCTTCATTTCATGTGTTCCATAAGATGAAGGCCCTGAGAATTGGTATCATGGCATTTACCTATTTTTTTAGGGATATGTCAGCTCTGATAGCTGTAAGAGATCATGTAATCCGAAACCTCCGAAACTACCGTCACATACGAGTGTGGGATGCGGGGTGTGCCATGGGACCAGAACCCTATTCACTGGCCATTATTTTCCGAGAGGCTCTAGGGTATTATGGATTCAAAAAGGTGGAGATATTCGCTACAGACCTTGACGAGGAAAACAGGCGTTTTGGTCAAATCATGGCGAAAGGGATATATCCCGAGAAAAGCATAAAAAGGATTCCGAGGGAAATTAAGGATAAATACTTTATGAAAGTCGGCCACGAGCTTTTCCAAGTTTCAGATGAATTAAGGAGATCTATTATATTCGAAAAGCATGATTTGCGTTCTTTTAGGCCAGTGCGTTCGGATTTTAGTTTAGTTGTGTGTAAGAACGTTCTTCTTCATTTCAAGGAGGAAGAAAGGGTAAAGGTGATTAAGATGTTCTATCAGTCTTTAATGTCAAACGGTTTCTTGGTTATGGAGCAGACCCAGCAGTTGCCTAGACAGGTAGAAGATCTATTTGACCATATTGTGCAAAACGTTCAGCTATTTCAAAAGGTACCTGTAAAGGAGGGCATGACAAATGCTTCAGCCCACTAAGATAAAAGAATATAGGCTTAACTCATTAAACATGTTACTTCCCAAGGCCCTTGAGGAGATTGAAACTAACCTAGAATATCTAATCTACAATATGATCTTTTTAAAAGAGTGCTTCAAGGATTTTGAGGAGGCCTTTAGCGGTTTAATGGAACTAAGAGAAATAGTAAAACCCGAAGACAGTGCCAAGGAAATTATGGTGTGGATTGAAAAAGTAAGCAGTGATCTAGAGCTGAATTACTTAGCTAAAGAGATACCCAAGGCTATTACAGACTCCTTGGATGGGCTAAGAGAGTTGTTGAGAAGCACTGCTGGAATCCGTGGATTGACTGAAGCTCAAGAGCAAAAAAAGGACATTATTGATATAAATGAAGTGCTTATTAACCTAACCTTGGCACTTAAACGGGAATGGAGCCCAAATAGCAAATTAAACATGAGTCTCGACTCAAAACTTTCCAAACTTCGAGGGGTAAAAAGCGATTTGCACTATGCACTGGGTAGAAGCCTTTTTTATCATATGTGTCTCCTAGGCAGTTTTTCCAAAAACAATGCAAATAAGAAAGGGACTCTATCAATTATGACTACAGCTCAAAACTCCCATAACGAAATCAGAATCAGCTCTCATATTGATAGTGGCCCTTGTGAAATTAGTTCCTATTTGCCGGAAGGTGACTGGCAGAAAGATTTGGAATTTATAAAATGGGTCATCACTTCAGAGCACCAAGGGGAGTTTGAAATTCATAAAGAATGTTCAAGCAAATGTGAGACCATCATGCGGCTTCCTTTTTCCTAATTGTGTTTAGCCAACAAGATTTGAGAGAGGAGGAGAAAATGGACGTTAGATTGATCAATCCCTTTATTGATGCGACCTTGCATGTCCTGAAGACGATGGCTTCAGTGGAGGCCAAAGCGGGCAAGCCGTACATCAAAAAGGCGGAACGCGCTGCTGGTGACGTCTCAGCAGTAATAGGACTGACTGGTGAGGCCAATGGCACCATTTCCATTACCTTCCCCGCAAAAAGTATTATGGCGATTGTCTCAAGAATGTTCGGTGAGACTATCACCCGAGTAGATGGAGAGGTTTCCGACGCGGTTGGTGAAATTGCCAACATGATCTCCGGGCAGGCCAGACAGAAGCTAGAGAAAATGGGAAGGGTTTTACAGGGTGCCATACCCTCGGTCATAATGGGAAAAGATCATCAGGTAAGACATATATCAAGCCACCCCATTGTGGCCGTACCATTTGAATCAGAAGATGGTGGTTTCACTATTGAAGTATGTATAGAAGAATGATCAGAACCAGGATTGGGAGGTGGATTATGGATTTGGGGATGACCGTATTAATTGTGGATGATTTTGCGACCATGAGACGCATAGTCAAGGGAGTATTAAAGGACCTGGGCTTTAAAAACATAATAGAGGCCGAAAATGGAAAGGCAGCTCTTTCAGAGCTAAAGAAGGAAGAGGTAGGATTGGTGATTTCAGACTGGAATATGCCGGAGATGACAGGCATTGAATTGCTAAAGGCTGTAAGGGCGCAGGATCAGTTCAAGAGCCTGCCATTCATTATGGTTACAGCAGAGGGCCAGAAAGACAATGTTCTTGAGGCAGTTAAGGCAGGTGTAACTAACTATGTAGTAAAACCGTTTACTCCCGAGACCCTGAAACAAAAACTTGAAGCTGCATTCAAACAATAACAGTAC
>CAZDVV010000021.1:0-9614 GCA_964508875.1 uncultured Desulfobacteraceae bacterium | reverse complement strand
ATTAGCTGTTTGCAGAGGATGCTCAGGGCAATTGAGCGGGCTGATGAAATAGAGGAGGATGATGCAAAGAAGATAAGCCAGATATTGGGAGGCAATTCTGAACATACTTTAGATGGGCGTGAAGATAAGGAAATAGTGAGTGACGATGGTCTGAAAACAGGTAGCAATCCAGAGCAGCTCTCTGAGGAAGACATTGAACTATTGCAGGACTTCGTGAGTGAGGCGCTTGATTCCCTGTCTACGATAGAGGTTTGCCTTGTTGATCTAGAACATAATCCAGATGATGCAGAAATAATCAATTCCATCTTTAGGCCTTTTCATACCATTAAAGGGGTATCTGGATTTCTTAATTTACAAAAGATTAATAAGCTGGCCCATTGTTCTGAGAACCTGCTGGACAAGGCACGTAGCGGTGAGATCCGAATTGATGACCATATTACGGATTTGATTCTCGAATCGGTAGATCAGTTAAAACAACTTATAGAGACTGTACAGGATAACATGGATACGGGTGGGCCACTTGAAGGGGATATTGATTGCGGGGATCTTATTCACAGAATACAGGAAACTGTTGCGAGGTCAAATGAAATTGCCAAAAAACCATTGGGAGAGATACTAGTAGCAGATGGAGCTGTGAGTAAGGAAGAGGTGGATCAGGCCCTAGAAGAGCAAAGGCGGAAGCCAGAGAAAAAGGTTGGTGAGGTATTGCTGGAAAAGGGAGCAGTAAAGCCTCGTGCAGTAGCTTCGGCCCTTAGAAAACAGAAAAAGTACGGAGGTGGTCAAGGCGCTGAACTCCACGTAAAAGTAGATACCAAAAAGCTCGATACCCTTGTTGATATGACTGGTGAGCTTGTAATAGCCCAATCCATGTTGAGGCAGAATGAGGCTATTGTTTCTTCGGTAAATCAAAAATTGTTTCAAACCATGAGCCAACTCAATCAAATCACCTCTACGCTCCAAAAGGCGGCCATGTCCATGAGAATGGTTCCTATAAGACATACATTCCAAAAGATGGTCAGGCTGGTCAGGGACCTCGCCAGGAACTCTGGTAAGGAGGTACAGCTTCGAATGTCAGGTGAGGACACTGAAATCGATCGAAACGTTGTAGATGAATTGTACGAACCAATGGTTCATATGGTCCGTAATGCCGTAGACCATGGTATTGAACCTCCAAATGAAAGGATTGAATTGGGCAAACCTCCAGAAGGCACTGTTGAGCTACGGGCATATCACCAAAGTGGAAATATCGTTATCGAGATCAAGGATGACGGCAGGGGCCTGGATAAGAAACGAATCCTTGAAAAGGCTAAGGAAAAAAACCTCATAGATGATGAGACCTCTCTAACTGACTCGGAAATTTATAACCTTGTCTTTCAGCCTGGATTCTCTACAGCCAAAAAGATCACTGACATCTCAGGCAGGGGCGTTGGCATGGACGTGGTCAAAAAGGGTATTGAAAAGTTGCGGGGTCGAGTTGAGATTGATAGCAGACCCGGACAGGGCTCGACATTCGTAATACACCTGCCTTTGACACTGGCGATTATCGATGGAATGGTGGTGAGGGTAGGAGGAGAAAGATTCATAGTTCCAACCCTGTCGATCTTAGAATCCTTAAAACCTGACAAGGATAAGTATACATCAGTGCATGGCAGGGGGGAACTGATCAAGGTTCGCGATAGACTGGTTCCATTGGTCAGATTCGAAAATGTATTTGACATCTCCACCGATAGCAAAGATCCATGGGAAGGGCTCGTGGTTGCCGTAGAGCACGATGGCAAGCAGTTCTGCCTGCTTGTAGATGAGGTGATAGGAAAGGAGGAGGTAGTGATAAAGAGTTTGGGAAGTAGCATCATGCAGGTGAAGGGCCTTGCAGGGGGTGCCATCTTGGGAGATGGCAGGGTTGCGCTAATATTGGATATGGGAGGAATCAGTGATCTGGCAAGTATTGCTGCGTAATGATTTGAAGAAGGTGCTAGTTTTCGGGTGGCAAAGGTTGTTGCTAAGCTGTATTGCATCCAATCAAAAGCTAGGAGAATATTGATGAATGATGATGTGAGGGTCTTGATTGTTGATGACTCGGCTGTGGTTAGGAAGGTTTTGACCCAGGAATTATCAAAGGAAAGGGGCATCAAGGTCGTAGGGACGGCGCCAGATCCCTATATTGCAAGGGACAAGATCATAAAGTTAAAGCCCAATGTGCTGACCCTAGATATTGAGATGCCACGAATGGATGGCCTCACTTTTCTAAAAAAGTTGATGCGGTATTATCCTCTACCAGTAATAGTTCTTAGTGCCCTCACGGAAAAGGGTGGAGAGCTTGCAATGGAGGCCCTTTCACTGGGGGCATTGGATGTAATGGCAAAGCCAACAGGCTCTTATTCGGTGGGGGATGTGGCAGTACAACTGGCTGATAGAATCAGAGCGGTAGCAAATATAAAGGTGGAAAAGAAAAATTCTAAAAGAGGGCCAATTAACCAAGTGCAAAAGAAGTTGAGCTCGGCATCCCTTGCAAAAACTAGTGGAAAAATCATTGCCATAGGTGCTTCAACAGGGGGCACAGAAGCTATAAAAGAGGTCCTGCTTCCCATGCCTCCTAGTGCTCCCGGGATGCTGGTAGTGCAACATATGCCAGCAAAATTCACAGCCTCGTTTGCTGATAGGCTAAACGAGCAATGTGAGATTACTGTAAAGGAGGCAGAGGACGGCGAGCATGTTGTGACCGGCAAGGCCCTCATAGCCCCTGGAAATTACCATATGGTGCTCAGAAGAAGTGGCGCACGGTACTACGTAAGGGTAACTGATGGGCCGATGGTCCACCATCAAAGGCCTGCGGTAGATGTACTGTTTAAATCAGTGGCGAAATATGCTGGCCGAAATGCCGTTGGGATCCTCCTCACTGGTATGGGAGCTGATGGTGCAGAAGGCCTATTAATGATGAAGGAAGCAGGTGCTAGGACAATAGCCCAGGATGAAAAAACCTGTGTGGTGTTTGGTATGCCAAAAGAGGCGATCAAACTGGGAGCTGCCGAAAAGGTGGTCTCCCTCAAATCCATTACTTCTAGGGCATTGGAAATGTTTTGAGCACAGATGGGTGATAATTTGAATGGTACCAAGTGAACAGGCAAGGTCTTAGAGGCTAAAGGTGGGTATGTATAGGCCCTCGGACATGGAAATAGCACTTTATTTTATCAGGCTGCTTCGGGCGCCTTGTGCTGTCCCTGGGGCTGAGCGAGAGGAAAAAGAGCTTTATATAAGGCAAGCAACAAGAGCTCTTTTGAATTTGTCGAATCCATTTGCGGCTCGATTGCTGAAAAAGGAACTAGACAGGGTTAAAGCTTTGAGGTCTTCACATACCTTGTCAGGATCTTCAGGAGAAAAGGATGAATGATCTCATATTGGTCATAGAAAATGATAAAGACCGACTCTGTGCAATTTCCGACATACTTCGTTCCTCTGGGTATGAAGTAGAAGAGGCGCTTGAAAAGAATGAGGGTATTGCTAAGGCCAAGGAGATCTCACCTGATCTTATTATTATGGATCTTGATATTGGATTGCAATTTCAAGAAGAGGAGTTAAGGGAGCTCAAAGGTGATCGCAAGACAACACCGGATCTAATAGCTATGGCCGATCAGGGTCAGGAGAACCATATCTCAAAATTTCTGCGAGAAGGTGGATCAGGTTATGTGTATAAGCCAATCAAAGAGACTGACCTGGTTCTTTTTTCGGTTAAGGCAGTTTTGGACAGGAAAGAACTAGAGAAAAGAAACAGGTTCTTGATCTCACAACTGAAACAAGTTGCTATAAAAGACCCTTTAACCGAAGTTTATAACTACAGACATTTTCATGTCAAACTTTCTGAAGAGATCATCCGCTCCAGACGATATAACAGGCCATTTTGTATTTTCCTTGTGGACATCGATGATTTCAAGGCAGTGAATCGTGATTTTGGCCACCTAGCAGGCGACCAGGTACTGAAAAGGCTGGGAGATCTGCTAACCCGGAATATTAGAAAGGTCGATTCTGTTTTTCGTTACGGAGGTGATGAGTTCGCTATCCTTTTGCCAGAGACCCATAAGGATAATGCCCTTGGCATTGCTATGAGGCTCTTGATGAAGATAAGGGAAACGGAATTTATTTTCGAGGGGTGTGCCCAGTTTATAACATCGAGTATAGGCGCCTCAATGTTTCCTGATAAGGCGGAAGACAAGCATGACCTTTTGATGCTGGCTGAGGCAGCATTGTCCAAGGCTAAAGAAGTGGGTGGCGACACCATATTTTTTGAATAGTCCAATTGACAGAAAGGATATGGTAAAAGTGCTTGGCCAAAGGGAATTCAGGGAAATTTGCGATCTTGTCTACAGAGAATGCGGCATTAGCCTGAATGAGACCAAGAAAAAGCTTGTTGAATCTCGCCTATCAAAGAGACTGAGGGCCTCTGGTATCAATTCCGTCAGCAAGTATCTCCGATTGATTCAGAGGGATGAAAGAGAAAAAATTAGTTTTATTGATACGATCTCTACAAACCATACCTATTTTTTCAGAGAGTGTGGGCACTTTGAATATCTGGAGGCCAACCACCTTTCTATTTGGTCTGCTGCATGCTCCAGCGGAGAGGAACCCTATTCAATCGCCATTTATTGCCTTGAAAAAGGATTTAGGCCTACTATCTATGCGACGGATATTTCAACCCAGGTTCTTGAAACAGCGGGCAAAGGCATATATCCCATGGAAAAGGCGAGGGCGCTATCAACAACATTATTGAAAAGATATTTTGACAAAGGAGTTGGTAGGTGGGACGGCTACATAAAGGTCAAAAATGATGTTCGCAAGATGGTATCTTTTTCTAGGTTCAATCTGATAAAT
This sequence comes from uncultured Desulfobacteraceae bacterium, assembly GCA_964508875.1. Taxonomy (GTDB): domain Bacteria; phylum Desulfobacterota; class DSM-4660; order Desulfatiglandales; family Desulfatiglandaceae; genus B111-G9. The sequence continues at coordinate 4,751 of CAZDVV010000021.1, read as the reverse complement.
GATATGCCTCCTAACGAGAGGTTTGACGTTGTCTTTTGTAGGAATGTTTTGATCTATTTTGACAGGAAAGTTAAGGAGCAGGTCATTTCCAGATTATATAGTGCATTGAGAAGGAACGGCTATCTTATAATTGGGGGAGCAGAAAGCCTCACAGGTATTGATCATCGTCTCAAATACATAAGCCCAAGTATTTATTACAAGGCATAGTGCTTTAGACTACGTAAACTGGAGAGGTGAGAGTGAAAACAAGGTTAGCCAAGTTTATGGGTAGTAGAGATACAAGAAGTAGGCATGAGAATGTGACAGATAGCTTGGCCAAGGCCCTTATAGCCAATTCACCATTGGGTATATATGTTATTCAGAATGGCCAATTCAAGGTCATCAGTCCACGCTTTATGGAGATAACAGGGTATAGTGAGGGGGAACTTGAAAAAATTGAACCTTTATCTCTCGTTTACGAGGAAGATAGAGATTATGTGAGAACAGCAGCAGTACAGATGCTTAAGATGGAGAGGTCGTCTCCTTACCAGTTCAGAATCGTTACAAAGCAAGGAGATATCAGATGGATAATGGAGACCGTCGCATCAATCACCTATCAGGGCCTACGGTCCGCGTTGGGAAACTTTATGGACATAACTGACCAAGTGCTTCTTAACCAGGCTTTAGAGGAACAAGATGCATTACTTAAAGCCATCCTGACCTCTTCTCCCCTTGGTATAGTTCTTGTGGAAAATATGACGATAAAATGGGCAAATCATGCAGCGGCGGTCATATTTGGATATGACAGTGAAAATCAATTGGTTGGAAAACAGGTCAAAGAATTTTGTGCCTCCAGTAAAGAATATGAAACAATAGAACGCATTGTCTCTGATCATCCACCTCATAGGCCAGAAGTCGTTTTAGATGGTAAATTTAAGCGAAAAGACGGTTCCATCTTTTATGGAGAAGTAAGGGTATCTTCCCTGAAAGGTTATGGAAGCAATGAGAAATTTGTGGCCACCCTTTCTGATATCTCTTGGAGAAAGGAAGCAGAAGCATCCCTTGCTGCAGAGCGTGAATGGTTGGCTGTAACCCTACGTTCTATTGGAGACGGGGTCATCTGTACTGACAAGAAAGGAAAGGTTGTCTTGATGAATAAAGTGGCAGAGGAATTGACAGGCTGGTCTGAACGTGAGGCAATGGGAAGGGATTTTTGGGATGTTTTTAAAATCGAAGAGGAGTTGACCGGAATTCCCTTGGATGATCCAGTGAAAAAGGTTCTTGCAAACAATACTTCGGTTGGTCTCACAGAAGGTACATTGATGATTGCCAGGGATGGTTCGGAGCGGTTCATTGGAGATAGTGCGGCGCCTGTGAGAGATTCCCAGGGAAACGCATTGGGGGTTGTAGTAGTATTTCGTGACATCACGGCCAGACGCGCTCTTGAGCGAGAGGTAGCCAAGGTGCAAAAGCTTGAAGCCATTGGATGCCTTGCAGGAGGAATTGCCCATGACTTTAACAACCTCTTAATGGGTATTTTGGGGAACGTAACCCTTGCAAAGATGAATCTTGAGGGGCCATCCCATGTTCTAGAGAGTCTGGAAAAGGCTGAACAAGTATGCCTAAGGGCAAAGGAGCTTTCACAGAAATTGATTACATTTTCAAGTGGTGGCGAACCTAAAAGGCAAGTAACAAAAATGGACCATTTCTTGCGGGAATCTGTGGGTTTTGCTTTAAGCGGATCACATATTAGGCCCTTGTATGATCTCCCAAATGACCTGTGGGAGGTGAAAATTGATATTTCCCAGATTGGCCAAGTTATCCACAATATTGTAATGAATGCTGTGGAAGCCAAACCCCGGAGTGGCAGCGTTAAAATAAGCGCCGAAAATATAGAGATTTCCGCCGATGATATTTCCCCCCTTGAGCCTTCATACTATGTGAAGATTTCTATTGAGGACGATGGAGAGGGTATTGAACAAGAAAACCTCCAAAAGGTTTTTGATCCATTTTTTAGCACCAGAAAGATGGGGCGAGGTTTGGGGCTCTCTATAGCGCACTCTGTGATAAAGAAGCACGGAGGACACATAAAGATTGACTCAAAGGCTGGTATTGGAACAATTGTTGAAATTTACCTTCCTGCGGTCCGTTTATCAGCAGACAAACCAGTGAATCCACAGGCATCACAGAGTCCTACACACCCTAGAGTTTTATTAATGGATGATGAGGATATTGTAAGGGATGTAGCAGGAAAAATGCTCGAAAAATTGGGTTGCAGGGTGGAGCTTGCCCGAGATGGTGCTGAAGTAATAACCCTGTACAAAAAGGCTATGGAGACAGGGGATACCTTTGATGCTGTTATACTAGATCTCACCGTCCCAGGCGGAATGGGTGGGGAAGAAACTGCTCAGAAACTCAAGGAGATGGATAGCAGTGTCAATGCAATCGCCTCAAGCGGGTATTCTGATAGCCCCATTATGTCTGATTTTGAGGATCATTTCTTTAGCGCCGCAATAGCAAAGCCTTACAGATTAGAAGATTTAGAGGTTGTAATAAATAAAGCCATTGGTAGAGCGTCTCATCGGACAATCTCGGGAAAAAAAGATGATGAGTTTTTCAAGATTAGGCAAAGGAAGGATCTCGGGACGACCTCAGTATAGTGGGCTAATCACAGCCCTTCACGAGGTTGGTTACGAAGGACATAATGTTCATGGGATTTGATGAACATCTTGGTGCAATTGTAAAGGCAATGGAAAAGCTCAGTGAGAGGCCGCAGGAGAAACTAGGAGAAGGCGAAGAAAAATATAGAAAAACCTTCGAATCATCTCCATACGCGATCACTGTTTCAACGCTGGATGATGGCCGTTTTATTGATGTTAATGAGGCCTTTTGCTGGCTCTGTGGGTACAATAAGAAGGAGATTATAGGAAAAAGGGACGTTGATTTGAACCTTTATACCAACTCGATAGATAGGGATGTTGTATATGAAAGTTTGAGGCTAAAAGGCGAGGTAACCAATATTGAGTTAATATACCGACGCAAAGACGGACAGACCGTTACAGGTCTGTTATCGGCTAGGCGTCTTCGTTACAAAGGACAGGAATGCATTGTGGCACTTGTTATCGACATAACTGAGCAAAAGAAGTTACAAGAGGAAATGGAGAATTTAGAGGCTCAACTCCGACAGGCCCAGAAAATGGAGGCTATTGGCGCCCTTGCAGGAGGAATTGCCCACGATTTTAGAAACATCCTACAAGCCATCCTTGGGTGTTCAGATCTTCTAGCATTTGATTTGAAAGAAGGGGATAAAGGATATGAGGAAGTGAAGGAGATTCAAAAGGCCGCCAAAAGAGGGTCGGAGCTGACGCATCAACTGCTTACATTCAGCCGCAAGGTTAGGTCTAAGTTTAGACCAGTAGACATAAACGATGAAATACATAATGCTGCAAAGCTCTTGGGTAGGACCCTACCAAAGACGATTCAGATTGACATGCGTCTACAAGAGGATATCCCAAAGATAGAAGCTGATCCGGCCCAGATTGAACAGGTGCTCCTAAACTTAGCCATAAATGCCAAAGATGCCATGCCCAATGGGGGTAAGTTGATATTGAGCAGTGAGTGTGTAGTGCTCAAGGAAGATTTATGGAAAAGGAACATAAGGATTAGGGCTGGCAGGTATGCTGTCTTTGGTGTCTCTGATACGGGACAAGGGATAGATAGTGAGGCTATGGAACACATATTTGAGCCTTTTTACACGACAAAAGGGGCAGGCAAAGGTACAGGCCTGGGCCTGGCTATGGTATATGCTATCGTGAAGAATCACAGGGGACATATTTTGTGTGAGAGCGAGCCTGGCAAGGGCACCTGTTTTAAGGTCTATATGCCTGTATCGGAGGCCGAGCCCTACGATAACAAGGTGTTCGAGAAAGAAATTAGAAAGGAGCTTCGAGGTAAGGGAGAAACAGTCTTGATGGTTGATGACGATCGCGCAACATTGAGCATAGCAGCAAAGGGCCTAGCTAGATTTGGCTACAAAGTGCTAAAAACACACAGTGGGGTGGAAGGACTGGAGATATTTGCCCATATGCGAGATGAGATTGACGTGGTTATACTAGATTACATGATGCCCGGAATTGATGGACTAAGCTTGCTTAAGAAGATTCGTCACATGAATCCCGATGCAAAGGTGATCATATCAAGTGGATACCCCTTTGGCAAAAACAAGGTGAGTGAAATCCTCGGCAGTGTACACGGGTTTCTGGAAAAGCCTTTCCAGATAGAGGACATGCTCAGCAGCATAAGAGAGGTGATTGATCAGCCAATCAAGTAGGACTGTCTATTGTACTTTTATTCGGTAAGCGTCCGACCCACTCACCTTTTGTTGTGCATTATTCCCTGCTAGCGTTGGTCCGAGAATATTAATGAAAGAGAAAGGAGCGGCGAATATTACGAGAGGAGAAAGACTTACCTATTGGCAAGGTATCATTGAAGCGTATAGAGGTAGCGGCCTGAGCGGTGCGGGTGGAGTCTGCGTGCGAGGACATGGGGCCAGGGGACAGATGTCCCTGGTTGATAAGTTCTCCATCCCGGCCCACACTGGGCGTAACATTTCTCCATTTTAACTTATCTTATCCACCCATTTAGCGGAACAAAAGATGGGCTCGATAGACGCCTACAGTGAAGCTGAGCTGTCGCCACTGCTCTGAAATTTTTTCCCTAGTGACAAACGCCTCGATCGGGTGCTTCAGTAATAAGGAATAAATGGGATTAAC
>CAZDVV010000020.1:17860-22008 GCA_964508875.1 uncultured Desulfobacteraceae bacterium | reverse complement strand
TTGGTTAGATGGTTATTTTTTATGACTCTGCATGGCATAAAGAGTGCTACTAGATATAAAATAACAAGGTTTGTTGACAAAATGCTGGAGATAACTAAAATAAATAAAAGGGGATTGAGGGGTAAGATGATGGAAGGAGACTTAGCGGACAAACCACACATATGGGTTCTCCCAAGCGCCTTTTTGCGTGGCCTTTTGGTATGCACGATTCTGGTATTTCCCACCAGTTTGATATCCGACATCACGCCTTTGCCTCTCCAGGAATCATATAATAATCAAATCTCTAGCTTGTCGACAATCCAGGACTCAGTTCAATTAACTGGTCTAATTCAACAACATAGACAACAAGCCCTTGACTTAGAGATGCAAAAGGCCGGGGATACGCAACCTAAGCCTGCTGAGAAGTCAATTGCGAAGCCCCCCCAAGAGGCCTCACAGGGATCTGGAGAAAAGCCAAGTTCAAGGGAACGACTACATATTATTATTGAAGAGGTAGCCACTAGGTATAATGTTGACCCCGCTCTGATTAAGGCCATTATTATGGCCGAATCTGGTTATAATCCCAGGGCGGTGTCTAAAAAGGGCGCTATAGGGCTTATGCAATTGATGCCTAGTACAGCCCAGGAACTCGGAGTCAAGGAGCTTTTTGATCCTGAAGACAATGTAGAGGCCGGGGTAAGATACTTCAAAAGGCTTTTGCGCCGGTTTGGTGGAGATGTTAGGCTTGCTCTGGCTGCTTACAACGCAGGTAGTACCAAGGTTAGAAGGTACCGGGGCGTTCCTCCCATAGGGGCAACGAGATACTATGTGAAGAAGGTGTTCCACTATTATAGGCTTTACAAAAAGGAGTCTACCGCCCGAACCGATGATGCGTAAGATGACGCCTAATAAGATGTCTCGCCCTTTCTACGGCCTCCCTTCTGCCCTTACTCTTTTCAACTTGACCCCCCTTACAGTGATAGGTTAGAAGTTATTCACCTTCAATTAATTGGTCTGGCATTTTAGGCAGGACAGAGCGCCTTGAGGGTTAGCTCACCCGAGAGGAATTACCTCAATCCAGAGCAAAATTACAAAGTAGGACCCTGTAGGGGAGGAGCTAGGATGTCTGTGGAAACCAGTCCTTTGGAAGGACAATCCAGATTAGTTGACGAGGTAATAAAGGCTGGTATATGCGTGCGGTGTGGAGCCTGTGTAGGTCTGTGCCCGTATTTTCATTACTACGATGGCAAAGTGATCGTAAGCGATGGCTGCGATGCCTCCACGTGGCGTTGTGTGCAGGTCTGCCCTCGTATGCCTTATGAGCGCTCATCTCTTTATGAAATTACTTACGGGAGTAAAGATCCTGGCGGTCCATTAGGCCCTTACCAAAGGATCGTCGCTGCGAGAAGTACTGATCAAAGAATACGGGCTGGGGCTCAGTATGGCGGGGTAATCACCTCTCTCACACTCTTTGCTATGGACAAAGGGATCATCAGTGCTGCAGTGCTCACTGACAAGGGCGAGAACCTTTTCCCTCAAGGAGTGGTGGGAAGTGATAGAGAGAGCGTTCTAAATTGCATGGGATCCCGATACACTGCTTCGGCCTCCTTTGGACAACTGAATCTCGCCATAAAAGAGGGCAAGGATGCTTTGGCTTTCGTGGGCCTTCCGTGCCAGATGGAGGCCTTAAGCAAAATGGCCATGTCTGAACCAGACGGAAAGGTAAGGGCGGCTCGGGTGGCTTTAAGATTAGGTCTTTTTTGCACTTGGGCATTGGATTACAGGGCCCTTAGGACCTATCTGGAAACAAAAGGTGTGAGGGACCAACCTAAAAGATATGATATCCCTCCTCCACCCTCTGAAATCTTTGTGGTGGAAGCTGGGGATAAAAGCATGGAGTTTCCTCTGACTGAAGTAAGGGAACTAGTCCAGCCGGGATGCATGCTGTGTGAAGATATGACTGCTGAGTTCGCAGATATTTCCGTGGGTACACTTGAAGGAGATGAGCAGTGGAATACTGTTATTGTCAGAACAGATAAAGGGCTGGAGCTCTTTGAGATGGCACTGGACCAAGGCGTGCTCGAACATAAGGAGATACCCAAAGCCAATCTTGATCACTTGAGTGAGGCTGCCTCCAACAAGAAAAAAAGGGCTGTTAGGGCAAGAGAAGAGGCAAATTATGAATAAGATCGATGAGAAATCAGGCGGAGTTACGATGTTACTCCAGGCAAATGAGGCAATTGCAAGGGGTGCACTGGAAGCAGGGATTATATTTGCGGCAGGATACCCCGGGAACCCGTCGTCTGAGATAATCGAGACCCTGGCCAAGGCCTCTAAACACTTGCCCATATATGTGGAGTGGTCAGTTAATGAGAAAGTGGCTCTAGAGGCTGCCGCTGGCGCCTCATTTGCTGGGTGCAGGGCACTCGCCAGTATGAAACAAAATGGTGTTAATGTTGTCTCGGATTTTCTTACCAATTTGAGCCTCTCAGGCACCAAGGGGGGGCTGGTTTTGATCTCTTGCGATGACCCTGGGGGCATATCAAGCACCAATGAGGAGGATGCCCGGGCGTTTGCACCGCTTTCTGATATTCCGTTGCTGGAGCCATTTTCCCCACAAGAGGCTCTTGATATGACACGATGGGCATTTGAATTGTCAGAGATTATTGGGAATATAGTTATGATTCGCAGTGTGTCTCGCCTCTCCCATTCAAGAGCCGATGTACGAGTTGGGCCATTGCCTGAATTCAATACCACTCCCCATTTCGACACCCACTCACCATTCCACACCTTCCCAATAATAGCCAAGCATGAGGCACGACATCGGAAACTTACAAAAGCCGAAAAACTTTTTGAGAAATCTTCCTTCAATACCTATACAGGACCGGAACATCCAGAACTTCTGGTGATTGGCTCTGGCTGCGCTATAAATTATGCACTTGACGCCACTGATATTTTGGGCCTGTCAAATCGAGTCGGGGTTTTGAAGCTTGGCACTACGTGGCCATTGCCTAAGAGGCTTATCCTTGACCACCTGAAGAGGTGTGAAAGGATACTGTTCGCAGAAGATGTGGATCCGTTCATTGAAACCCATATATTGGCATTAGCCGCAGAAAATGCCCAGGAAGTAGGGCTCAAATCTTTTCACGGGAAGAGGAGTGGAGACTTACCTCTGTGCGGTGAGTTGACTCCTTCCCATCTGCTGAATTTCCTCGGCAGGCAATTTGGCATAGCATGGGAGGAGGATGCCTTCAGAGGCAAGGTGGGGTCCCTCACCCAGGGCAAGATTCCTCCAAGGGAATTTGGTTTTTGTCCTGGATGTCCTCACAGGGGGAGCTTCTATGCCATCAAAACTGCCTTGGCCTGGGATGACAGGGAAGGGTTTGTGTCAGGAGACATAGGATGCTATAGCATGGCCTTATGGCCCACTGGCTTCAATCAGCTCAAATCAGTCCACGCAATGGGATCGGGCTCAGGTATTGCCTGCGGGTATGGAAAGCTGCAAGAGTTTGGTTTCGATCAGCCTGTAATAACTGTTTGCGGGGATTCCACCTTCTACCATGCCACCATACCGGCTCTCATCAATGCCAAATTCAATAATGCTGACATACTTCTTGTAGTACTGGACAACAGCGCCACTGCTATGACAGGTTTCCAGCCTCATCCCGGCACTGGAAAAACAGCTATGGGTGAGCCGACCCAACCAGTAGATGTTGTGACGCTGTGTCAGTCCATGGGACTAGAAGTGCACGTAGCCGATCCTTATGAGATGAAAGAAACAGCTCGACGCCTCTACGAGCTCATGCAAAAGCGGGGGCCAAGGGTTATAGTTCTTCGCAGAAAGTGTGCCCTTGTCCAGGGAAGGGAAGGTGGGTTTCCATATCGCATGTATGTGGACCAATCAGTTTGTTTGGGAGAGGAATGTGGATGTGGGCGGTACTGCACGCGCATTTTCAGGTGCCCAGGGCTCATCTGGGACAAAAAGGCGAGAAAGGCAGTGATCGATCAGGTGATTTGTGTTGGATGCGGAATATGTGCAGAGATATGTCCGCAGGGAGCAATAAGAAAAGAGGCCAAAACTGAATATACCAAGCAGGAGACCAAATGAACTACGGGTGCACAATACATTCAGCATTAATGGTTCGCAAAATAAAATGACAAATGCCAAA
>CAZDVV010000020.1:0-17760 GCA_964508875.1 uncultured Desulfobacteraceae bacterium | reverse complement strand
GAATTCCAAGTTTCAAATGTCATTAATGACAAAAATGGGAGTTTCTTATGTGTTAACTAGATTATCTATGTTTGAAGTTTTTCTTTGAGAATTTGACCTTATTTGACATTGGTCATTTGACATTTGGCATTCGATTGGAGAATTTGTAAGGAGGCTCGTAAGAATCTGAAATAGGAGTGTTACATGGATTTGAATGTGATCATTACCGGTGTAGGGGGGCAGGGCAATGTTCTTGCCTCCCAGATATTAGGCAATGCTGCTGTTCACAGGGGTCTCCATGTCAGCATAGGGGAGACCTTTGGGCTTTCCCAAAGGGGGGGCGCGGTCATGAGCCATGTACGATTTTTCGGCAAGTCCAAATATAGCCCTCTTATTCCCCCTAATAAGGTGGACATTGTCGTAGGACTTGAACCCTTGGAGGCCCTTAGAATCACACGGGAATACGCCAACGATAGTACCCTGTTTATTGTGAATTCCCGACCGATTCACCCTCCAAATGTTATTGCCGGAGATGTGGAGTATCCGGAAACGAGCTGGATCAAAGAGGTGCTGGGCCAATGTGGGAGACAACTATATTGGCTTGAAGCAACTCAGATAGCAATAGAGCTTGGGGGGCCTATCATCCTTAACATGGTAATGCTGGGTGCCCTATGTGCAATTGATTCTTTTCCCATCTCAACCCAAGATATCAAGGCCGTGCTTAAGGATATTTTTCCCCAGGAAAAACTGGAATCAAATTATAGGGCCCTTGAGATGGGCTACGATCTTATCAAGGACTATGAAAATTGACCTTCATGTACACTCCAGGGACTGCTCTGATGGAAGGCTCTCCCTCAACGATATCTTTCAAATAGCCCACAAGAGGGGAGTGAATTTCCTTTCCATTACGGATCACGATTCCATTGAATGCCAACAGCGTGCAATTGCCCTTGCAAAGGACTACGGGATTCATTACCTCACGGGCATTGAGCTCAACATCAGGTTTTCTTCCGCTCTTTGGAGAAAGGGAAAGCCCATCTCTCTTGATTTACTAGGATATGGATGTGACCCTGAAAACAGGGTGCTTAAAGCCAAGACGTTAGAGTTACAGGAATACAGGAACACAAGGGCACGTCTTATACTTGAGCGAGTGAATAGAGAGCTTTACAAAGAGGGAATCGAACCTTTGAACGAAGATGATTTGGCCGCAATTCAGGAAAGTGTGGATGGCGCCTTTGGCAGGCCACACATCGCAAGATATCTGGTGAAGAAAGGGCTGGTCAGAGATGTCCAAGAGGCCTTTGACAAATACCTCGTTCGTTGTGATGTGCCCAAGCTCCCCTTGGGGCTCGAGGAGGCCTCCTCTCTAATTCGGGGGGCCGGGGGAAAGGCAGTTCTTGCCCATGGGAATGACCCTCATGGTACCTCTTTGGCCATGTTGACCCCCGATGTTTCAGAGCAGCTCCGGATCATAGAAAATGACATGCTTGAGTTTCTGGATGGGCTTGAGTGTTGGCACAGCAGGCATGACGCGTATACTAGTAAGGCTTACCGCGCCTTTGCCATTGAGCACGGGCTCGTGGTTACAGGCGGATCCGATTGTCATCAAAATCCTGTCAAAATCGGGACAGTGGATATTCCTTCTTATGTGGTAGAACAGTTTGAGTTTTTTTGAAATTTAAAGTCAGCATTAGTGACGAGGTGATGAATTGTCTAGCCTTATTAATGACCTATTAATTCCAGAGAACCTACCAGATCCTACGGGTAGCATACGGCTCGTGCAAACCCATATATCCTTGGTGTTTGTTGCTGACAAATTTGTATATAAGATAAAAAAACCTGTGAATTTTGGTTTCTTGGATTTTTCCACATTGGATAAGAGAAGATACTATTGCCAAAGAGAAATTGAGTTGAACAGTAGGTTGGCCCAGGATATTTACCTGGATCTTCTCATCGTAACCTTTGATGGGAACCACTATAGGATAGAGCAGGGGGGCAACTCAGTCTCTGGCGTAGAGCTAGTTGACTATGCAGTAAAGATGCGACGGATATCTGAAGAGGGCTTAATGAAGAACCTTTTTCGCAAGGGTGATCTTGGCGAATCTCATCTCCGTCACCTTGCAAGGGTGCTGGCGGAGTTCCATAATCGGGCCGAAACTGGTCCAGATATTGATGAATTTGGAAGGCCTGAAAGATTTAAGGTTAATACAGATGAAAACTTTTCGCAGGTGGAGCCTTACGTAGGGATTAGCATAGAGAGAGAGGTATTGGAGTCCATTAAGAAGTGGACAGAGGATTTTTACGCCCATAATGAAGATATATTTTTGGAAAGAATAGGACAAGGGAAAGTGAGAGACGGCCATGGCGACCTTCACATGGAGCACATTTGTTTCGAGGGGGAAAGGATCTCGATATTTGATTGCATAGAATTTAATGATCGTTTCCGGTACGCAGATCAACTGGCTGATATCTCTTTTTTGTTAATGGATTTAGAATTTCATGGAGGTCATGAGCAGGCTGACTTCCTTTGGCGCTGTTACAAGAATGAGGCCTCGGAAGGAGATGTGGAAAAACTGTTGACTTTCTACAAGGTCTACAGGGCCTTTGTGAGGGGAAAGGTCAATAGCTTCCAGTTGGATGATCCGCACATTCGTCCCGAAGAAAAGCAAAATGCAATTGCCACTGCCAGAAAGTATTTTCACCTAGCCTTGAGTTATGTCGAGCAGTAGGCCACAGAAATCCTTCCTAGAGATTGTGGAGGCAGATTTTCCCAAAAGCGCTATCGTTGTCATGTGTGGGCTTCCTGCCACATGCAAGACATGGGCTGCTACCCTGATTGCGGAGCGCCACGGCTACAAACACCTAAGGACAGATCTCATCCGCAAAGAAGTCCTCAAGGACGAAGACATCTTTGATGAAAAGGTGGCATCCGATATAGAGAAAAGGCAGAGAATCTATGAGGTGATGTTTCAGAGGGCAGAAGAGATTGCTTGCAGTGAAAAAGGCGTGATACTGGATGCAACATTTATCAAAAAGTCATCGCGAGAAAGGGCAGCTGAGATAGCTAGCAGATATGGGAGACCTTTAATCATGATTCACACGGATTGCACAACTCAGGTGGCCCTTGAAAGGATATCCAAACGTACGCCTGATAATTATGAGTCTAACGCCATTAGCGAACAGGCATACTACAATAACTTGAAGGCATTTGAGCCTGTGGATATTGAGGCACTAAAAAAGAGATTCCCTTTACTAAGGCTGAGATATCTTCATGTGGAAACCTCGAAATCAGACCCAGATAAATGGCTTATTTTGGCGGATGTCATGGAAGGAATCAAATAACTAACGTATTAAGCAGTATGGGACAATGGAAGACTTAAGTGAGCGAATAAAAGTGGCAACAAGGAGACGCCCCGCGGATATGGTTCTCAAGGGTGGCCGCCTAATCAATATTTTCACTCATGAGGTTATTGAGGCGGATGTTGCGATATGTGGGGGAGTCATTGCGGCTGTGGGGGAGAATTATGATGGGAACTCAGTCGTGCAAGTGGATGGCATGTTTGTGTGTCCTGGGCTCATTGACGCACACATACATATGGAAAGCAGCATGCTACACCCAAGGGTTCTTGCAGATTCTCTTTTGGTATGTGGGACTACCACCATTATTGCTGACCCCCATGAGATAGCCAATGTGGCAGGCCTTGAAGGAATTGATTTCATGATGAGTGAAACTGCCAATATCCCATTTGACGCCCTTTTTGTTGCCCCTTCGTGTGTCCCTGCATCACATCTTGAAACCTCTGGAGCAAGATTGGGACATGATGAGCTCAAAAGACTGGCCTGCAATCCGAGGATTTTGGGGCTAGCAGAGGTAATGAATTATCCAGCCGTGGTTGAAGGTGCCGAAGATATAATGGGTAAGATACAAATTTTCTCTGATAGGGTAATTGATGGCCATGCACCAGGGCTCAGCGGAGAGGCGCTTCAGGCATATGTCAGCGTGGGCATAAGATCGGATCATGAGTGCACCACTCGCCAAGAGGCATTAGAGAAGTTAAGGGCAGGAATGACCATCATGATCAGGGAAGGAACCCTCGCAAAAAGTCTTGCTCAACTAGCCCCGTTAGTGAGCCATGAGACTGCCTCACGATTCTGCTTTGTCTCAGATGATCTCCATCCTCAGGACATACGGTCTAATGGGCATATGAACGGGATCTTGAGAAAAGCGGTTTCTTCGGGAATGGAACCTTTACTGGCCATTAGATTGGCGACCATTAACCCTGCCAGCTTTTTTCGTCTTTACGATAGGGGAGCTGTTAGCCCAGGGTATCGAGCAGATATTGTTATCTTTAGTGACTTAGCAAATTTTGATGTATGGGGTGTCGTAAAGAATGGAAAAATGGTCGTTGCCAACGGCCAGCCACTGGAACCAATAGCAGAGAAAGAGATGCCATCGCCAGGATCTCTCAAGATCATGCGTGTGCCAACAATTAACTCTGATGATCTGAAGATACCCTGTGAAGGGAAAAAGAGGGCGAGAATAATAGAACTGATTGAAGGGCAAATCCTAACAAGGGCAGCGGTTGAGGAGATCCAAGGGCGGCGAGGTGAGTTCCCATCGGACACAAGAAGGGATATACTGAAAATAGCTGTAACAGAACGGTACACGGGAAGCGGTAGAGTTGGGCTTGGTCTAGTGCGAGGGTTTAAATTGGAAGGTGGGGCAATTGCCTCCTCTGTTGCACATGACTCGCACAACATAGTGGCTGTGGGCGTAGATGCTGTGGACATTGCCACCGCCATAAACGGAATCAAAGATATGGGAGGAGGAATCATTGTAGCCGCCGGAGGCCAAGTCATAGAAAAGCTGCCCCTTCCAATAGCGGGTCTCATGTCTGATCTCAAGTTGGATGAAGTGGTGGCTAAGCTTAGTCGGCTTGGAGAAGCCTCAAGGTCCCTCGGCTGCCCTCTTAAGGATCCATTTATGGCCTTGTCGTTCTTAGCACTCCCAGTTATCCCAGAGATCAGGCTTACTGACCTTGGAATAATTGATGTAAGCAGGTTTGAGGTTGTGCCCTTGTTTCTATAAAAATTTCGGTACATGTTCCCAGGAGCTGACTCATGGAAAGACAACCTTTTGTTGGGATCGTGCATAAACATGATAATGAAAAGGCCAGACAAGAGGCGCTTAGGCTAAAAAAATGGCTTGAGGGACGAGGGATTGAGGCAACGGTGGAACAAATGGAATCTGTTTCATCATTTGATCAAGAAATCCATTGCCCTGTCCCAGAGCAAAGGCCTGATTGGGCGATTGTGCTTGGAGGGGATGGGACCCTACTTGGAGCTGCCAGGCGCATTGGCCGCTTTGGCGTGCCCCTGCTGGGTGTGAATTTGGGAGGGTTAGGATTTCTCACTGGCATTCCGCTATCCGGGCTTTATCCTGCAGTTGAGATGATGTTGGAGGAGAAACTAACAAGAGAGCCCAGAATTATGCTTCAGGCACGGGTTATCAGAGACGAAAGGGAAGTATGTTGCTTTCATGTTCTTAATGATGTTGTAGTAAACAAGAGGACGCTTGCCAGAATAATTGACCTAAATGTTTCGATCAATGGCACATTCCTCACCACATTTAGGGCGGACGGGCTGATCATATCCACGCCGACCGGATCTACTGCCTATAACCTTTCTGCTGGTGGGCCCATTCTATATCCCACCATGGAGACCTTTGTTTTGACTCCCATATGCCCCTTCACACTGACCAACAGGCCTCTGCTGGTACCGGAATCTTCTATCATAACCATTGAGCTCGGAAAAAAGGCGGAGGGGACAGCCATACTGACCTTTGATGGACAAGTGGGGTTTAATTTTAATTACGGGGATAAGGTGAGCATTTTCAAATCAGATGAGAGAATTGTGTTATTGAAACCACCAGAGTATAATTTTTTTGAGGTCCTGAGGACCAAACTGATGTGGGGAGGCACCACATTTAAAAAAAGCTATTGATGAATATATGCGGTCAGAGTGCGAAAAACTGGTGCTCAAGGTTGGCACGGGGGAGATAAACTACATACGTACGACCCTGGAGTCTTACGACGGAATGGCGCTAGTACGGACCATTGATCCCAAAAAGGCCCTGATTGAGGTGTACATTGCACCAGGTTGTCAGGAGCTAGTAATATCGCTTCTAGAGTCACTCAGAGCAGAAGGATTGTCAATATTTTTTACAAATGCGGCAAAATGTTAAACATGAACGGAATTTTGACCGAAACATTTTATATAAAAACCATGGGCTGCCAGATGAATGTTTATGATTCCGACTACTTGGCACAAAGGCTCATGGCCATGGGCATGTCTCCTGTGGACAATGCAAGGGAGGCCGATGTCGTTCTTTTGAATACCTGTACTGTCAGGGCCAAACCAGAACACAAGGCTGCGACTTATATCGGTAGGATCTCTCAGATCAAAAAGCGAAAACCGAATCTTATTTTTGGTGTACTTGGGTGTTTGGCCCAACAGGAAGGCCCAGAAATCCTAAAAAGGTTTCCGGCAATTGATTTTGTAGCAGGCCCCAGACAGATCCAAGACGTTATTGACATATTGACCAGGGTTGCCAAGGGAGAGAGAGGCATTGTAGCTACAGCGCTTAAGGCGCCTCCCCCTGAGGCAAAAATACTCGATGGATATTATGAAGGCAAGGTTACTGCCTTCATAACTATCATGCAGGGATGCGATAATTTTTGCACTTATTGCATCGTACCATATGTAAGAGGGAGAGAGGCCTCTAGGCCTCCTTTTGAGATACTTGAAGAAGCAAGGAGCTTAGTTGACCAGGGAGTAAAGGAGATCACGCTCTTGGGGCAAAACGTTAATTCATACAGATGGGCCACAGATGGTAGTTACTGGGATTTCCCGTCTTTGCTCAGAGAAGTGTCAAGGATTCCTGGCCTAAAGCGATTAAGGTTTACAACCTCACACCCAAAAGATGTTTCTCCACAACTCATTGCCTGCTTCGGGGAACTCGATAATCTGTGCCCACACATTCACCTACCATTTCAGGCTGGCTCAAATCGGGTATTGAAAATGATGAACAGGAAATATACACGCGAGGAGTATTTAGGTCTTGTGGACAGACTGCGGCAGATCAGACCTGATATTGCCTTGAGTAGCGACGTTATGGTGGGCTTTCCAGGTGAAACAAAACAGGATTTTGAGATGACCTTGGATTTGATCAAAACAGTTGAATTCGATTCACTTTTTTCCTTTAAATATTCGGATAGAAAAGGTACACTCGCAGCAAGCTTTGAGGGCAAAGTACCCGAAGAAGAGAAATCGGAAAGACTATGCATTTTACAGGAAATCCAAAAGCAGATTACACTCAAGAAAAACCGTGCCCTCGAGGGAAAAACAGTTGAGGTCTTGGTAGAAGGGCGCAGCGCCAAGGGAGATAAGCTCTCCGGTCGGACACCAACAAATAAGGTAGTAAACTTTAGGCCAGAATCCAAAATATTAGGTAATATAGTTAAAGTGAAAATTAACAAAGCTTATCAAAACTCGTTACTGGGAGAACTTTTACGGTAGGCCATATGAAGCATGGGAAGTCCCTTATGGAGTCGAGCAAGTTACACGTGGACCCCATCCAAACTAATCCAGAGCAGGTAAATTATGCTGACGAGGTAATACTGGTGGTCGATGACGAAAAAAGCGTCAGAGACTCCCTTGCTGACATGCTGAACCATCTGGGTTTTACTGCCCTTTCTGCCGAAAGTGGGGCTCAGGCGTTGAACGAACTGGAGCACAAGGACGTTACATTTGTCATCACGGACATCAATATGCCGGAAATGGACGGCCTTGAACTGATTCAAAAGGTCAGGAACAGATACCCAGACACCTCCATTATAGCTATGACCGCTTACTCCAAGGATTACAAATACATAGATGTAATTAATGCTGGTGCCACAGATTTCATAAATAAACCCTTTGGCATGGAGGAGCTAGAGGCCAAGGTGAAGCGAGCAATAGTAGAAAGAAATATAAGAAGGGAGCTCAATCGCCTGTCCATAACCGATTCCCTTACGGGCCTCTATAACCAGCGCCACTTTTATACACGCCTCAGAGAGGAAACTCAGCGGGCTGCAAGGCAGAATCATCCCTTGTCTGTCATCCTATTGGATTTGGATAACTTTAAGACGTACAACGACACTTATGGCCACCTGATGGGGGACGAACTCCTGCAGAAGGTGGGGAGAATAATTAGAACTTGCATCAGGGAAAATGTGGATACCGGGTACCGTTACGGTGGAGATGAATTTGCGGTCATCTTAATAGACGCGGATCTTGATGTAGCAAGGCACATAGCCCAAAGGATACAGAATGCTATAGAGGCTGAATGTGAGGTTAATGCGAGCTTTGGTTGTGCCAGCTTTGAAAAGGGAATGCAGCCAGAAGATATCCTGTCCCAGGCCGACCGTCTTTTATACCAGAAAAAGGGCAGAGAGCTGAGGAACTGCTAGTGATCTGTATTGAAGGGCAAAGATTGTATAACACTTTTGTGTCTGATAAGATATATTATGTAAACTACAATTTCTCCATTCCCATTTATTGCAAGCCCACGGACGTCATTCCTGCTTAGCCGAGAATCTAGTTTTCTCACAACGTTGAAGCTGTGTTTTATTATTTTTTCTTGACAAAGACCTTGATTAGATAGTAAAAGAGCCAATCTCTTTTTTGGAGGCGATTTCTGAATGAGTAGTGTCGTCAAAAAACGCAGAAAAAAGATCCGAAAACACAAATACAGAAAGATGAGAAAAAAAATGCGGCATAAAAACAAATAACCCTCTTCTCCTCCTTTCAAATAAAGAAGGCAGCCTTTGTTGGCTGCCTTTCTTTATCCTGTTTGTTCAAAGTGCTTGAGGGGTCAAATTGGACTATTTGCTGTAATCATACCAGCCGCCGCCCGTTTTCCTTCCCAGTCTACCTGCTCTTATCATGGTCTTGAGGAGATTAGGAGATACCCATTTGGACTCTTTGTTGAGCTCTTTATAGAAGTACTCTGTAACAAAGTAGGCAATGTCAATTCCGGTAAGGTCCATGAGTTCAAATGGGCCCATTGGGTAATTGAGGCCATTTTTCACAGCAGTATCCACGTCCTCGATGCTGGCGATCCCTTCCTCAACGATCTTTATGGCCTCAATCATGTGGGGAATCATGATCCGATTCACGATAAACCCTGGGGAGTCTTTCTTCACCTCCACTGTGATCTTTCCCATCTTTTTCGCGAGCTCGGTGGTTGTGGCCACAGTTTCATCACTGGTAAAATATCCTCTAATAACCTCAACCAAACGCATTAGAGGAACAGGATTGAAGAAATGCATGCCGCACACCTTGTCAGGTCTGGATGTCGCAGCAGCTATTTCTGTGATGGACATGGATGAAGTATTGGTGGCCAAAATAACCTCTGGGCGGCAAAGTTCATCAAGTTCTTTAAATACCTGTTTTTTGAGATCCAGATCTTCAATGACGGCCTCCACCACAAAATCCACGTCTTTCAAATCTGACATGTCTGTGGTGCCCTTAATTCTGCCCAGGATCGCATCCTTTTCAGAGGAGTCCAGCTTACCCTTTTCTACGCTCTTACTGAGGAACTTTTCTATGTTTTTCATTCCCCTTTCAACATAAGCATCTTCTATGTCCCTCATTACCACTTCACAACCAATCTGGGCCGCGACCTGCGCAATACCATTGCCCATGGTTCCCGCTCCTACAACACCGATTCTCTTGATTTCCATGTCTTTTTTATACCTCCTTTTCAATTTGGGATTATAGCAGAAATTGACCATACAACCCCGAAAGCCCCTCTCTTCAGTACGTCACTTTGATCGGGGCCGTCAAACAGATTCAACAGCTTGAATTTCTGGGATATTTTGCTTTAGGATCCGCTCAATACCCATCTTGAGGGTCATCTGAGACATTGGGCAGCCACCGCATGCTCCAGTGAGACGCACCTTGACAATTCCGTCCTCTCCAACGTCCACCAGTTGTACATCGCCGCCATCGGCCTGTAGGGATGGCCTGACTTTAGCCAACGCACTTTCAACTTTTTCTTTAAGTGTCATGATTTTCCTCCACTGTTTTAATCAAAATTTAATATCTACCACATGCGCACTATTAAAGCTAGCCAAAAATTTTCCTTACCCGCTCATCTAAGTATACCGATAAGCTTTCAGTATTTCCTGGATTCCAGCCCATTGATGTTTCCCAAATATCAGGGGATTCCATACACAAATACAAACCGAGATCCTGTGACCATTGCTCGAGTTGCTCCCTCATAAAGGAATAGAGTTCCACCCGTATTGGCTTAAAATAACGCATTTTTCCATCTCTACCGGGAATAAATTCCCCTTTTGTCACAATGGAACGAGGGTGCCTTCTCCAAATTATGTACTTCAGTTGAGGCATAAATCTAAAAGACCCCAGACTTATCCAAATAATTCCTTTGGGCTCCAGAAGCTTGTCCATCATCTCCAGGGTCCTTAGGTAGCCTTCTTTCCATGCAGGGTAATAAATGAGGGGGTCAAAATGAAAACCAAGGACATAGCCTTCTTCTTGACATCTCCTGGCAGCCTCTAGCCTTTTCTTCAAGCTGGCTGCCCCATGTTCCTCGTGGAAGACAATTTCTGCAGCGTTTAGTGACCAAGACACAATTATTCTATCCCTAACCCCAATCCTTAACAGACGTTCAACATGATCCGTCTTGGTCTTTAGCTCCAGGACAGCGTTACGTCTTCTGGAAAATTCTGGAACAAGTAGTTCTGTCCATCCAACGACTGGATCAAGCGCCAAGCTGTCAGTGAACTCGCCGGTGCCTACCCTGAATATGCGATCATTGAACGCGTCAATAACTCCAAATACATCTTGAAGTCTTTGTTCAATGTTGCCGAATATCCTTACCCCCGGTTGATTAAAATAGGACTGAAGTATGCAATAGCTGCAATCCATTGGGCAATTGGTGCCAATGTTGAGGATTTGATACCCGCAACAAATGTGCTCGGTAGTGCCCGGGCAAGGCTTCAGAACCTCACCAGGATACGAAACAAAATAAACCCTGTCTTTAGCCAGGAGATCCTCTTTTTCTCCAAGTGATAAATCTCCAGAACAGACGCCCTCTCGCCCGTACTCCTTTCCAAGACGTCGGATCGCCTTCACCACAAAGGGTAAATTGCGTACCGACGGATCAACATATACTTCTTTGATATTATATTTCATTGGGTTCACGGATTGGTTCAGGTTTCATGACTTCAGCCAAAGGGGATCTTATGGATTCTAATCCCGGTTTTTTCAAGATATCTTTAAGCAGTCTCTGAAGCTGTTTTCCGTCCTGGAACAAGACTTCGAGCTTATACTCAGAAGACTCCAGGAAAGACGGCAAGGTCAATCTCACTGCGTCGGGTAAGTGAAGGCTCTCTATCCTCTGCCTCATTCTTCTTTGCGCTTGAGCAACAGTGGGGTACCTGATTTCTCTTAAAACCTCAAGTAATTTATGAGATTTTTGTGGTATGTTCATCTTATCATTATCAATTATCTCAACGATTTCTGGGCGCAGCAAGATCTTCTGTACAGGTTCTTCATGCATATGTGATAAATCGATTGTTATATCAATAAATTCATGAAATTGATTAATGTTTAATTTCAGTTTATTACCTAAATATACTAAAATATCAGCATCTTTCTGGTTAATTGTTAGCAACAAAGTGGCTGTTTTCAATTGCAGAGCGCCTCTTGCCAAGGATTCCTTCACACACACACTGAGTTTCTGCTCAATATCCCTGTATAAATGATAGAGCTCTATCCTCTTGGCAAGTCCCAAAATCTTCATAAAATTGTTGCAGATTTTCTCTGCTGAATAGTGTTGACTGAGGTGTTTTAGAATCAATGCCTTCTCAACGATGTTAAATTGGCGAGAGGCCAAATTCTCATGAAGAGCGATCATGAGAGCGTCTTTGGGCGCCAAGTCCTCGGCCCTGAGTATTCTACACCATATTTTTTCAAAACCTAGATCTCGGGAGGCCATGATTCTTCTGAGCCCAGTTATTATCCGGAAATGGTCATTTTCAGATCTCAGAATGGGTGGATTAACAATGCCTACTTCCTTAATGGAGCCCTTTAGCTGTTGCAGGTCAAAGGCAAAACTCATGGGATAGAGGCAGGTGCTTTCGCTTGCATGAATTTCGCGGACCCATATTTCCTGCATTTCACCTTTAGGGACGCAAATATGATGTATTGTCATTGCTCCAGTCTCCTTGATAGCTGCTGTACTAGTCCCAGGGTGTTTTTGATTTTCATTGCCGGCCTCACCTATATGTATGAATTTATAGGATATAAGTATCTACAGAGATACGTCAATCCCAATCGAGTTATTTGCTTATACTTTTGGCGTACAAAGCAATTGCCATCTGGCGTCTTAGGGACTAATATAGATAGAATTACTTTAACGTGGCTTCAAGGAGCAATATGTTGAACAACAAGAAAATATTTATCATAGTACTCATAACAGCATTACTAGGTTCTGTTGTTTTTGGTTTTCCCGCAATCGCCCAGGAAATACGCATAGGTGTGCTTCTACCTCTAAATGGAAAACTAGCGATCATTGGAGACCTAGAAAAAAAGGCTGTAGAACTAGCACAAGAGCAGATTAATACATCTCAGGAGGTTACCACTAATCAGGAAATAGTTCTTATGTTTGAGGATTCTATGGGAGAGCCAGAGACGGCGAAGCAGGCCATGGAGCAGCTTATTGATGAGGGTGTGTCAGCGATCATTGGAGGATGTAGCAGTTCAGCTACATTTGCTGCTGCCGCTCTCGCGGAAGATAAAGGCATCCCATTTCTGATAACTACCGCCTCGGCAGATAGGATAACTGAAATGGACATGAAATACATTTTTCGGCTATGTTTGCCTTCAAGCGAGCAAACGAAAACCATTGCTGCCTTGTTAAATAGGCGCAAAGGACTGAGGCGTGCCGCAATACTAAGGGAAAAGTCTCGGTTTGGAGAATATGAGACCAGGAAAATCTTGAAGGTCTGCAGAAGAGCAAGAATACTCATTACCGACATTGTCAGCTACGCTACCAGTGAAAAACCTGATGATGCCGCTTACTTCCGTCGACTCCAAGAGGTGGCTCCTGATCTCCTCTTTGTTTTCTCCAAGGATCTGGAAGCTACCAGAATTCTTGCCCTTTGCGAAGTGATGGAACTCCCACCGAAATTAATAGTTGCCAAAGGAAAGCCGTTTCTCAATCCCCTAACCTTCCTGGAGGCCCAGGTGGCCCGTAAGAATATTTATACGATTTCATTGTGGCACCCGAGCGCGCCTTATCCGGGTGTGGGTGAGTTTATTAAGGCATTTTCCGACAAATATGGGATTGAGGCTGATTATCATGCTGCGCAGGCATATGCAGCCATGCAGGTGATAAACGATGCAGTTTCCAGGGCGCTTTCACCCGAGCCAGCAGATATCAAAGAGGCCCTGGAGCAAACCGAAATGATGACAGTATATGGGCCTGTAACTTTTCAGTCCTATGGGGATAAGGACAGACAGAACAGACCCTCTCCCCTCCTCTTAGAATGGCAAGAAGGGCAACTAAGGCCAGTACAATATTAGTTTGAAGAAAAAAGTTCCGGGACCACTATCCAGGCTCAGGTTTGCCATGTTGTACTAGATAAATCCTCATGTCCTCACCCCCCCTGTACAAATTAGGGCGCATTGTTATGTTTTGCTTTCCACCTTTTTCGCTCTGGACTTCTTCTTGTTTCAGGCCAGTATTACAGGCCTGGCAAAAAGGGTCAAGAAGTCATGTGGCTCGTCATGGGATTTACTGCGCCTCTTCAAGGGCCATAGCCGCAAACACTTTGGCGTCAGTTAGTAAGTCGGAAATGATGCAATACTCATTTGGCTGGTGAGCCGTGTCTGGAGACGTGCACCACACGGCAGCAGGCAACCCGGCCTTGCGAAAAAACGCTGCCACAGTACCGCCGCCTATACCCATGGGTTTGGCCTCGCGTCCGGTAACGGTACGAATGGCCTTGGTAAGAGACCTGACAACAGGGGCCTCGGCCGGTGTCGGGGGGGCAGCATCTTCCCTATAAACTGGCTCCACTAGAATCTGTATCCCCAAATCACTGCTTATCTTTTTAGCTATTTCCTTGCTCCTGTGCAAAACCGTGTCCACCTGATACCTAGGAAGGATTCTGCAGTCCATATAAAAGATTCCCTTTCCTGGGATGGTGTTAACATTCTCCACATTGGCCTCTATCTTCGTGGGCTCTAGGGTGGATATTGGAGGGCTGAACAGTTCATCCTTATCATGGAATTCTTCTCTTAGTCTTTCCAGGGCCACTATTAGCCTTGCGGTAGCCGCCAGGGCATTCTTTCCTTTATGAGGTGTGCTGGCATGGCATTGCTTACCCAGAAGCGTAAAACGTATCCATAGCATGGATTTTTCAGCCACCTCTATCATTGTACCTGTCTCATTGCCCCCATCAGGTACCACTATCAAATCTTGCCCATCAAATAGATCTCTTCTGTTGGCGAGAAGATAGCAGAGCCCGTATTTGCTTCCCGTTTCTTCGTCTGCCACGACCGCAAGAGCGAAAGGCCTGCGGGGCTTTTGGCCTGTTTCCAAAATGGCCTTCACGGCCAAGATTGAACTGACTATCCCGTGCTGGTTATCTTCTACTCCCCTGCCAAAAATTTTGTCCCCTTCAATCCATAGCTCATAGGGGTTACGGGTCCACAATGAGAGATCACCTGGAGGAACAATATCGGAGTGCGAAAGTATCCATAGCTTTGCAAGAGCCTTTTCTCCTTCCCAGATGGCAACTAGATTTGGACGGTATCCTTCCTTTGCCCTCTCATCAGGGGCATTTATCTCTTCAATAATATCAGGCTGAAGATTTTCCAGTAGCTGTCTTATATAAGTGGCCTTGTCGTGCTCCCCTGTTCCACCGTTATCTGGTCCGAGTGCAACCCTAGAGGTTAGCTCTCTTTGAATTGAGATTACTTCCTCTCTATACGTGTCAATACGTGAAAATATCTGTCCCAGTAAGTCACTCATTATTACCCTTCCCTCCTATAAAAGAGACATATCTCCCTGTGCTTTCATCCGAGTCTTCGCTAAGAGGATACAGGCCTGAAAGAGATGCGATGGCCTTGGCCACTTTATTCATGAATTCCTCATGGCTTCCGCAGCCCTTTGCCCAAATTGGTTTGCCAAAACGAACATCCACGTCAGTTTTCAAACCATTTTGCCGGTACTCAATGCCAACAGGAATAAAAGGTGAGTCTGATCTTTTCAAGAAGAATTTTAGCATTCCAATCCTCAATGGTCCCATTTGGTCTTTGTAATAGGTTCCTTCCGGGAACACTACTATTCCCTTGCCTGATTGGAGAATTTCATGGATTTCTCTAAATGATTGTTTGGTACGAAGAGGTTTGTCACGATCTAAAGGCACGCCTCCGAGCGACCTTAGATACCAGTTGATGATTCTATTTTCAAAGAGTTCTCTTTTAGCCACATAGTACAGGGGCCTGGAGACAGCAAGGCCCAGCACCGGAATATCTTCCCAGCGCTGGTGCTTTACCAAAAGGATGAACCCTTGTTGGTCTGGAATGTGCTCAAGTCCATGGGCATGGATGCGAAAAAAGGGGGAGAGCACAATCTTTCCCACTAACCTGGTGAGATTAAATACCCAGGCCTTTATCATCCTACGCCTTACTCCACTGTGACGCTCTTTGCCAGATTTCGAGGTTTGTCAATATCTCGACCCAGAAACCTCGCAGAATAGTACGCAAGGAGCTGACAGGGGACTACCGCCAAAATGGGATTTAAGTAGTCTAATGTATGAGGTATTTCTATCACCTCGTCGGCCAATTCTCTTACTTTTTCGTCTCCTTGGCTCACAATTGCTATGACAGGCCCCTTGCGACTTTTAATCTCCTGGATGTTGCTAAGCATCTTTTCATACATCTCATCCATTGGTGCGATTGCCACAGTGGGCATCTCGGGACTGACCAGCGCAATTGGGCCATGTTTCATCTCCCCGGCTGCGTATCCTTCGGCGTGAATATAAGAGATTTCTTTCAGCTTTAGAGCCCCTTCCATGGCAATCGGGAAATTGTATTTCCTTCCCAGAAAAAGCCAGTTATTGTGCCTGTAATACTTCTCCGCGATCGCCTCTATGTGGTGGGCCTGGGCCAAGATTTGCTGCACTTGCTCAGGGAGTTTCTGAAGTGCTCTGATGGCTGTCACTCCTTCGGTAAGGGAAAGGTTTTGATGTCTTCCAAGGAGTAGGGCAAGAAGGGTCAGTATTGTCAGTTGAGATGTAAAGATTTTGGTTGATGCTACCCCTATTTCGGGGCCCGCATGGTTATAAACACCAGCATCGGTCTCTCGGGATATGGAGCTACCCACTACATTCACTATGCCAAGCAGACTTGCCCCCTTTCTCTTCGCCTCTCTGATGGCTGCCAATGTATCCGCAGTCTCTCCTGATTGACTCAATGCCAATATGAATGTATTGGTAGGGAAGTTAAGTTTGCGATAGCGGAATTCCGAAGCAAGCTCAACCTCTACATCTATTTCCGTAAGCCTCTCAAATACATATCTGCCAACGCACCCAGCATAATAAGAGGTGCCACATCCAACTATGACCAGATGTCGACACTCTTTAAGTTTGTCCCATACGGGAACAATTCCCCCAAGTTTTGGAACCCCTTCACCTAGCTCTATCCTTCCTCTCATGGCGTTACGTATTGTTTCGGGCTGCTCGTAGATCTCTTTGAGCATGTAATGGGGAAATCCGTTCAGTTCAGCGTCTTCAGCACTCCATTCAACACGTTCTGTATCACGCTGCACCGCTCTGGCCTGGGCGGTTGATATTGAAAAGTCATCTTTGGTAAGAACCGCCAGTTCGTTGTCTTCAACGTGTACCACCTTATCTGTGTATCTCACCATTGCCGAGACATCAGAGGCGGCAAAATGTCCATCTTCGCTAATGCCAATGATAAGGGGGCTGCCCCTTCTGGCGACCACAATTTGGTCAGGCACATTTTTGTGAAGAACAGCGATACCGAACGTGCCCTCCACTTGTCCCATTGTCTTGCGTACAGCCTCGGCAAGGTCTCCGTCGAAATATAGGGCTATCAAATGTGCAAGGACCTCTGTATCTGTATCCGAGTCAAACGTCACACCCTCTTTCTCAAGTCTCTTCTTTAGAGAATGAAAGTTTTCTATTATCCCATTGTGTATGACAAAGACTTTCCCTTCCTGATCAGTATGGGGATGGGCATTGCGCTCAGAGGGCTCACCATGTGTGGCCCATCTCGTATGGGCTATTCCTGTGGTACCTGGCAGGGTTACGTTATGGAGCTTTCTCTCCAAGTCTTCAATCTTTCCAATAGACCGGTATCTGGCCACTTGGGTACCACGTTGTACTGCGATTCCCGCAGAGTCATATCCCCTGTATTCGAGCTGTTTAAGACCGTTAAGCAGGATCGGTTTTGCCTGCTTTGTTCCCACATAGCACACAATGCCGCACATGGTGATCTCCCTATGCTTCTAGCGCTTGAATTGTCACGTCTTGACTAATCTTGGCCTGACCACAAGAGAGAAAATCCTGATGTTTGCTGTGTAAATCCCAAATACTACCTGTTCAAATGGCTATACCAGACCTTGATCAATCATTGCATCCACTACCTTAACAAACCCCGCAATATTCGCGCCAACTA
>CAZDVV010000019.1:0-22718 GCA_964508875.1 uncultured Desulfobacteraceae bacterium | reverse complement strand
TGTTTAAGAACGGTAATGTGGCTCAAACCATAGTGGGAGCTCAGCCAAAGAGCGCGATCGAGGAAGAACTAAAGAAGCTTCTGTGATTATTGCGGACAGTAGCATTCACATTATCCAAATAGACCATGTCAGCCCCGGCTTGGCCTAAGGCAAAGGCGGGGTTTTATTTTAGAGGGGTGATGTTCTGATGAGGGACTTGATCATCGTGGGTGCTGGGCCGGCAGGACTTACTGCTGGACTTTATGCAGCAAGGGCTAGACTGAATGTGGTACTTTTTGAGAAGATGTCCCCTGGGGGTCAGGTATTGCTAACGGATATTGTAGAGAACTACCCGGGTTTCCCTGAAGGCATTTCTGGTTTTGAATTGATGGATAGGATGAAAAGGCAGACTGAGGGCTTTGGCCTTAGCATTGAGATCAGAGAGGTCTTATCGTTCAGATTTGATCCTGATCTGAAGGTGATTGTAACCGACAAAGGCGAAGAGCAGGCCAAATCAGTCATCCTGGCCTGTGGCGCCACCCCACGAAAATTGGGAATTCCTGGAGAAGACCAACTCACAGGCAGGGGGGTTTCCTATTGTGCCACATGCGACGGGCCCTTTTATAGAGACCAGGAGGTGGCTGTAATAGGAGGAGGGGACACAGCTGTTGAAGAGGCCTTATTCCTGACCAAGTTTGCCACTCGCGTTTATCTGATCCACAGGCGCGACCAGCTCAGGGCCACAAAGGTGCTTCAGGAAAGGGTAATGGCCAATGATAAGGTGGAAATTATCTGGGACACGATTCCCCAACGAATACTGGGGGAAAGTGGAGTTGAGGCTGTGGAGCTCAAGAATGTGAAGACTTCCCAGCTTAGCACCCTCAATGTGCAGGGAATTTTCGTGTTCATTGGATATGAACCAAACACCCAACTGCTCAAGGGCATCTTAGACCTTGATAAGCTCGGATTCATTAGAACCAATGCCGAGATGGAAACCTCAGTGGCTGGGGTATTTGCGGCTGGAGATATCCGATCTAAAAATTTGAGGCAAATATCAACGGCCGTGGGCGAAGGAGCTACTGCAGCGTTCTCTGCGGAAAAATACCTAGATAGCTTAAGTGGGTAAACCCATCATGACGAATCGATCGTGCCAACTAGCCATTCTCCTCCTTCTCACTGTTCTCATTGGACTGGCACCAAGCAGCTGCAGCCTCTACAATCGACTGTTTGGAGAGCCTGAACCCGAGACCCCTGGCCAGCTCATGGAAAGAGGCATGGACAGCATGGCCGCAGGGCATTACCAAAGTGCAATCGATGCCTTTGAAAAGATAAGAGACCGATATCCCTATAGTAAGTATGCCATAATGGCCGAGCTAAAACTGGCTGATGCCATGTTCGGGAAAGGCTCCTATGATGAGGCATATGACGCCTATGACGAATTTGAAAGACTCCATCCCACTAATCCTCGGATCCCTTATGTGATCTATCAGAAAGGGATGTGCCATTTTAGGCAAATAGGCACCATTGACAGGGATCAGTCCCATACTATTAAGGCCAAAGAAGAGTTTGAAAGGCTGATAAGGAGGTTCCCTGATGGTACGTATGCGAGGTTAGCTCAAAAACGGCTAAGAGACTGTTACATTGAACTTGCAGAACACGAACTCTATGTAGGAAAATTCTACTATAAGATCAAGAAATACGAAGCAGCCAAGGGAAGGTTCCTTTACATCTTACGCAATTATCCGGACTTGGGCCAATATCATGAGGCCTTGAAATACCTGAGCCTCTGTGAGCAAAAGCTCGCAGAGAAAAGGGCAAAAGGCAACTGATAAATTATGACTCTGCCACTAACTTGTAAGCCTGCTCTAGGGCCTCACCCAACTTCTCTGCCTTGGGTCCACCGCCCTGGGCCATGTCCTGCCTACCCCCTCCTTTTCCTCCTACTATCTCTGAGAGTACCCGTATGAAATCTCCTGCTTTGAAGCGGTCCAAAAGATCTTTGGTAACCACACAGGTGAGCATCGCTTTTCCGTTCTTTTTTGAGCCTAGCACAATAACTCCGGAGTGAATCTTGTCCTTCAGTCTATCAGCAGATTCCCTAAGCTCCTTGGGACTGTCCGCCTCAATCTCCTTGGCCAAGACCTTCACTCCATTGATCTCCCTCACCTCAGACATAAAATCTTCAGATTTCTTGGTTAGAAGCTTGGCCCTCAGCGATTCTATGTCTTTTTCCTTTTGTTTTAGATCCTGCACAAGTGTGTTGACCCGTTCGAATACGCGTTCAGGGGTAACCTTCAACAATTCTGCCATTTCCCTTAGCTGCCGGTCCTGAGCCTGATCGTATGCTAATGCCGCCTCACCAGTAAGCGCTTCAATCCGTCGTAGATTGGAACCAACCGATCCTTCACTGATAATGCGAAAGAGGCCTATATCGCCGGTCCGAGACGTATGGGTTCCGCCACATAGTTCCTTGCTCACCTCCTCCCCCACACATACTAGCCTTACTCGCTCACCATAGCGCTCCTCAAATATGGCCATGGCCCCTGTTTTCAATGCCTCTTCGCGATCCATTTCCGTTATGGTCACAGGGAGATTTTCCCGAATGCGCCGATTTACCCACCGCTCCACCTCTTGTAAAGTGTCAATTGGGATCTGAGCAAAATGGCTAAAGTCAAAACGGAGCCTATCAGGCGAGACCAAGCTACCTGCCTGTTTGACATGTTCTCCAAGGATCTCCCTCAAGGCTGCATGAAGAAGATGGGTTGCAGAATGGTTAAGCGCTGTTGCCCTTCGCCTTTGTTCATCAACCTCTGCTGTAACACTCTGGCCCACCCTGATCTCACCCTTCTGGACCACGCCCTTGTGCACAATTATGTTCTGAGCAATCTTCTGGGTATCACCTATCCTTACAATGCCTTGTTCAGACTTGATGATACCCTTGTCTCCCACTTGACCCCCTGACTCACCGTAAAATGGGCTTCGGTCCAGGACAACTTCCACACTCTCACCAGCCCGAACAGTGTCTGTTTCCTCACCATTGGATACCAGTGCCACTATATTGCCCTCTGAGCATAGCGTGTCATATCCAACAAATTCTGTCTTAAAACCTTCACTAAAGAGCCTTTTGTAGGTCTCTGGAATATCTTCCTCTCCACTTCCTTTCCATGAAGCCTGAGACAATTTGCGTCTCTGCTCCATGGCCCTATCGAAACCCTCTAGGTCTACGATAAGACCTTCCTCTCGAGCCACATCCTGAACAATATCCAAGGAAAGCCCGTATGTGTCATATAGTTTGAAGGCAAGGTCTCCTGGTATAATCGTAGATTTTCTGTCTTTTAATTCCTGGATTTCTTCGTTCAGTACCCTTATACCATAGCGGAGCGTATCGGCGAATCGATTCTCCTCGTTGCGTACCACCCCTTCTATGAACTCTTTGGAGGTAACAAGCTCGGGGTAATCCTCCCCCATTACCTGGATCACCTTAGTACAAACCTTGTTTAGGAAGGGGGGCTGCAGGCCCAAGTTTTGCCCATATCTAACAGCCCTTCGGATGATCCGCCTAAGCACGTAACCGCGTCCCTCATTGGATGGCATAACACCGTCTCCTATAAGGAATGCCGCAGCCCTCGAATGATCCGCAATCACCCGAAAGGATATGTCCTGCTTTTGTTCTTGCCCGTAACTCTTTCCGGAGAGCCTCTCCACCTCTCCGATGATATCTTTGAAAAGATCTGTATCATAGTTGGACTTGACCCCCTGAACTACTGCAGCAATTCGCTCCAAGCCCATGCCAGTATCGATATTTGGACTTGGCAAAGGTACAAGGCTTCCATCAGGCTGCCGATCAAATTGTGTGAAAACAAGATTCCAAATTTCGAGATACCGGTCACAGTCACAACCTGGGGCACAATCAGGCCTCCCACAGCTCAGCTCTTCGCCTTGATCAATGAGAATCTCCGAACATGGGCCACAGGGCCCAGTATCGCCCATAGCCCAGAAATTATCCTTCTCCCCAAGCCTTACTATCCTCTCCTCAGGGACACCAATTTCCTTATGCCATATCTCAAATGCCTCATCGTCGTCTTTGTATATTGAAACGTAAAGCTTATCTTTTGCCAGACCAAACCCATTTGTGAGAAGATCCCATGCCCAGGTAATCGTCTCTCTTTTAAAGTAGTCCCCAAAGGAAAAGTTGCCCAGCATCTCAAAGAAGGTGTGATGGCGAGCAGTGTATCCCACATTTTCAAGATCATTGTGCTTTCCGCCCGCTCTCATGCACTTCTGAGAGGTGACAGCTCGAGTATATGATCTCTTTTCTTCACCAAGGTAGAGTTTTTTGAATTGCACCATCCCCGCATTTGTGAACAACAGACTGGGGTCGTCGTGTGGGATCAGTGACGAGCTAGGTACTACCTCATGCCCCCGGTCCTTAAAGTATTCGATAAACGTCTTTCTAATCTCGCGAAAATTCATGGCTTCTACTCTTCGGCACCTTTTCTTTCCCTCAATGATTTCAACCCACTTTTCTCCATAATAAGATCAGCAATTCTGTCCCTTATATCAGTATGCTCAGCCAAAAAACGCTTAACATTTTCGCGTCCCTGGCCTATGCGCTCATCCCCAAACGAATACCATGACCCACTTTTCTCCACTATACCCATGGATACACCTAGGTCCAGTATGTCCCCTTCTTTGGAAATTCCTCTTCCATATACGATATCAAATTCGGCCTCCTTGAAAGGAGGCGCAATCTTATTCTTGACCACCTTTACTCGGGTCCTGTTCCCAATCACCTGGTCCCCTTCCTTTATTGCCCCTATCCGCCTGATGTCAAGGCGTTGCGTGGCGTAAAACTTGAGTGCATTTCCTCCAGTGGTGGTCTCGGGGTTTCCGAACATTACCCCGATCTTCATTCTTATCTGATTTATAAATACCACACATGTGTGTGATTTACTGATTGTACCGGTGAGCTTTCGAAGGGCCTGGCTCATGAGCCTCGCCTGAAGGCCCACATGCTGATCCCCCATCTCTCCCTCTATTTCAGCTCGCGGCACCAAGGCCGCAACAGAATCAATCACTAAGGCATCGATTGCTCCACTTCTAACTAGAATTTCTGCAATGTCGAGGGCCTGCTCGCCTGTATCAGGCTGGGAGACCAGGAGGCTTTCAACATCCACCCCAAGGTTCCTCGCATATGATATATCTAAGGCGTGCTCCGCATCAATAAAGGCCACCATACCCCCTTGTTTTTGGGCCTCAGCAGCAATGTGCAGCGCAAGGGTTGTCTTGCCCGAGGATTCAGGGCCAAAGATCTCCACCACCCGTCCTCTAGGCACACCACCTATACCAAGGGCAATATCAAGGGAAAGAGACCCTGTTGGTATGGCAGGAACATCCATTACGGCCCTGTCGCTCATCTTCATGATGGATCCCCTACCAAACTGTCTTTCGATTTGGGAGATGGCCTGCTCGACCGCCTTTTCCCTATCCATGGGTTTACCCCCTTTCTAGTCTATCTAGTCTATCGCGTCCATTTGGTCAATCCAGTGTATTCGTCCCCTATAGAAACAATGGATACTGGGTCCTCGAATTACAAGCTACTAGAACCCCGCTTGTTTGTAAAGCCAGGAATAACACTCAGATAAACAAGGACTATCGATACCTTGAACTATTGGGCTGTCCCAACCTGGTCTTCCCCTCTGCCTATTTATTGCCCTCCAAGGGCCACGACTCAATCTTTGTGTAGTGGGCACCTTCGGGCCGTAAATCACTCCTAAAAAGCGTAAGCTCTCGCAACGTGTGGCGGGGACTTGTCAACCCCACATACCTGTCCAGGATATCTTTTAAATGTAGGCCTCCTTTGGCCCCCTTTCGAAATCTTCCAAGGGTAAGATGAGGTCGAAATGGCCTTTTTTCCTGCTTTATACCAAAGCGTGTAATGCGCTTTGAAATGGCATCGCGGAAAAATCCCATCCTTTCCAAATCCCCCCTGAGACCGATCCACAAGACCCGTGGGCTCCTCAGACCACCAAAGATTCCCATCCCCTTTAGTTCAACTTCAAACCTTCCGTATTTTGAGCAAACTTTGCTCACCTCAGTGCCCAACGGTGCAAGGTCCTGTGTAGAAACGTTGCCCAGGAAAACCACGGTAAGGTGGACATTTCCAGGCCTCATCCATTTTACATCAAGGGCACTCTTGGTGAGCTCCGCATGGACCCTCTTGACAATTTCTTTCATCTCTCCAGGCAGTTCAAATGCCAGGAAGGAACGAATCACCTTGGACATATCTCCTTATCCAGTCCAGAGCCATAGTGGCGCTTTGCAATTTCACCTGCTCTCTATCACCCCAAAACCGATAGCCATGGGCAAAAACCTCTCGATCCGAAGCAAGCCCTACAAAAACAGTGCCTACCGGCTTGGAATCCGTGCCTCCGGTGGGTCCGGCTATCCCTGTGACAGCAACACCCAGGTCTGCCCCAAGGGCCTCTCTCACTCCTTGGGCCATTTCCTTTGCCGTTGTATCGCTTACTGCACCGTAGCGGGCCAGGGTGGCTTCCTTTACGCCGAGAAGCCTGATCTTGGCACTGTTACTGTAACAAATTATACCGCCCAGGAAATAGTCGCTGCTTCCACTTACATTTGTGACCCGGTGCCCAATAAGCCCACCCGTGCATGACTCGGCAACTGACACGCTCAGGCCTTTTTCCCTAAGCAGCCTTCCCACCACCTCTTCCATGGTCTCCTCACCGTTAGCAAATATATACGAGCCCACCAAATCATATATTTCCGCTTCCACCCTATCCAATTCACCACTCACTGATTTTTCGTCTTCCCCCTTAAGGCTAAGGGTTATGTGAATCTCTGGAAAGTGGGGATAAAACCCAAGAACCACTTCGCCTGTGTTATCTTCAATCTGCTTAAAGATTTCAGCTAAATCAGGCTCCCTCAGGCCAAAAATCTTCAGGATCCTGGAATAGATCGCCTCAGTGGGCCATAGACTGAGGAGCTCAGGAATCACAACCTTGTCCAGCAGATATCTCATTTGCTCGGGCACACCTGGAAGAAAATACAGCCTCACCCCCTTCTCCACTAGGCAAAAGCCGCTTGCCCGTCCCTCAGGGCTAAGGATGCGTGAGCCATTTGGCATCCAGGCCATCTTTTCAAGCGAAGGAGTGAGCTTAATTCCCAAATCTCTAACGTGCCTCTCGATGAGGCGGAACATGTTCTCATCAAGACATAACGGCCGATTAAAGGCCTTGGCAACTATTTCACTTGTTCTGTCATCTTGGGTAGAACCCAACCCACCTGTGACAATCACAAACCGCGAGTTTTCTACAGCCTTTTGCAGTGCCTCTGCCACCATAGGATAGTTGTCTCCCACGGAAGTGATCCTCTTGACCTTTAGCCCGCAGGCCGTGAGTCGGCCCGCAGCATACCGGGCATTAAGGTTGAGGGTGCGGCCCGAGGTTAACTCATCACCAATGGTTATTATCTCGCCGTGCATTGCGGTTTCCCGTCCTTCTATGTTCCGCAGATCTCAAACTCACCCAAAGGAAAAAGACAAGTAAGACGGACGAATCAGTTCAACACCTTGCCGATTACTCTATATTTCACCCTAGGACCAATAAAATCCCTCTCACAACCACCAGCGCCAGTGCGCCAGCAACCAAGTCATCTAATACAATGCCAAGTCCGCCCTTTACCACCCGCTCTAGTTGGCAAATAGGATATGGTTTTAGAATATCAAAAGCCCTGAAAAACACAAATGCTAACGCCAGAGATCCAAAAGAAACCGGAATCGCAATGGTGGCAATAAGATATCCCGCCACCTCATCTATTACAATCCCTGGAGGATCTTCATCCCCCAGCACAGTGGAGGCTCTGGAAGAACAAAATACGGCAAAGATAATGATACCTCCCACGGCCAAGACCCTGTAGACAAATGGTAGCCGTCCCAAGAGCACTGCAGGAATTACTGCTCCCATGGTGCCAAACGTCCCTGGTGCACCTGGCAGAAGGCCACAAAAAAACCACGATGCAATCAAGAGATAGCCCCTATCTCTCAGTCTGGCTCCTTTAAAGCATTTCCAAAGACTTGCCTTGTTGGCCACCGCTTGTGCCTCATTCATTAAGCCGCTCCACCCACGCAAAGACTCGGCCCAAGGATATCTTGTGCTTCCTGGCTACCTCCTTGCATGCTTCATATTCAGGCACAATCCATACTTCCCCCGAAACTCTGCGCACCTTCTTTATCCTCAAACTCCCCCAAGGACTTTCAATCTCTTCTTGCCATCTTTCAAGTACTTTTCTCTGTAACATTTGATAGCGTACCCCAAGAGTGGTTATTTCGCTCAGTATGATATCACAAAGCCTATCTGCCTCTTGCGGCCTTGCTATCACCTCGAGATGAACCCCTGGGCGGTTCTTTTTCATATGAACAGGAAAAAAGGCCACATCCAGGGCCCCCTCTTCAAGGAGACGTTCCATCACATATCCCATCAGCTCAGGGCTGGCATCGTCAATGGCAGTCTCTAGCAGCATGACCAGGTCTGTCTTGGATTCCATTGAAGACAATGCCTCTCCCATTAGAAGGCGAACTACATTGGGCCTGTCAGAAAGATCACTTATGCCTGCGCCGTAGCCTACCTTTCTGATTTCCATAGCGGGTATGGGGCCAAATCTTCTTACAAACTCTCTAAGTAATGCAGCTCCAGTAGGAGTTACCATTTCACTGGCTGTACCTGAGCCATACACCGGAACACCTTTGAGAAGTTCGACAGTGGCAGGTGAAGGCAAAGGGATTTGTCCGTGCTGGGTCTTCGCAAATCCTGATCCCAGAGGCAGGGGTGAGGCAAATACCTCTTCTACACCAAGGGCCTCTAAGCCTGCCACAACACCCACGATATCCACAATAGAATCTATCGCCCCCACTTCGTGGAAGTGAATATTGTCAGGGCGGCAGCCATGTATCTTGGCTTCAGCCTCTGCCAGCCTTTGAAACACACTTAGGCTCTGGGTCTTCACATCTGCGGAAAGGTCTGAGTTGGTAATAATCTCTCTAATATCTGATAGGGTCCTTTGGGGCTGATCCTCAGAGGTAAGTTCAATGAAGATCTGGGTGGCTGATATCTTGTTCTTGAGCACTCTTTCAATTCTTACCCTACAGGCCCTCGCCAACCCCAAGGAAGAAATTATTTTCTCCAATACCCCGGGGTCCATCCCGCAGTCCACGAGTGCCCCCAAAAGCATATCTCCGCTCGCGCCTGAAAAACAGTCAAAATATGCAATTTTCATTTCCACCTCCAGGCCAAAAAATACCAAAG
The DNA here is from genome assembly GCA_964508875.1 of uncultured Desulfobacteraceae bacterium. Classification (GTDB taxonomy): domain Bacteria; phylum Desulfobacterota; class DSM-4660; order Desulfatiglandales; family Desulfatiglandaceae; genus B111-G9. Next base: position 13,416 of record CAZDVV010000019.1, on the reverse strand, counting down.
CAGCCCCGCCAAGGGCAAGGCTGCTTTGGTGATCATTTAAGAAGGGCAGGGGGAGCTGGAAAGTCCTTACAGGGCCTCTGCAATCAGCTCGGAAATATCTTTTACCTCAATGACGTCGTCCTTATTGGTAGTCTTACGACTGTCTTCCAGCATGGAAATACAATATGGACAAGCAGTGGCCAAAATCTGAGCCCCCGTCTCGCATGCTTCCAATATCCTCAGGTCAGAGAATCTCCACTCAGGTTTTGTCTCCATCCAGATCCTTGCCCCGCCCCCACCACAGCAAAGGCTCTCGTTGCGGGTCCGCTCCATCTCTACGAGATTTCCATCAGAAACGGCGGAAAGCAGCTCTCTTGGCTCATCATATATTTCGCTATGGCGACCCAAATAGCACGGATCATGATATGTTATTTTTACGTCAAGGGTCTTGTTAAGCTTGAGCTTTCCCTCTTTTAGCAGGTCCGCAAGAAGCTTCGCATAATGAACTACCTCAAATTCACCACCAAGCTCTGGATATTCCTTCGTAAATGTGTAATAACAATGGGGTGATGTGGTGATAATCTTCTTCACACCCTTATCTTTGTAAAGTTGAATATTTTTCTGAGCCGTATTCATGAAAAGCTCTTCATCACCGATCTTGCGCGTGGACTCTGCACAGCAGTTCTCCTCCTCCCCGATAACCCCAAAACTGATTCCTGCCGCCTTGAGAACCTTTACAATTGAACGGGCTATGTTACGGCTTCTTTGGTCATAGGCAGAGGTACAACATACAAAAAGAAAATACTCTGTGCCTTCCTCAAAGGCAGGGACATCCAGCCCTTCCATCCATTCCGTGCGCTTTTCCCTGGGCTCTGACCAGGGATTCCCCTGGCTATGGACACTACCGGTGACTGTTCTCAGCACTCCTGGAATAGCGCCAGTCTCGGCTATCATGGAGCGCATTGCCCTTACCACATCTATAATGGTTACACCTCTGGGGCATTTAAGCACACACTTGTTGCAGGTGGTACATCCATAGAGGATATCATCTGACTCATATCCCTCAACACCTAGCTGTGCCATGCGGATAAGCCGTCTTACATTGAAAGGACCGTCTACTATACGCCAGGGACAGGAACCTGCGCACATCCCACACTGCATACAGAGGTTGAGCTTTTCTGCTCCCATGGCCACTAGGGCCTCGTTCACTTCATAAAAAGGGGTTAATGCTTCCATATCTCCAACTCTCCTTTCGCGGACGGATCTAGATATTGTGTATGTCTCTAATAGTTGGATGTAGAAAATGTGATTTCTGTAACAAAGTTGTTGTGCCTATGTCAACCACGAAGCGCCAGCAGCCTGAAACCTTTTTCTTCTCCCCAGTATCTTCCTCCTAAGAAAGAGCTTGTATCAAGAGGCAGAGACTACGGCCAATAGGAAATTCCCTCCGCTCACATCAATCAAATGGACTGGGAGAGGTAAAATCAGGGACAAACCTGGGACGGCCTTTCGATGATCGTTCCAGTTGTTCAGGAAACTGGACATATAGAGACTCAAAACCTAAATCCCTGGCGTGCCTTAATACCCTATCAAACTCTTCCTTAGTTACGGTCCGATTTAGCAAGGGATCCCTCTGGGGCCTAACAGGATAGTACTGACTCATTAGACTGACTGGAAGTCTCGGACCAAACTCCACGAAAAGCATTGTGAGGGTCTCGCAGGAGTTTTCTGTATACCCTGGTAGAATAAGGTGTCTTACTAAAACTCCCATGGTGCCTAGGGGAGGATTTGGCCCAGAAACCCGAAGAAAGCCCTTTTGTCTTAACATCTCTTCCAATGCGGTGAGAGCTACCTCGGCGTAGTCCGGGCAACCTGAAAGCCTTGTTGCAAGTCCGGCGTCAGCGTACTTGAAATCAGGAAGATAAATATCAAAAAAATCCTTTCCCAGTCTAAGTGTTTCAATAGACTGGTATCCTGAACAGTTCATCACTATCGGAAGAGTGTTTTGTGCCTCCCTGATAAGCCATATCACATGAAGTACGTGGGGAAAGAAATGGTCAGGTGTGACAAAATTGATGTTGTGTACTCGGTGCGACCTGATCAACCTATCTATTCTCTCGGACAGGGCTTGAACCGAAAGCTCCACCCCAATGCCCTCATGCGAAATCTGGTAGTTTTGGCAATAGGAACATCTCAGCCCACAGCCCGTAAGAAATACTGTGCCTGATCCATTTGTGCCAGATATGGGAGGTTCCTCCCCCATATGCGGGCCCACATATGCCACCTTGAGTTGAGCCGTTTGGCCACAGTAGCCCCTGCGTCCTGGTTCATTAGGGCCATCAAGCCTGTCCACTGCACAGGCTCTGGGACACAATTTACAGCTCTTGAGCAATGCATAGGCCTTCTCTAGCAGTTCCTCCATTTGTTTTCCTCATTTTTGTCTATTAGCATCAGCCCAGCCTTACCTTCTCTATAATATCGACTTGGCACCTGCTTGCACAATATCCTTGGCCAGCCCTAAAATCAGAGTGGCAATGAAAAACGTAACCTTCAATTGAGGTGGCGCTTCCTAGATCCCCGTGTATTAATAAAAAATCTGTGCTCATCTGCGAGTTTTTGTTGACATACTTATGAAATGTAATAGATTCAATAAATTTGGCTGCTCATGATCCAAGTTATCAAATCTTTAGAGTTAATTTATCATTAAACTCTCGGCAGCTACTCCATTACAATCAGGCAAAGAGAGGGTACTATGACACAACAACTGGCACCCAAAGCAGAGACTGCCCCCTGGGGGATCTTAACGAGCCTCGATATATATGACTGTAATCCCAAGATCATCCGTGATGCCGATGAGATTCGATGTTACGTCGTAGAACTGTGTGATCTGATTGGCATGCGGCGATTTGGCCCGTGCCAAGTGGTACATTGCTCCAAACCATATAATCCCAAAGAAGTTGCAGAGTTTACACAGGGGTTTTTCCAGGGGAAATCTATAGTCATGCATGTGACTCGAAGGATGTAATAACTTTCCATAAATTTGAAAACTACCCGTTAATGTCGAATAAAGGACCCTCACCCAAAACAGCGGGCATAATACTGGCTGCCGGCCTAAGCAGGCGCATGGGCAGGCCCAAGCAACTCCTCCCTGTGGGCGGCGTTTCTCTTATCTGCCGAATACTGGGTGAAGCGTTGTCATCTCGCCTTGATTGGATTGTGGTGGTCTTGGGGTACGAGGCAGAACAGATGCAAAGGCTGCTTGCCAAGGAATACCCTGGACAAGAATATGAAATCGTCTTCAATGATAAGTACCGTGAAGGCATGGCCTCATCAATAAGAGCAGGCATAGACCTGATAAAGAAAGACTATGACCATGCCATGATTATATTGGCAGATATGGTTCATATTGACGCCCCTCTCATCAACCGGTTATTGAAGATCTATCTAGCCTCTGGCCAGAGCCTCGGTGCTGTCACTATCAAGGGCCGCAGATCTCATCCTGTAATTTTTGGCAGGGATCTTTATCCAGAGCTCCTTGGGCTCAAAGGAGACAAGGGCGGTAGAGACCTGTTTATCGCTCATGAGAAAGAGGCTTGCCTGGTGCCCGCCCCACCCGAGTATAGAGAGATCGATATTGATACACCGGAGGATTATAGGCGCCTGATTTCCCTCAAAAATTATCCATAATCCCTTTTCGTAGCGCCAAAAAGGTGACACGGGTCTCCCCCACCCCTTGGATCTAGTCATACTTTTACTTGAGTGATAGCCTTAACCTGTTGAAATCTCATCTAATATAGGGCCTGCATAAAGTAAGCCTCTCCATATCCGGGTACTGGCACAAATCTTGATATCCAAAGGTTGAGCTAAAGTCATTTATTCGGGTTGGAGGGAAAAGATTGGCCAAGATCGATGTATTACTGAAATTGATGGTGGAATATGGAGCCTCGGACCTGCACATTTCTGCTGGGGAGCCTCCTATTCTCCGAATAAATGGCCATCTCCAAAGAACAAAATATCACGATTTGTCGCCGCAAGAGGTGGAAGTCCTGCTAATGGAAATTTTGGACGATGACCTCCTTGCACTTTTCAAAAAGCGAAAAGACATTGACTTTGCTTACGAACTTGAAGGCGTTGGCCGGTTCCGCGCAAATGTATTTATGGAGCGAAGGGGCTTTGGTGGCGCATTTCGGTTGGTACCCAGCAAAATAAGAACTCTCAGAGAACTGGGAATCCCCGAGTCTGTCTATGGCCTTGCAAGGGCCAAAAATGGTCTGGTTCTGGTCACCGGGGCAACAGGTTCGGGCAAATCCACTACTCTCGCTGCAATGTTAGATTTGATAAACAAGGAAAAAAACTATCACATCATCACTCTTGAGGACCCAATAGAATTTATTCATCCAAAGGGCAAGTGCCTGATTCAGCAAAGGCAGCTGGACGTACATATGGAAAGTTTTTCAGCTGGCCTTAGGGCCGCCCTGAGAGAAGATCCTGATGTGGTACTTGTGGGCGAGATGAGGGACCTTGAGACAATTCAACTGGCCTTGACTGCTGCAGAGACGGGGCTATTGGTGTTAGGCACGCTGCACACCTCCAGCGCGCCAAAAACCGTGGATCGAATCATAGATGTTTTTCCCACTACTCAGCAGCCCCAGATAAGAACCATGCTCTCTGAATCGCTCCGTGGCGTTGTCGCTCAGAAACTATTGAGAACTGCCGATGGAAAATCTAGGGTGGCTGCTGTTGAGGTAATGATATGCACCCCTGCAATCCAGAACCTGATTAGGGAAGCAAAAACATATCAAATCCCCTCTGTTATGCAGACTAGCAGGAACATGGGCATGCAAATAATGGAAGACCATATAAGGTCCCTTTTGGATAAAGGCATAATAGACGAAGATGAGGCTGCTCAACACCTTAGCAGGGTGGAGGGGTAGTAGAGCAGCCCTCTTGTTGAGATGACTAGAAACCAAGAGCTAAAAAAACGCATCCTGGAGACAGGCCGGCTGACACAGGAACAGTTGGCCCAAGCAGAGGACTATGCCCTAACCATGAATTTGCCCCTGGACGAAAGCATAGTATTCCTGCAACTGATGGACTACAGCGAGCTAGGCGAGCTCCTTGAGAAGATCTACAATACCCCTTACAGCCCACTACTGGAAAAAAGACCCTCTGAAGAGCTAAAGAAGATCATTCCCCTTTCTTTGGCTGAGAAATTTACCATATTCCCTGTCCAATACGATGTCCAGGGTCATGCCATAACCATTGCCATTGATGATCCCACTGACGAGGACAAAAAGGAGCAATTGGCTCATATCTTACCACCATCAAACTCCCTCGCCTTTACAGTGGCCTCTCGTCCAGAGATCAATCGCGCCATAGATATCCACTACAAGGGGAAAAACTACATACACGAAATCCGGGTCGAGCTTCCCAAAGAATTCACCATTGTTACCCCTAAAGAGGAAGAAACCTCTCAAAGAAAAGAGACATCAGGCAGGAAGAAGGTGATAATAGTTGAACCTGATCTTGGCCGGTTCAGGGCCTTGAAGACATTACTGACGATCGAGGGTGTTGAAACCCTGGGATGGGCCCAGGGGCCTGAAGAATTAATCAAAATTAGTGATGCCCAAAATGCGGATCTAGTCTTGGTAAATGGCGAGGCCTATAGACCTGATGAGTCCAGAATAAAGGAACTGCACTTTGAGGCAGATTTGCCATCTATATCATACTATTACCCTCGAAACATGTTATTGGGCCGAGAGCCATCTTATAGGGCCATGGGGGAGGCCTTAATATCTCTTGTGGGGTTCCTCATTAAGAAGACACTCAAAAAAGACCCCATTACAATGAAGCGAACTTTGACTCTGGTGAGATACTGCAAGCTTGTTTCTCTAAAGATGGGGTTGTTACCAGCTCAGATTGATGCTGTGGTTCTTGCAGCTTGGCTTTCCACATCTGCCCTGGGCTCAATTTTGGCTAAAAACATTGATACTCCTTATGGTCTAGGCGAAATACTTGCCAAGGACTTAGATGAAAGAGGTAAGCAGAGAATTGAAAGACAAATCCTGTGGTTGGTTAAAGAATATTTGGATATTACGGAAAGCCATCCCGAAAAAGTGCGGGACATTGACGGCATCCGTAAGACCATAGGTCCGCGCTATAAAACAGGCCAAAGACGAATAGTATTTGAAACATTCGTTCAAGTGATCAGGGATGAAGGGCTTTTGGAAGGCATAGGCAAAGAAAAAGGTTCGGTCCTCATTGTGGGAGAAACTATGGAACCTGATTCCGAGCTAGTCGTCCGGCTGAAGAGTGAAGGTTACAGGGTTCAGGTGCTGGAAACTAGCCATCAAGCCATAGGCTATATCTTCCAATCTCCACCCGATATCATTCTCTGCGACATTGCCCCCTACGACAAAGAACCAATCAAACTGTGCAAGGCAGTGAGGGAAAATCCGGATACATCCAATACCCCATTTTTCTTCGTAGCCAACAAGAATGGAGAGCATCTGGCCACAGAATGCCTCGAAATAGGAGCAGACGACTTCCTCGTAAGGCCCGTGGATCCTGACCTGCTCACCCTAAAAGTGGGACGCGCCATAAGCTCTAGGGTGCAGAGACCTTCCACCAAAGGCATTGAAGGATCACTGGCTGAGATGAACGCCATGGATATTATTCAAAGCGTTGCTACAGGAGAGAAAAATGTAAAAATAACCCTAGAGAGCAATGGTATAAAAGGCCGCATCTTCATAAAGGCTGGGGAAATAATTCACGCAGAGGTAGGAGTGTTAAGCGGGGAGAAGGCCCTCTTTCAGCTTATGGGATTGCACGAAGGGCAGTTCCAGGTCGTCTCTTGTAGCTCGTTCCCCCAAAGGACCATCTATGGAAGCACCATGTCACTGCTCATGGAAGGAGCTAGGCTTGTGGACGAGGCCAATGCAACTGACGAGATGGAAGATCTATGAAATCTGATTTTCCACCATATAGGATAGAGATACTGAGGAGGCAGGCAAGAATTTTTCTTGTTGGAGGCAAAAGGTTGGAAGGAACCTTTTTCTTATCGCCCATCTCTCCTAATAACAGGGGAGAGGAAACGATCCTAGAGCTATTGTGTGGGGAGCGAGCATATCTGCCCTTTGAAACAACACAGGGAAAAATTGTCCTGGTACAAAAAACAAATATTATCAAGGTGCTATCCCAAGAAGACCCCTCTTATCCTCCCGGGGCAAAAACAAGTGGCCAGATCACGGTCTGGTTCGACGATGGAACTTCATTGAATGGTGAGGTGTTTTTTTCAATGCCGGTTACCCACTCTCGCCTCTCAGATTTTCTCAATCACTCGGCAGAATTCTTTTATCTTCACAAGGACGATAACACCTACTTGATAAACCGGTATCACGTCACATTCGTGGAACCAATCAGTGAGCCATGAGGGAGAGCCGCTTGTTTTTGGTCAAGATGTAAGTTTCCTCACTCTTGTCCCAATGAGCTCTTCCAGCCTGTACACCAATTCTGTGGACGGAGTAACCCTATAGCGATTGTGTGCAGCGATCACGCAAGAGCTTCCCTCGCCTGTTTCCACACGAAAACGAATCTGGCATTCACCTGGATACGTGAAGGCAAGGGCCTTTATCTCCCCTAACACGTCTTCAGTGATCTTTTCAGGAGGCAGAGGCAACTCTAATGCCCGAACATATTTCTCCCTTGCCGCTTCAAGCGTAGTCAACTCTTTGGCAATGATCTTTACCGATGTCTCGGTCTTTTCAAGACTACCGATCACAAGCAGCGGATCATCGCTTTTTAGGAGAGAGGATGTAGTGGAGAACAAATCGGGAAATATGATCACCTCAATGGAACCGCTCAAATCCTCCAGATTTATAACCGCCATCTTGTCGCCCTTTTTTGTCCTTTTCACTTTAAGGCTTTCGACCACACCTGCAATATGTACTATCGAGCGATCCTGCTGGTTAGCCAAATCTTGAATACTGCAAGTAACTAGACGGGAAAGATCATCCTTGAATCTATCCAAAGGATGTCCCGTTATGTAAAAACCAAGAGACTCCTTTTCCCGCCGCAACTTTTCTCTTTCACTCCATTCTTCAACCTCTGGCAATTCAAAAAGCGGTGTCGTGCCATCACTGTCCTGAGAAGGCCCGAACATGCTTAATTGATTCGGATCATGGGAGGTTCCACAGAACCTGGAGATATCATCAAGGCCCGCAAATAGCCTTGCTCTCGGAATGCCCGTAAAATCAAAGGCCCCACATTGAATAAGGCCTTCCAATACTCTCCTGTTTACCTTTGCCCCCTCAACCCTCCTGCAAAAGTCATGGATCGATTTAAAAGGACCATTAGTCTTCCGTTCCTCTATTATATACTCAACGGCCTTGAGACCCACGTTCTTAATAGCTCCCAGGCCGAACCTGATCTTCCCCTCCACAACAGAAAAATCTGCCTCGCTTTCATTTATGTCAGGGGGAAGGATTTCAATGCCCATTTCCCTGCATTCGGCAATATTTTTGATGGTCTTATCTTGATTGCCCATGTCCTGGGTCAGCAATGCAGTCATAAACTGAACCGGGTAATGAGCCTTAAGGTAAGCTGTCTGATACGCAATCATAGCATAGGCAACAGAGTGAGATTTATTGAATCCGTAGCCACCAAACTTTTCTATCAGATCAAATAGCCTCTCAGCCGTCTCTTGGGGTACACCGTTTTTTACTGAGCCCTCAATGAAGCGTTCACGGTGTCTGGCCATTACCTCGGGCTTCTTTTTCCCAATGGCTTTGCGAAGTTCGTCAGCCTCGGCCAGGGTGTAGTCAGCCAAAACCTGGGCTATCCTCATGACCTGTTCCTGGTACAAAATCACCCCATAGGTCTCCCGCAGAATTGGCTCTAGCTGTGGCAATATATAGTTGATCTCCACTTTTCCGTGCTTTCCCTGGATGAACTCATCGATCATGTTGCTACCCAAGGGCCCTGGCCTATAAAGGGCAACAAGGGCAACCATGTCTTCGAAAACCCCTGGTTTGAGGCGCCTCATCAAGTCCTTCATGCCATCGCTTTCAAGCTGAAACACACCGGTAGTTTTCCCATCGCAGCAAAGCTGGTATGTAGCTTCGTCGGTGAGAGGAATCTTTTCTATATCCACCTTGTGCCCCAGAGTCTTCTCTATAAGATCCAGTGTATGTTTGATGACCGTGAGGGTACGCAGGCCCAAAAAATCAAATTTTATGAGCCCTAATTGCTCGATCCTGTCCATAGTAAATTGGGTCATAATCTCATCTCGGGCCCCTTTGTAAAGCGGTAGATACTCCACCAAAGGCCTGTCAGAAATCACTACCCCGGAGGCATGTGTAGAAGCGTGCCTTGCAAGACCTTCCAAGGCCTTGGAAATATTCAGCAGCTTTGCCACATAAGGCTTCTCCTTCTCCAGGGCTTGAAGCTCAGGCTCTGATGCAAGCGCCTTCTCCAAACTCACCTTCGGCCCTTCAGGAACCATCTTCGCAATCCTGTCAACTTCCCCCAAAGGAATATTGAGAGTACGACCCACATCCCTTATGACGGCCCTCGCCTTCATGGTTCCGAAGGTGATTATTTGGCACACATTCTCCTTTCCGTATTTCTCTGCCACGTACCGAATGACATCATCGCGACCCTTCATACAAAAGTCGATATCAATATCTGGCATACTGATTCGCTGTGGGTTGAGGAACCGCTCGAAAAGCAAGCCGTACTTAATTGGATCAATGTTGGTTATCCTAAGGCAATAGGCCACTAAGGAACCTGCTGCCGAACCCCTACCCGGCCCAACTGGTATGCCAGCTCTCCGGGCATACTCAATAAAATCAGAGACAATCAAAAAGTAGCCTGAGAATCCCATCTTGCATATGATATCTAGCTCATATTCCAGTCTCTCCTTGTATTGATTGATAGCTTCCTCAGGGACTGCTCCTTCCTGCTCCTCCTTTTCCTTCAACCTAGTGGCAAGCCCTTCTTTGGCCTGCTCCCTTAACAGATCATCCAAGCTCTTGCCACCCGGAACGTCAAAAACTGGATACTTATAGTTACCAAATTCCATGTCAAACCCGCAGCGGCTGGCAATCAACGTGGTGTTGTCTAGTGCATCTTCCAGCCCGGGCAGAGCCGCTTCCATCTCCTCTCTGGATTTAAAATAAAACTCATCAGTAGGGAATTTCATCCGATTGGTGTCATCTACAGTCTTTCCTGTCTGAATGCAGAGAAGGGCATCATGGGCCTCAGCATCCTTTCTTTCCAGGTAATGGCAGTCGTTGGTGGCAACAAGCGGAAGGGAAAGTTCTTGTGCGAGCTCTCGCAAAGCAACATTTACCTTTTCCTGATCTCGCATCCCGTTGGCCTGTACCTCTAGAAAGAATCTTTCATTGTCGAAAATGGAGGCCAACTCCTCGGCCCTTTTACGTGCTACATCAATCTTCCCTTGTCTGATTGCAAAGGCAACAGGCCCCTTGAGACAGGCCGAAAGTGCTATGAGGCCTGAGTTCAGTTCCCTGAGCAATTCCATATCAATTCTCGGGTGGTAATAGAAACCTTCCAGATAGCCCAGAGTAACTAGCCGTGAAAGATTCTTATAACCCGTCGCATCCATTACCAGAAGAATCAAATGATATGAGCTAGGACCCCCATTGGTAGGTGAAGATTTGTCGCGTCGATCCCCTGGGGCCAGATAAACCTCGCATCCTAGGATGGGCTTTATCCCACTCTTCTTGGCCTGATCAAAGAATTGAACTGCACCGAACATGTTACCATGATCGGTAATAGCTACAGAGTCCATTCCCAAAGACCAGGCCTTTTCCAGCATGTTCGGAATCCTAATGGCCCCATCAAGAAGGCTGTACTCGGTGTGAACATGAAGATGCACAAAGGATCTATTTTGCACCATTGTAACTGCTATCCAGGTAGAGTTCTTTGTTGTGACATGCAACAAAGGTATGATACGTTATATGCCCATAAGCATCAAGTAAATCTCCTTGACATATTTCTCCTCTGATTCGTTTAGCAATGGAAAAACTCAGCAAAGAAAGCCTGATACGGAAAATTTCGCGGCTGGAAAAAAGGATTGCTTCCTATCGAAACAAACTGGGTGAGGCAAGGAGCGAAATACAAAACTTACTCAAGAGAATCAGGCAGCACGAGTTGATCTTACAAGAATTCCCCGGGTGGCTCATTTTGGTCCAGAATGACAAGATACTATTGGCAAACAAAAAAGCCCTCGAAGAGCTCGGTTACGACGAAGGTGAGGTTTTGGGCAAGCCCTTTGAGGAGTTTATTCATCAGGATTCACTTGACTATGTGGTCAAAGTTCATCGCAAGAGGCTGATGGGCGAGATCGTTCCCAAAACATATGATCTGTACCTATTGAGTAAATCAGGGCAAAGTATTCCCTGCGAAGCAAGGGTGGGAAAAATAAGGTATCAGGGGCGTAAGGCCTTTTTGGTGAGCCTAACCCCTTTGCAGCAACGAAAAGAAGCCGAACAAAGACGGATTGAAGAAGAGAAACAGCGTATCATTTATAGTTTGTCCCTTGGAGTATCCAAAGAGCTGCAAACTTCCCTCAATCTTCTGAATAATTGCTTGCACCGCCCAGATATTCAGACTCTCTCTCACAAAAAGTTTTTTAAACAGTTGCTCGGTGTTCAAAAACGCCATGAGGAATTAATTGATTTGTTGAAGCTCTTAGAGGACAAACAGGAGACTGAAAAATCCGTGGTAGGACTTCCCGTCTTAATTGGTGAGGCCCTAGAAGCAGCCAAACAGATTTCAGCACTTCCAGTGGGTGCGGATGCATCTGTTGATTTTGAAACATTCATAAGGGCCTCATCGCTGGTAAAGGTCAATGCTCACGAGCTAAAGACTGCCATTACCCATGTGATATCAAATGCTATTGAGGCCTGCCTCCCTGATGGAAAGGTCCTCATTACCTTGGAGGAGACCCCGGGCTTTGCTCATATCTATGTACAGGACAACGGCTTGGGAATCTCGCCCAAAGACCAAGGAAAGATATTTGAGCCGTTTTTTACAACAAAAGATGATCACCTTGGCTTGGGATTAACAGTGGCTTCAGCTATTTTGAGAAGGTATGATGGGAAGATAGAACTCACTAGCCGTCCTGGCCATGGGACCTTCTTTTCTTTAACATTACCAACTGCAAAAGGGACGCCCAAGGCAAAAATACCGCCTCCTGGAAAGGCATTAAAACATAAACATGTGATGATTTTGGGGGAAGGTGATGCCGTCATAGAGCTCATTAGCGAACTTCTGAGTGACAAGGGAGCAATGATAATTATCCCATCAAATCTAGATAAAGCTCTAAAGTTATTAACTAAACGGACGGTAGACCTTGTGATTGCTGACTTGGCGGACTCAACTCTACGGCTTGTTGGTTTCTTGGAAAAGGCATTGGAGACACTGCCCGGACTTCCTATTCTCTGCATTACAGCTCACGGCCAGACGGCCATGAGAACGGAGCCCATATGCTCCGCCAGGGTCAATGAAAGGATCATTTTCGTTCAGCGACCAGTTAACATGGCTGATCTTCTTGATACGGTAACGCGCCAACTTACCTTTGGCCCAGAAACTTGACCAAAAGCCTTGTCATGATCGCCAGATTGGGTGTATAAGTCCCTCTGCTAATTAATTTGAGGCCTGTGTGTCCAAACATTATTTATTGGGAGGAGAGTTAAGATGGCTAGAATAATCAAATGTGGTTTGATTCAAACCCAATGCGAACTTTCAGGGGAAGAGTCTGTTGAAAAATTGAAGGACCATATGATCGATAAAAACATGGCCTTGATCGATGAAGCGGGCAAAAAGGGCGTACAAATACTTTGTCTCCAAGAGCTGTTTTATGGGCCATACTTTCCAGCTGAACAAAATGTGAAATGGTATAGCGCTACAGAGAAGGTACCAGAGGGGCCCACAGTAAAGCTCATGCAAGAGAAGGCAAAACAATACAACATGGCAATTGTGGTCCCGATTTACGAAGAAGAAATCACCGGTGTCTATTACAACACTGCCGCTGTCATTGATGCTGACGGCACCTATCTGGGTAAATACAGAAAAAACCATATACCCCATACACACCCCGGTTTCTGGGAAAAATTCTATTTCAAACCAGGAAACCTCGGTTATCCTGTGTTTAGAACAGCTTACGGTGATGTTGGAGTGTATATATGCTATGACCGTCATTTTCCAGAAGGTGCCCGTATCCTTGGCCTCAATGGGGCTGAGATCATATTCAACCCTTCCGCCACAGTAGCAGGGCTTTCTGAGTACTTGTGGAAGCTGGAGCAGCCAGTCCATGCCGTGGCCAATGGTTACTTTGTCGGGGCCATTAACAGGGTAGGCCACGAGCAACCCTGGGATATCGGAGAATTTTACGGAACTAGTTACTTCTGT
>CAZDVV010000018.1:21959-23652 GCA_964508875.1 uncultured Desulfobacteraceae bacterium | reverse complement strand
GTTCACAATAAGTGGTTATAATGTGGACGTGGATGTAAATCGTACTGGACAAGAGAACCTAGCTGGCGGAGGCGTAGAGTTTGCCAGTGGAGCTGAAGGTGTTGGTGTGGGATCTGCTGGCGGTGTCGCGGTGTACTATGATCTTGACTCGGTTGGGTCGGGGCCCTCGAATTCGCAGTCAGAGGTCCTTGCTGAATACAGAAAAGTTATCGGTGTAGCAGGGGGATTATAAAATGAAAAGAATCTTGAAGATATTGATCACATTTGCCATAGGCTTGGTTGCCATATGCAGTAGCAGCTTGGTGGTTTATGCCACCGAGCCTGATATGGCTGATTATACTGCATATCCTATCTTCATGGCTCAGTCAGTCAAGCCAAATATTCTTATTATATTAGACAATTCGGGAAGTATGAATTTCCCAGCATATGGCTCATATCCTGGTTCTGGAAATGAGATCACGGATGCCCCTTTTGCCGGTGATTCACATACGGTCACCATCGACAGAAGGGTCTCTGGTTCTGCAGATGATGCAGAGGAGTTCTCATCTGGGACTACCTATGATGATAACGACCTTGATCTTGCCGGAGTCGCATATGTAGGCGTTCGTTTCACCAATCTGTCAATCCCACAAGGAGCCACAATAACCAATGCTTATATCACGTTTGAGGCGATGGAAGAAAATACTGACAATACGCCTGCTACGACCCTTACTATTTACGGCCAGGCCGCTGACGATGCTTCAGCCTTCAATTTTGGCCAGGCCCATAATATCTCAAACAGGACTTTGACCAGTGCATCTGTTTCGTGGTCTCCTGGTACATGGACCGAAGATTCAACCTATCAGACCCCAGATCTGTCTCCCATTGTACAGGAACTTGTTAATCGCGATGGGTGGAATAGCGGTAACTCAATGGTCTTCATTTTCACGGGCACAGGGTACAGAGAGGCAAAGGCCTATAATGAAGACCCAAGCAGTGCCCCAATTCTTCATGTTGAATACACAGGCGTAAGATATTATGGCTATTTTGATCCTGACGCGCGCTATACATACAATTCCAATAGGTTCGAAAGAGATGCCAATGGGGAGTGGAGCGGCAATTGGTTGAACTGGATCTGTATGAGGAGAATTGATATTGCAAGAAAGATATTGGTAGGCGGATTAGCCACTTCCAGGACAGGAGGTGGGGCTACAGACCTCATTGGGGACGATTCCAGTGGACAGTCAAGTCGTTATTGGACCAGACATTTTGATGATTCCTCTGCACCGCATGTCACAAAGTACCATGGTAACTATTGGTACGGAATACGAGATGGGTATTTATATGTGGACAATGATGACTGGCCCTTTAGTGGTTACACTGCAAGATACAATATACGGGTGCATAAGGACGAAAGTGAAGAGCCCTCGGAATTCCTCAATGGAAATATTGTGGGAGTGCTCCAAAGGGTAGGGGACAGGGCCCGCTTTGGCCTGGAGTTCTATAACTCATCTGAAGGGGGATATATAGCTTCCAGAATAGATAGTGGCAACATTACTGACATAATAACAAGGATTGAAAACATCAAGCCTGATACATGGACACCATTGGCTGAGTCATTTTACGAGGGTGTGAGGTACTTTCAGCAAGTTGCTCCTTATTACTATAACGGTGACTATACGCGCAATAATCAGTGGGATCCCTATTATTGGGA
>CAZDVV010000018.1:18897-21859 GCA_964508875.1 uncultured Desulfobacteraceae bacterium | reverse complement strand
GTTCCGGATAACTACTTTGAGGCAGAAAGTGGATATGCCTTAGAGAGAAAAATCCTCCAGGCTATTACTGATATATTAAAGAGAGCTGCTGCAGGAACAGCGGTCTCAGTGCTCGCCACCACAGGAGAGGGTGAAGGTAATGTTATACAGGCCTATTTCCGGCCAAGTGTAACAAGTGGCCTTGATGAGATCAACTGGATTGGGTATTTGCAGTCTCTATGGGTAGATCCACAAGGAAACCTCAGAGAGGATACAGTACACGATAGAGCCCTTAATGTTTACGAAGACAACATAATTGTCTTCTATCAAGAGACAGAGACTGGAGACACAAAGGTCAAGAGATACTCGGTGGATTCAGATCATCCTTATCCTGATCTTGAGACTGCCTCGTATGAAGAAGTGAGCTTGGATGACCTAGAACCTTTGTGGGAGGCGGGCGAGCTGCTAGCCCAGAGAGACCCAGATGACAGAAAGATATTTACCTATCTGGACAAGGACAAAGACGAGGCGGTTGATGAGAGTACAGATAATCCCTTTGACCACTCTGGCGAGGTGGTAAGTTTTGATACCTCTTCAGCTGCGGCAATCAAGCCATATTTAGGTGTTGCAGACAATACCAAGTGGTCGTACCTTGGAACAACCCATGATGAGAGAGTGGAAAATTTGATCAAGTTTATTCGCGGTGAAGCAGTTTCTGGGCTGCGAAACAGGACTATAGATGGCAATGTTTGGAAGCTAGGGGATATTGTCCATTCTACACCTGTATCCATATCAAAACCCGTTGAAAATTATCACATTATTTATCGAGATGAGTCATATGGGGAGTTTTACAATCAGTTCAAGGATCGCGAGACTGTTGTGTACGTGGGAGCCAATGATGGCATGCTGCACGCGTTCACATCTTGGCAGTATGACCAGACTACAAATGAATATGTAAGGCCTTCTGGGGCGCCAAGCTCTGAGCATATAGGTGAGGAGCTTTGGGCCTACATACCGCAGACCTTGTTACCTCACCTTAAATGGCTAGCTGATCCTGACTACACACATGTCTATTACGTAGACCTCAAACCCAAGGTGTTTGATGCAAAGATTCTGCCTGATGACACCCATTATGCAGATTCCGATGGTGAGGACAACTGGGGTACCTTCATACTGTTGGGCCTTAGAATGGGAGGAAAGCATATCTGGTCCGAAGGTGATTATGATGACGGGAGCGGAAGCACTGTACATGAGACAAGGCAATTCTATCCAACCTATACCCTGATAGACGTGACTGAGCCTAGGGATCCGAGAGTGATCTGGGAAAGAAGTTATTCTGATCTTGGTATGAGCATGTCAGTACCAGCCATTGTTAAAGTCAAGAATAAATGGTTTGCCGTGTTTGGATCAGGTCCTGAGAACTATGATGGGACTAGTAGCAAGAAAGGCCATATTTTTGTGGTAGATCTCAAGACCGGCGAACCATACAAGAATGGCACCAATGATTGGCTCTTTGAAACATCAGAGAGCAATGCCTTCATGAACTCACCGGTTTCATTGGACAAAGATCTAAACTACAATGTTGATGTGATTTACCTTGGAGAGGCATATCTGCTGGGGAGCAATTGGAAAGGAAAACTCTATAAGGTTATGGTTCCGTGGGTTAATGGTGGAACATATGATGGATCTGATCCTGATAATTACATTGACAATCCCAAAGATACCACAAACCCATGGATACTCAGACCACTTTTTGACGCCACAAGACCGATTACTTCGCCGGTTGCATTAAGTATTGATAGTTTTGACAATGCCTGGGTGTATGTTGGCTCTGGTCGATATTTAAGTGACTCTGATAAGAGCAATTCGGACCAACAGTACCTCTTTGGTATAAAAGATCCATTTTATAATGAAGAGCAAGCTACATACTACCATAACTACGGAGCCAATTTGGAGCTTGGTCTGTCTGATCTCTTTGATGCAGACCCATACATAGTAATAGAAGGCGGAGATGTCTATGAAACTGATGGCGATTATTACGGCACTTTCGAGGATGATCTTTTGCCGACAGCAAGAAACTATGATGGGTGGAAAAGGAGCCTGAGTTTATCCAAAGAAAGGGTGGTAACGAAGTTCGCCGTACTAGGAGGTATAGTATTCACCCCTTCGTTTGTGCCAAATGAAGATATATGCGGATTTGGTGGGGAAAGTTATCTATACGGCCAGTACTATGAGACGGGCACAGCATATTACGAGGCCGTTTTTGATAACGGCACCACTACCATCAATTTGAATGGTATGGAGCTGACCAAAGTTCTTGACATGATAAATCTTGGCTCTGGTAAAGCCTCTGCCGTAGGTGTCCATATAGGCATGGAAGAAGGGGCAAAGGCCTTCATCCAACAGAGCACGGGTACTATCGTGGGAACGAAGCTAAAACCTGCGTTTAATGTGAAAAGCGGGCTCACTTCTTGGAGGGAACAATAAAGGGGGGATTTTGGCATGAAAAGACAGATCCTGATTTATACGATATTATTAATATTTTTAGCTGCATTTGGACCTGTTTCTATGGCTCAGTCGGGAGAGGTCCCTAGGGCTCAACCATCGACACTGAGCGCAACGGGAATCATTGTCGCCAAAGAGAAGAGAGGAGTAACCTTAATGGGGGGGCAGTATTTTCAGGTTCCTTTTGGGGTCAAAATTCTTGGTGCTGACGAAAAGCCCCTGCCATTTAGGATGCTGCCTGTGCCTTGCAAGGCAGAGATTCAATATGTCCTGAAAAAGAAGGAAAGGGGTCGCGCAGCGGTAATGATAACTATAAAAGAGGTTCTGAAGGGTGCAAAATATGGGTGGCAGCGCCCTATTCCCGAATGAGAGCTTACTTTAGGCCGTAAGGCGATGTTCGTTTGATCATGTGATCGACGGTAATAAGAAATCCATTTTTTGAGACGAGCAATCTCGCTTTCTAACAAAAACAGGCACC
>CAZDVV010000018.1:8358-18797 GCA_964508875.1 uncultured Desulfobacteraceae bacterium | reverse complement strand
AACCGGGGGAATGCCTATTTGGAAGAAGAAGACTATGCAAATGCCATAAAAGATTTTTCCATGGCCATTTCCCTTAATCCTGATGAGGGGAAAATATACAATAACCGTGGCTATGCCTTGAAAGAACTTGGCAGGCACGAAGAAGCAATAAGGGACTTTACAAGGGCCATTGAAAGGGGCCAGAGTTCACCAGATCTCTTTCTAAATCGCGCTGCAGCTTATGAAGAACTGGGAAATGATTCTGCAGCAATCAAGGACTACACAAAGGCCATTGAGCTGGATCCTGAAAACCCAGATCCGTATTTTTCCAGAGGCTATTTAGAGGCGAGAAAGGGGCAAGACAAAGAGGCAATAGGAGATTATACTGAGGCCATATCGCTCAGGCCTGACTTCTTGGAGGCATATCTGCAACGGGCCAGCCTTTTGGAAAAGATTGGTAGAACGGATGAAGCGCTTTCTGATTATTCAAGAGCAATGGATATTGCTCCAGGCAACAAAACGGCTCACTTCAACACAGGCGTTATTTTGACTCGTTTAAGCCAGTATAAGGAGGCTATCGAGCATTTTACAATGGTGATCGAATTGGATGACGAAGATCAAAAGGCCTACAAGGGACGAGGATATTGTCTATTAGCACTGGGGAGGCACAGGGAGGCGATAGCGGATTTTTCAAAGGCCATTGAGCTTGATCCTAATGACGCTGATGCCTATCTCAATAGGGGAACGTCCTATCGGAAGATCGGTAATAACAGAGGTTTTTTGAATGATTATCGCATGGCAGCATCGCTTGGATCAGACCAAGCCAAGGCCTACTTGAGGTCCAAGGGAATAGGATGGGAGCAATGAAAAAATCCTTGGATGGCTTGACCCATGGCAAAGACCAACGGTGAAAAAGCATTAGAATTGGGCCAGGTCTGCAAGGTTCTGGTCCGGAAGGGGATTATATCTGATACCCAGGCCAAAGAACTTCTCTCTAGAGAGATGGATCTAAAAAAGAGGTTTCAAAGGGTCCGATCTCTCAAAAGAGGTAGGGCCTTTTCCTCTTCTTTTACCTCAGATCCGGTAACTGGCGTAGATATTATTTGCTCTGCCAAGCTCCCACGGCGGGACAGCCCTGAAAAGATCCTTGACGAGGAGACAGTTTTTCAGGTCTTGGCTGCTGAGTGGGAAATTCCCTATCGGAAGATCGATCCTCTCAAATTGGATCTAAATCTTGTAACCAATATTATTCCTCACACTTTTGCCATAAAGCATCTAGTCGTTCCTATACAGATTAACGAGGACTGCCTTACTGTGGCTACCCCAAACCCGTTCAATTTAGAGGTATTGGAAGACATAGCCAGAGTGAGCAAATACAGGGTCCAGCCTGTCGTAAGCTCCAAATCTGATGTGCTTCGGATAATTGATGAATTCTATGGGTTCAAGCGGTCCATAGCCGCAGCAGAACATCAGTTTGCAGGTAGTCCCGTTGACTTGGGTAACCTAGAGCAGTTCGTTAGGCTCAAACCCACAGAAGAGCTGACCTCAAACGACCAGCATATTGTCAATGCCGTAAACCACCTCTTTACCTATGCCTTTGACCAAAGGGCAAGTGATGTGCATATTGAGCCAAAGCGAGATATGAGCATCGTGCGGATGCGTATTGACGGAGTTCTTCATACTGTATATAGGCTTCCCAAGACGGTTCATTCTGCTATTGTAAGCAGAATTAAGAATCTCTCCCGTCTGGATATGGCGGAGAAGAGGCGACCTCAGGATGGCCGTATCAAGACTGGAAGGGGAGACACAGAGGCAGAGATTAGGGTCTCTACCGTACCAGTTGCCTTTGGTGAAAAGGTGGTGATGCGCATCATGGATCCTGAGATCCTATTTCAGGATCTGGACCAATTGGGATTCACCTCGCAAGATCTGAGGCGCTTTGAAAGCTTCATTCATAGGCCTCATGGTATGGTGTTAGTATGCGGACCGACAGGGAGTGGCAAGTCCACTACTCTTTACTCTACCTTGCGCTATCTGTCCTCGCCTGAGGTCAACATAACCACGATTGAGGATCCCATTGAAATGGTCTATGAGGAATTCAATCAGATCGCAGTCCAGCCAGCAGTTGGTATAACTTTCAGCACTATCTTGAGAAACATATTGCGACAGGATCCTGATATTATTATGGTGGGAGAAATGAGGGACCGTGAGACGGCAGAAAATGCCATTCAGGCCGCCCTGACTGGACACCTTGTGCTGTCAACCCTTCATACAAACGATGCGGCCTCCTCGGTTACAAGGCTGCTGGATCTGGGTGTCCCTGCCTTTCTCATTCAAGCAACCTTGGTGGGCGTGGTATCCCAGCGTCTGGTAAGAACGATCTGTGAACACTGCAAAGAGGCCGTTGACATAGCCCCAGAAGATCTGGCCAAATTGGGGGGCAACGTAGACACTAACGGCCCAGTGACCCTTTACAGGGGAAAGGGCTGTGTCAAATGCCGAGGCACTGGATACCATGGCCGTAGCGGAATATTTGAGGTTCTCTCTTACTCTGAGAAACTTAAGAAACTAACTACTCCCAGGGCAAAGCCAAGCGACATAAAGGCCCAAGCCATAAAGGAAGGTATGGTCACCTTGCGAGAGAATGCAGTTAAAAAGCTTCTGGAAGGGAAGACCACTTATGAGGAAGTGCTCAGGGTGACCTGGGCAGAATCAGAGAATTAGGGATGCTAGTTCGCCTTTGTATTTCCAACTTTGCCATCATCAGTCATCTCGAAATAGGTTTCTATCCAGGACTAAATATCCTGTCCGGAGAGACAGGAGCGGGCAAATCCATTGTAATCAATGCGGTCAATCTTCTGCTTGGGGCTAGGGCCTCTTCCGAACTTATAAGAAAAGGGGCTAGTGAGGCGCGCGTAGAAGGCCTTTTCCGGGTTCCACCCAGCTCTTCCATCAAACACATCCTTGAACAAATGGATGTGCCGTTTGAGGGTGAAATTGTTATCAAAAGAATGGTATCCAAAAAGGGTAGAAACCGCATCACAATTAATGGATCCATTGCCACTCTCAATATGCTGGCCCAATTGGGCCCCAGACTCATAAGCATATCAGGGCAGCATGCAAATCAGGCACTCTTAAGCCCTGAGAATCATTTATATTTGCTTGATGATTTTGGCGGGCTCACCACACAAAGAGAGATATTGGCACAGGGAGTCCGACAGTTCGCCCGATTGAACAACGAGATAAGGGCACTGAAAGAAGAAATATCGAGGGCCCAGGAAAGACAGGAGCTTGCAAGGTTTCAGGCTGAAGAGATAGATCGGGCCGCTATAAGGCCCGGGGAAGATCGGGATCTTGAAGAAGAACGAAGGCGGATCAAATTCGCCGAACAGCTCTTCAAGAGTGCCACAGATGGCTACACCCTCCTGTACGATGATGATGAGGCTGTCATATCAAGGATTTCCCGTTGCCTCAGGGATTTGGAAAGGGCCGCTGAGATTGACTCCAAGCTCAGTGATGCCGTGGATAGTCTGAAAGTAGCAAAGGCTGAGATTGAGGAGGCAGCCTATGGCCTGCGGGATTATATTGATAATACGCAACATGATCCTGCCAGGCTTGAGCAAATAGAGGATAGGATTTACCTTCTGAACCAGCTAAAAAGAAAATATGGCCCTAGTCTCGAAGATGTGCTGGCTTACAGAGAAGGGTTATCAAGTACGATTCAGGACCTCGTCCATAACAAAGCTCTGCTTGAAAAAAAGGAAAAGGCCCTGGATCAGATAAAGGGGGACATCATATCTAAGGCGCTTCGTTTATCGGCATTGCGCAAGGAAACAGCGAGAAAGTTGGAAATTGCCGTTGAAGAGGAACTCAAACACCTTCATATGAAAGGAACATCTTTCAGGGTTCATTTCGGTGGTCCAAGCGGGGACGACGAAGCAATGAGCACTTTTCCCGTTGATCTCATCCGGGAAGAGGGGGTCGACCAAATTGAATTTATGATTTCACCCAACGAGGGTGAGCCATTAAGGCCTCTTGCCAAGATTGCCTCTGGTGGGGAGCTTTCCAGGATAGTCCTAGCCCTAAAATCTATTCTAGCGCGAGTCGCCTCTGTGGAGACTGTGATATTTGATGAAGTGGATTCAGGAATTAGCGGGGCAACTGCTGATGTGGTGGGCGATAAGCTTCTGGGATTGTCCAAGAAACACCAGGTCCTGTGCATTACCCATCTTCCCCAAATAGCCAGCAAAGGCCAGGCCCATTTTCTTGTAAAAAAGAAGGTGCAAGATGGCAGAACTCAAACGACGATTTTGGAACTGGATCGACGTGGCAAGGTAATGGAAATTGCGCGGCTTTTGGGTGGAAAAGAGATTACCCAAAAGGCTATTTCCCGGGCAGAGGAAATGGTCAGCTAATCAATACTGACTATTCTCTGACCTGCTTTGAAGTCCTTTCCATCAATGGGTATAGCAAAGGAGGTATTGCTGCCCACTTCTGTCACACGTATTGTCCCCACCTTTTGCCAAGAAACTAGAAGTTCAAGGCCGTCTTTCGCCCTGACCTTTTCGTTGCCACCATAAACGTCGAATCGGTATTCTGGTGTGACCCCAACATCGTGTCCAGCATTGATCTGTATTCGATGGTCCACAGAAAGGATTCTTCCTTCCCATGGTTCAGATTCAAGCGCCTTTTTTATTGGTTTAATCGAGTGCCTTATTAGTTTCGGAAGAACCGTTTGCTTCATTTCCTGGCGGACCCATTGTCTGTCTGTAAATTCTTCTTCCTCTAAGTCAATCCTGATCCCATCGCTCTCTAAATGGCTGAGAATTACGGTTCCACTCTGGGGGTCGATGAGATTACTGACCAATGCTATTTGATAGTAGGCGATGGCCTTGTGCAGCGGCCATATGCCAACTATTTTCTGCTCCCTCTCAATAGGGCTAAGTATACACGAAAGTACAGCGTTTATGCCCTGTGTGCGAGCCATCTCAAGCAATGTCTTATCAGTCACAACTCCGTAAGAAAGTCCTGCAGTGGCATTGGCGGTTGAAATGGCTTCCTGATAGTCAAATATCACCACTTTGCCAGTGGCTGACAAGCCAGTGAGCAACATATCTCGTAATTGCTTTGTGGTTTGCTTTCCAAAGTTAGCCTGATCAACTATCGCGGTTACCAACACCCTTTTCTTGAGCGAAGACTTAGAAGTACCAAAAGGATGCAAAATGAGCGAAGTGAGACTGCACCCATATAGCAAACCTGCCACCAAGATGAGGGACAGGGAAAAAGGGCAATATCCTTTTCTCATTGCAGTATCCTACTCCTTATAATTAGACCCCTCAACCCGGGGCTAGGAATACAAAAAGGCCTACTTTGCACGGGCCCTGTTTGAACTGTGAAGCTGTGTTGGGCTTTGATGCGGCAAAAATTGTCAAATAACATTTTTGCGGACAAATAACAAGGGAGCTGCTCAGAATCGGATTTCAAAGCCCCTAAATTCTCCTTTCCATTCCTCTTGAAACTGTTGAACATTAGTGACCTTTGCATGGGGAGGGCCCTGATGACACCATTCAACCAGCTTCTTCACTTGTTCTTCAGGCCCCTCAGCCACAGCTTCTACGTTCCCGTCAGGTAGATTTCTCACCCAGCCGCTAACCCCGAGTGAGTTGGCAACGCGCCTAGTGGAGTCTCTGAACCATACGCCTTGAACTCTACCTTCTATTATGAGTCTTACCCTCACGTTAGCCATGATTGTCTCTCCTTAATAATCTCAAGAATTCTTCCTCGTTTAAGATGGTAGTGCCCTTTTCTCTGGCCTTGGCAAGTTTGGACCCAGGAGAATCCCCTGCCACAAGATAGTCAGTTGCCGCGCTTACTGATGATGAAACCTTTCCTCCCAACTGTTCAATAAGTTCTTTTGCTTGGGAGCGGGTCATTGATGACAGAGTACCAGTAAGGACAAAGGTCTTGCCAGCAATTGGTGATGGGGTTGGTTTGGATGGAGCCTCTATTTGGATTCCACATTCCAGTAACCTCTTAATCTGGCGACGGTTATCCTCATCTTCAAAATAAGATACTATGCTTTGGGCAATTTCAGGTCCCACCTCAGCTATCTCAATCAATTCCTCCTCTGATGCCTTGGCAAGAGCCTCGATGTCACCAAAGTGTTGGGCTAGAACACTGGCTATGTGTTCACCAACATGGCGAATGCCTAGGGCATATATAAACTTAGACAGTGTTGTTTTTTTGCTTCGCTCAATAGCGTTGAGCAGATTAGTGGCTGCCTTATCAGCCACTTTGTCTAATTTGAGAAGATCATCTTTGGTCAGTGTGTAAAGGTCTGCTGGCTCTCTCACAAGTCCCTTTTCAATCAATTGGGTTATAAGCTTATCGCCCAGCCCATCAATGTTCATGGCACCTTTAGAGACGAAGTGTTTGAGTGCCTCTTTGATCTGGGCAGGGCAATTGGGATTGGGGCACCTGGAGGCTACTTCTCCCGGCTTACGGACAATTTTAGCACCACAAACCGGGCAATTTTTGGGCATTACAAATTTCTTTTCATTGCCAGTGCGTTTGGAAACAATGGGCATAACCACCTCAGGTATTACGTCTCCTGCCCTTTGGACAAGAACAATGTCTCCCTCTCGGATATCCTTTTTCTGGATTTCATCTTCATTGTGAAGGGTGGCCCTTTTTACTGTCACCCCCCCTATCTCCACAGGCTCCAGGTGTGCAACGGGAGTAAGCACGCCGGTGCGGCCTACCTGTACCTCAATCCGAATCAGTCGGGTGGTTTCCTGGTTGGGATGGAACTTGAATGCTATTGCCCATCTGGGGCTACGTGATTTTTCACCAAGCCTTCTCTGAAGCTTTAGGCTGTTAACCTTTATCACAGCTCCGTCTATTTCATACGGAAAGCTCGCCCGATCCTTCTCCAGTCCCTCACAATACTCCACCGCCTCGTCAATGTTTTTGCACAGCTTAATATACTGGCGGTTTATTCTGAGTCCCCACTGCTGAAGGGCGAGCATGAGTTCCATTTGGGTCTGAAAGGTTGCCCCTCGCACCTCGCCTATTCCATAGCAGAATATGTTCAAAGGCCGTTTAGCAGTAACACGAGGGTCAAGCTGCCGAAGAGAGCCTGCCGCTGCATTTCGTGGATTGGCAAAAGGTGGAAGGTTTTTATTGATCCTTTCGCGGTTAAGCTCCTCAAAGGCTTCCACTTCCATGTAGACCTCACCACGTACTTCCAATAGCTCTGGGATGGGTCGGCCCTCCTTTGGCTCCATCAGAGTAAGAGGCACGGAAAGTATGGTCTTAATATTGGGCGTAACATCTTCTCCCACATACCCATCTCCCCTGGTTGAAGCGACAGTTAATTTGCCGTTTTCATAGACAAGTTCAACTGCAACGCCATCAATCTTTGGCTCGGCTGTATATTCAATGGGGGTGCTTTGTCTGAGATACCGCCTTATGCGTGCATCAAATTCTACCAGCTCCTCACCGCCAAAGGCGTTTTCTAGACTCAGCATTGGGTGGCGGTGGGTTACCTGGGCAAAGGCCTCAAGGGGTTCTGCTCCCACACGCTGTGTGGGAGAATCAGGGGTTATCAGCTCAGGGTGAGCCTGTTCCAATTCTACAAGCCGTCTGAAAAGTCTGTCATACTGCGCATCTGAGATTTCCGGGTCGTTTAGGACATAGTAGCGATAATTATGGTACCGGATTTTTTCACGCAGTTCCTCAATTTGTCTTTTGATATCTTCCATTTTCTTCATCCTTCTTGAGCCGAGCAAAGGCATCAATTAGCCCGAAACAGCCCGTTAGCATCATGTCCCCGAAAGGAGCTGCCATGTGTCCACCAAGCACTTCGTAGGAGGCCCTGTTTGGGCCGGTTAACCCAAGGTAAGAGAAAGTGCTTGTCTTGGGCCCCTCAGGGTGAACAAAGCAGCCGTGTCCCATATCCTCGAAAACTTCCTCGTTGGCGAGCTTGCCCCTCCTGAACCTGTCCAAATGGTCTCTGAGCTTTTCGGGAGTCATCAAAGAGGTATGGTGTTCGTAGATTCCATAGACACGAGACCCTTTAACCAGGGCTGCCAGGACGTGTTCATTTCCAACATTGACAACCACAACCCCTTCATCTTTTTTCTTGGCCAGCCAAGGGTCTAGTAGGGCACCAATAATAGCAGCCGCACCTGTGTCCATTACCCAAGCCTCAGGGGCTGCTTCCTTTATTGCTTTCATTCGAGTCATACGGGAGGGAGGTGTTGAGAACAGAAGACGATGCAGCCCATCAGAAGACTGGAGAACCTTTTTCCACATCTCAAAGCGAGTTAATCGATTGCTGGTTTTGGGAGAAAACCCATGATCTTGGACAGCGACAACAAGGGTTTCGGGTATGGAGATATGGAATGTTTCAAGAATACGTCGAATAGCATCAATTCTAATATCCCCCATTTCCAATTCCACCAAAGGCTCTACGTGGGGCCTGCAGCTCACCAATTCTATCCCCATATTGGCCACTTTTCCCAGATCGTCATTGAATGTTAGAGCAGCCTTTTTAAGGGCAAAGACCTTCAGGCCTGCCTTGAGGTGGTCTCTTACTGCCGCTGCGCAAGGCCCTCCACCCATCGTGTTTCCCTTAAGAAAGATGTGGTTGCGCTCCTTTGTGGCCTGCCGGACAACCCTTGCCACTATGGTGGTGGGGGAGGGAAGAATCATTTTCGGACAGTTCTCAACCGCTACTCCACTTTTCCATACAAGAATGTCCTGAGTTCCACTCCCTATATCAATTGCCAGGATTCTGTTTTCATTAGTAGACATATAGATCGAAGTTCCGGTCAAATGACTATTTAACTTAACTCTGTTGACCTCTTTCAAAATCGCTTGCCACGTCAAAAAGCACCTGGGATGCGACTCTGGTCTGCTCACCTAGTCGAGGATCCCTGAAGCCTGGCCTCCAAACATAGTCGAAAAGCTCGTCTGATACAACCAAAAGGGCAGCAAATTGGACATCTCGATAGATGGCAACAGTGGCCAATGCAGATAGTTCCATATCCACGGCCAAGGCTCCCAGTTCCTGATATTTTTTTATTTTGGCTTTGGTCTCCCGATATGGTGCGTCGGTGGACCACACCGCACCACTGAAAGTTTTCACATGTCTGTTTTCAAGTCCAGTTTGCAAGGCGTCACGGAGTTGTTTGTTTAGTATTGGTCTGTCAAGGGGAATTGGGTAATGATTTGAAGTTCCTTCTTCAGAAAAGGAACTGACAGGCAAAAGGATGTCTCCTACGCGTAGCTCAGGATTCAATGAACCGCACCATCCCAGCATCCAAAGCCTTCGTGCGCCCAGGGCTATTAATTTTTCCATTACCAGCACCGCATGAGGGGCACCTAGAAACGGGCCACAAAGGGATATGGGCGCAGATCCGTCTTGCTCAACCAGGTAGATTGTTTTCAATGAGATGTCGTTTAAGGTAACTCTACGTGCCCGATATGAGGTTGAAAGATACTTCAGTTCAGATGGAAGACAGATCATGAGAGAACCTCTCCCTATAAAGGGGTCTCCCCTATTTTTCCTCGGTGTTATGACAGGCTGGTCTTCCATCATAGTTTCATTTTCCACAAACTCATTATTGTAAATGCTTAGGTAATCCTTGGCAAGCAAAAGAGCTATCACTAACTTCCCTATAATTATTTAGAATCATGAGATTTATGGAGGAATATTTTACTGGAAAAGGGGCGAAAATGTGATAAAATCCAAAAACAAACATCGCTATTGCGTTAGTGGACTGCTCTGGAGGTAAGATCCCCAAGGACATTGTAACAGGTATTGTTTCCCGAAAGGGGGAGAGAACAAAATTAGAATTGACATAATAAAGAAAAAAGGGGTAAATTAAATATTTTTTAGTTTTTGAAAGACAAATGTTTGAAAGCCTTACTGAAAAATTAAACAGCACGTTCAAGCGCCTCACTGGAAGAGGGAAGCTAACGGAGGCCAATATCCAAGACGCCCTCAGACAGGTGAGAATGGCTCTCCTTGAGGCGGACGTAAACTACAGGGTTGTTAAGGCCCTTGTAGAGGATATACGCAAGAGGGCAATTGGTCACGAGGTACTGGAGAGTCTGACTCCGGGGCAGCAATTCATCAAGATTGTCAATGATGAATTGGTTCGCTTGATGGGAGGGCAGTTATCTCCTCTTAATCTGACTGGGCGTACGCCCCATTGCATAATGCTCGTGGGACTGCAGGGCTCTGGAAAGACCACTACTGCAGCTAAGGTCGCGGCATTTTTGAGAAAAAAGGGTAGGCATCCCTACTTGGTACCAGCTGATGTGTACAGACCTGCGGCCATAGAGCAGTTGAAAAAACTTGGGCAGCAGATTTCAGTTCCTGTCCATGATGCCGAGGCTACGCAAAGGCCTGAAGATATTTGTGTAGAGGCCAGAATGGCCGCCGGTAGACA
>CAZDVV010000018.1:0-8258 GCA_964508875.1 uncultured Desulfobacteraceae bacterium | reverse complement strand
GAAAAGGCCCAAGAAGGATTTGATCGGAAAGAGGCGGAGAAACTTGAGAAGAAGCTCCGGAAGGCCGAATTTGACTTTGAGGATTTCTTGACCCAGTTGAGACAAATAAAGAAGTTGGGCTCTTTGGAGCAGATCTTGGGGATGTTGCCCGGCATGGGGCAGCTGAAGAAGGTAAAGCAATTGAAGCCAGACGAGCGGGAATTGGTAAAGGTAGAGGCCATTATAAACTCCATGACAAAAGAGGAGCGGCGCAACTACAAAATAATCAATGGAAGCCGGAGGAGAAGAATCGCGAGGGGTAGTGGTACCTCTGTGCAGGATGTCAACCGGCTTATCAAGAATTTTGCCCAAATGAAAAAGATGATGGAGCGTTTCAGCAAGAAGGGCGCGAGAGGCTTGCCATCATTTTTTTCGTGATCTGAGAGCAATAATAGTAATAATATAAGAATAGCATATTTGCTGATGCACAATTCTAAAAGGGGGTGATAACGTTTTATGGCTGTTAGAATAAGGTTGGCACGAATGGGTGCCAAAAAAAAACCATTTTACAGATTGGTTGCGGCCGATTCTGAGGCGCCGCGAGACGGTAGATTTCTCGAAATCCTTGGTTACTACGATCCCATGAAAGAGCCTCCAGAGATCAAGGTTCACCAAGACAAGGTTAATTACTGGCTTAGTAAGGGGGCGGGGGTTTCAGACTCAGCTAGGGCGCTTCTCAAGAAGCAAGGAGTGCTCTGATCAACCCCGGCCGCAGCCGAACATTTATCACAGTGCAAGTGTATGGGATTTGGATCGGGAAAAGTTAAATAGTGGAAGGCCTGAATTCCTTCGTTGGTATGGCCGGCAAGGGTGTGGCGGTGACCCCAAACACGGAGGTGAGTGGAGATGAAGGACTTGATTGCATACATTGCTAAAGCGCTCGTTGACAAGCCGGAAGAAGTAGAGGTCAAAGAGATAGAGGGTGAGCAAACTTCCGTGATTGAATTGAAGGTGGCCAAGGAAGATCTCGGAAAGGTGATCGGAAAACAAGGCCGCACGGCTCGCGCCATGAGAACCATTTTGAGCGCGGCATCCACAAAGATCAACAAACGGTCAGTGTTGGAGATCATTGAATAGCTTTGAGGCGATTCTCACCGGCCGACTTGATAATAATAGGCAAGGTGCGGCGACCTCATGGCCTCAAGGGCTTGCTTGTAGTGGAGTCCTACGCGGAGTCATGGGAATCTTTTTTGCGGCTGGGGAGTGTTTTTTTAACGGATTCTGGCGATCACCTGTGCGAGTATCGAATAATCTCCGCCAAACCTCATAAACGGTCTGTGCTATTGGAACTGGAGGGAATAGAGTCCATCGAAAAGGCGGAATCTGTTAGAGGTTCTGCCATTATGGCGAGCAAGAACTCATTGAAAAAGGCCGGTGACGAGGAATTCTTCTGGTTTGAACTGCTGGGTCTTCGGGTTTATCATGAAAATGGCACTTACTTGGGTCGCCTGACTCAGATAATCCCTACACCCGCCAATGATGTTTATGTGGTGACCAAGGGAAAGAAGGAACATCTAATTCCCGCCACCCTAGAGGTGGTTCGAAAGATTGATCTGGAAAAGGGGAGGATGATTATATCGCCTCTGGAAGGAATGCTGGAGATTAATGAAAGTTGATGTCTTGACCATTTTTCCTGAGATTTTTGAGGCAGGTTATCTTAGGATTGGCATTCTGGGAAAGGCGATAGAGAAAAACCTCCTTAGCATAAACATCGTAAATTTGCGGGATTTTACAGATGATCCCCATCGGAGTACCGATGATCGGCCATATGGGGGTGGGGAGGGCATGGTTATGAAGCCTGAACCCATAGTGAGGGCCGTTGAGTCGCTGGGGGAAATTGGGAGCAATTCGCTTAGGATTTTGTTAAGTCCACAGGGTGAAACATTTGACCAACGGCTTGCATGGGAACTTTCCACCCTGGAACGTTTAGTGCTTATTTCCGGTAGATACGAAGGTGTGGACGAGAGGGTGAGGGAGATCTGTGTGGACCGCGAGATTTCCATTGGGGACTATGTGTTGAGCGGTGGAGAGCTTGCTGCACTCGTGGTGATCGATGCTGTGGCCAGGCTTATACCTGGGGTTTTAGGCAACTATGGGTCGGTTATGGAAGACTCTTTTAAGGACTGGCTCCTGGAGTATCCTCATTATACGAGGCCAAGGGTGTTCCGCGGAAAGAGTGTACCCGAGATATTGCTCTCTGGCGATCATGAGAGGATCCGGATGTGGCGGAGAAAGGAGGCCTTGAGGCGTACAGCGATTCGTAGGCCTGATCTTTTACAGAAAGCCCACCTCACCCGTGAGGACACTAAGATACTGGAAGAGCTTGGCTTTGAGATAGGCGCTGTTCACACCGACTAAACGAGATATGCTGCTTTATATTGGGCTTGTCCATTACCCTGTTTATAACAAGAATTACGATATCATAGCTTCGGCAATAACGACTTTGGATATTCATGACATAAGCAGGGTTGCCCGTACATATAACGCAAAGGGCTTTTTCATAATCACCCCCCTTGCAGACCAGAAGGAGCTAGTGCAGAGGGTGAAAGGCCACTGGACAGAGGGTTACGGCGCTTCATATAACCCAGATCGCAAAGAGGCCCTTGAACTGGTACAAGTGGCAGATACCTTGGAAGAGGTTAAGGAGGAGATAAGGAGGAAAGAAGGCGAAGCCCCGGTTTGCATTGCAACAGATGCATCCAAATTAGCAGGGAAGATCATAGGGTTTGACAAGGCTAGAGATATGGTCAACCAAAGTATACCTGTTCTGATTTTCTTTGGTACTGCATGGGGGCTTCACAGGCAAGTATTAGAGGAGGCTGATTACGTTTTGGAGCCGATTTACGGACCTACTGAATATAACCACCTTTCGGTCAGGGCGGCTGCAGCCATAATCTTAGACCGACTGGTAGGTAGATGATTTTTTTGCAGGAGGAATTGATAAATGGACGTAATGGACATTATAGAGAAAGAACAGATGCGCACCGATATTCCCGAATTCCGGGAGGGAGATACCGTGAGGGTGCATGCTCGAATACGGGAAGGCGAAAAGGAAAGAATACAGGTATTCGAGGGTGTGGTTATTAGAAAAAGAAAGGGAAAGACAGGGGCGACCTTCACTGTAAGGAAGGTGAGCTATGGCATTGGAGTGGAGAGGATCTTCCCATTACATTCTCCATTGGTCGACAAGATAGAGGTTGTTACCCGCGGGAAGGTACGGCGTAGCCGACTGTATTATTTGAGATCATTGCGGGGTAAGGCTGCTAGAATTAAGGAGAGGCGGATTTAAATCAAGCCCAGGGCCATGTAGTTTTGGTGCCTACATCAAGAAAGCTCCTTTTGTTTTCTCAACTGAGCGGACCGGAGGACTTAGATCTCCTGCATTACGAACGGATGGTGGCCAGTTCTGGATTCAGTTGTATTGCAGGAATTGACGAAGCAGGCAGGGGGCCTTTGGCGGGACCTGTAGTTGCAGCGGCTGTGGTGTTGCCGAAGGAGATAAGCCTAGAAGGGGTGACGGATTCAAAAAAAATGACAGAGAGGGCCAGGATCAAGGCCTTTCGGGAGCTAGTTGAATCCGACGCTTTTATTGGAATTGGAGTTGCATCTCATACGGAGGTTGACAAGACTAATATACTCCGAGCAGCCTTGCAGGCCATGAAGAGGGCAGTGCTGAGCTTACCTCTGAAGGCCGATTTCCTGCTAGTAGATGGAATTCATCCGGTCCCCCTTGATATTCCCCAGAAATGTTTGAAAAAAGGCGACCGGATATGCCGCAGTATCTCCGCGGCATCTGTTATCGCCAAGGTCTATAGGGATAGGATCATGCGCTCTTATCACAAAAGGTACCCTCAATACGGCTTTGATAGAAACAAAGGTTACGGTACAAGAGAGCACCTTGAAGCTATAAAACGCTTTGGACCATGCCCCATTCACCGGCTCACCTTCAAAGGGGTCAACTGTAGATGAGTAGGGAAAGATTGGAGCTGGGAAAGCGAGGAGAGACTCTAGCCCTTAAGAGCTTGAAGAAGTTGGGCTACAAAATACTTGAGAGCAATTACCGGTGCAGGCTTGGGGAGATCGATGTGGTGGCCCGGGAAGGAAAGTCGTTGGTTTTTGTGGAGATAAAGACCAGGAGAGGAAGATCCCTGGGCTATGCCAAAGAGGCGGTACACCCGCGCAAACAGAGACAGATTTCAAAGGTAGCGCTTACTTATATGAAACAAAACCACTGTGAAAGTGCCAAAGCACGATTCGATGTGGTGGCAATAAGCCTCGGCTCTAAAGGACCAGAGATTGAGGTGATAAAAAACGCCTTCGAGCTTGCGTACTGATCGGAGGCCGCAAGAAACAGGGAAACGCCTTGCATTCTGCCGGGACCTTATTCGTTGTAGCAACTCCGATCGGGAATCTGGGTGACATTACCTTTCGCGCCATTGAGGTACTGAAGAGTGTGGATCTTATTGCCGCTGAAGGGGTCAACAGGACAAGGGCCCTTTGCCGGCATTACGGAATAAACACAGCAGTCAGGCGTTTTAATCAACACAATCAGAAAAGACGCCTGCCAGAGCTTCTTTCTTTGCTAAATTCAGGAGGGCGGGTGGCCTTGGTCACCAACGCGGGCACACCAGGTATTTCAGATCCTGGGGCCTTTTTTGTAAGCAAGGCACTGGCCGAAGGCATTAGAGTGACACCCGTACCAGGAGCTAGTGCTGTTACAGCCGCCCTTTCGGTTGCAGGGACTGGAGCAGAACGTTTTCTTTTTTTGGGTTTCTTGCCAACCAAACAAGGCCAGCGGCGTAAGGAGTTGGGGCGGTGGCGCGAGGCAGGGGTTCCCATAGTAATTTATGAGGCGCCCCATAGGATTACTGAAACCCTGACAGATATCCGCGAAATCCTCGGGGACCCGGTTGTAATTTTGCTCAGAGAGCTTACTAAGGTCCATGAGGAAGTGACGAGAGGGAGAACTAGCGATATCCTCCGCTCTTTGGCAGACAAGGAAGTGAGAGGAGAATTTGTACTGGTTTTGGAGGCTCAAGCTTCCTCGGAAATGGATCTGGATAAAGAGCTGATCGAGAGAATCAGCCAGATTGCAATCCAAGACAACAGATCGATCAAAGACATTGCCAAAGAGGTTTCAGTAGACACTGGAATACCGTTTAGGAAAATCTATAAGATAGCTTTAGAGGTGCGGCGCAGAAGCGGCCAAGGCTAAGTATTTTTGGAAGGAGCCACGAGAGTGGTTGAAGAAGTAAACAACCCATCGTCTGGGCGAAGTCGAAGAAAGGACAAACACCAAAGCAAGACTTTAAGAGTTACCAATAGTTTGGGGCTGCATGCCCGAGCTGCTGCAAAGATAGTAGACTTGGTGAAGCGGCACAACTCCCGGTTGTACTTGAGGAAAGATGACCAGGAGGTTGATGGGTCCAGCATTCTGTCCATTCTGACCCTGGCCTGTCCGAAAGGAACGGAACTGGAGGCCCGGGCTGTGGGAGAGGATTCGGACAGACTCTTGGAAGCACTAGAGCTCTTATTTGCTGAGAAATTTGGGGAAGGCCAATGACGGCCCAAAATAGGCCACAAAAAAAGACACTGCAGGGCATACCAGTTTGTCCAGGAATAGTAATTGGCAAGGCTCATCTTGTTGATCGGAATCGTGTTAAGATTTTCTATCATTATTTGGTTGACGAGGCCCAGGTTAAGAAGGAACTTGAGAGGTTCCAGCTGGCAATCAGAAAGACGGAGGAACAACTGGTAAACCTGAAAAACAGGATGCCTGATCATATCAAGCAGCATGCCTTTATCATAGACAGCCATTTGATGATTCTGCACGATGGAATGCTCACTGAAGCTGCAGAGGAACGAATACTAACTGAAAAGATCAACGCAGAGTGGGCCGTCAAGAAATCACTCAACAATATTCGTAAGATGTTTGGTGAGATTGATGATGAATATATTCGCACGCGTCTGTTCGATGTGGAGAATGTGACAGAGAGAATCCTGAGAAACCTCTCAGGCGAGGAACAGGAGAGCCTTGCTGACATCACCAACAGGGTTATAATCGTGGCTCATGAGCTGTCCCCATGTGATACTACTGAAATGAATGTTAGCAAGGTAATGGGCTTTATTACCGACGTCGGGGGCAGAACATCCCATACGGCGATTATGGCCCAGGCCCTTGAAATCCCTGCTGTTGTTGGACTGGAAACTGCCACTCAACAAATTGAAGATGGTGATTTGCTGATTTTGGATGGTACCTCTGGAGAGGTGATCATAAATCCAGACGACTCTGACATTATCTATTTCCAAGAAAAGCAGCTTCGCCATGAAAGGTACAAGTCAACTATTGCAAAAACCAGCCACTTACCTGCGGAGACACTTGATGGGCATCGAGTAGCAGTAAAGGCCAATATCGAGTTCTTGGAAGAGGTGGCAGCAGTAAGAGATCACGGGGGTGAAGGAATAGGGCTTTACAGAACTGAGTTTCTTTATCTAAGAAGCAAAGGCCTTCCCAGTGAAGAAGAGCTTTTTGAGGATTACAAAGAGGTGGCGCAGATAATGTCTCCAGATCCGGTTACCATTCGAACACTGGATATAGGCGGGGATAAGTTTGCCTCGGATCTAGCTGTTACAAAAGAGATGAATCCCGCTTTAGGTTTGCGTGCGATTCGGTTTTGTTTGAAGGAGCCAGAGATCTTTAAACAGCAGCTTAGGGCAATCCTGCGGGCCAGTGCGCACGGAAATATTCAGCTAATGTTCCCTATGATATCTGGAGTTCAAGAGATACTTGATGCAAAAGCAATACTTCAAGAAGTGACACAGGAACTTGACCAAAAAGGCATTCCTTATGATCCCCACATGAAAGTGGGGATAATGATAGAGATTCCTTCGGCCGTGGCTATGGCAGAGGTCTTGGCGCAACATGTGGATTTTTTCAGCATAGGTACCAATGACCTTGTTCAGTATGCCCTTGCCATAGACAGGGTAAACGAATATGTGGCTTACATGTATCAGCCCTTCCATCCCGCCATCCTAAGAATGATAAAGACTGTGGTTGAAGCGGCGCATGGGGCAAAGATCCCTGTTGCGCTGTGCGGTGAGATGGCGGGTGATCCTCTTTGCACGTTGGTCTTGCTGGGGCTCGGCATCCAAGAGTTCAGTATGAATCCAAGGTCCATTCCCGTGATCAAGAAGGTGATCCGGTCCCTCACACTCAAGGAGGCAAGACGCGATCTTGAGAATGTCATGAAAATGAGCACTGCAAGAGAGGTTAGAGACTTTCTGGTAAACAAAATGGGGACTAGGCTCGCCGAGCTGGGACTGGAAGAACATCTGCCTCCCATGCAAAAAGCGGTATAAAAGGGAAGAGAGTGCGAGACAATGGGTGTGACGGTGGTCTGCCAAAACAGAAAGGCCCGTCATGACTACCATATTGAAGAAGTCATAGAGGCGGGCATTGAACTGCTTGGTCCAGAGGTGAAATCTTTGCGGGAGGGTCGGGCCAGCTTGGTGGATAGCTATGCCAAGATAAAGAGGGGGGAGGTCTTTCTCTACAATATGCATATCACTCCATATGCCCATGCAGGGCACGTAAATCTCGATCCCAGACGCCCCCGAAGACTCCTTCTAAAAAAAAGGGAGATTAAGCGCCTGATAGGCAAGACAGAGGAAAAGGGATTCACCTTGATTCCTACTAAGGTATACTTTTCCCCTAAAGGATGGGCCAAGGTGGAACTGGCCCTTGCTAAGGGTAAGAGAAAGTATGATAAGCGAAAGGCAATTAAAGAAAGAGAGCTCAAGCGCGAAATGGAACAGGTTAAAAAACGAGGTCCTTATTGACGAAATATGGAAAAAGGCTTATATTTATAACAGTTCTTTGAGATGGGGGCGAACCGGCTTCGACGGGGATAGTGAAGCTTAGGCTGCATACCGAGGTTCCGCCTGCTCGTAAAACAGGTGGGTTAAACACAGACGCAGACGATTATGCGTATGCTCTAGCCGCTTAATGACGGCTAGCGTTCCTTTGATCCTTGCCTGCGGGATCAAATGGGGCGTCGGCTAGCAGGCTAGCTGATCCGACGAACCTGCGCGTCGGTAAAGCGAATGGCTACGCAGGTTAGTCCTTTGGCGACCTTGCCCGATAGGGACCCAAAGGGCGAACGAATTGTATCGGGCTAAGTATGTAGACGCCTAAGCGGAATATTTCCGGACGGGGGTTC
>CAZDVV010000017.1:0-23963 GCA_964508875.1 uncultured Desulfobacteraceae bacterium | reverse complement strand
TTTTCAGGACTCATCATTGCCACAATCCTTCCTGCTGCCTTACCCTTCATGTTCCTGAGAATTTTGACTACGGTTTCCATTCTGAGTTTCTCCATGATCGCTGCTGCTTTGGCTGGCTCCATAGCCGTATAGAGCGAAACAAGATGTGCCATTTTGGCATCCTTTAAGGCCTCTTCCCTCTGTGCCAGTTTCTTTGCATAGTTGGCAAGCTTGACCTGAAGTTCATTGAGCTCGGCCATTTTGGCTTCTGTTTCCTCTTTTAAAGCGAGATATTCCTTCTCTTTCTTGGCGATTTCCTCCTCTTTCTTTTTCAACTCCTGTTCTTTCTTGATAAGAGACTGCTCTGTGATTACAGGAGGAAAAACCTGTTCGGATCCTTTTTCCTCTTGTTTGGCCAGTGCCTCGTCGGCTAGATAATGGGATGAAATATACAGCCCGCTCAGGACCATCTTTGCCAGCACAATTGCACCCAATAAGAATATGAGGAAGATGAAAGGCCCTTTGGACTTCAGCGAAAGTTTCTCCCGTGGCGTAGTACTGCCATTTCGTTTAGAGCTATCCGTTCCTTTGTCTCTCTTTCTGCCGACCATTTCTGAAAATCCCTCTCTTTGAGTTTGTCCATTATCTTCCATTCCTTATCCTTCTCGAGTAAATCCTTCCTTTTTTTCTCCACAATCTCTTCCCATTCTGCTACTTGAAGGGCTTTCTGGCTTATATGTTCTTTGAGTCGATTCAGATATGCAGAGTAGCTCCTTAGCCTTTGTGCGGCGATTCCCTTTCTTAAACTTTGCTTGAAAGCACCCGTAGCCCTGGCATATTCGGTGGTTATTGACTGCAGAGCCTCTTTTGCAACCTGCAATTGTTCCATTGACCTGGCCAGTTCTATTTGGGCCATATCCTTCAAGTGTCTTCTGTAATTTAGCAGGCTTTCGTAGCGGAATCTAAATGCCATAACTGATCCCCATTAGTGTCTTTCTAACCACCATTAAGAAAATGGAGATAACCCAATGCCGCCTCTATTCAAAAAGCTCTTTTAAGGCCTCGAGCCCTTCCTCCATTGTTGATCTGCTGGTCACATCCTGCCTGAGAAAGGCATTTAACTTGTCTATCATTTCTACCGCATAGTCAGCCCTTTGATTACTCCCTTTCTTGTAAGCACCTAGGTTCACCAGATCTTCTATCCTTGCATAATCAGCAAGTAACGACCGAAACTTCTTGGAGTAGGTCAGATGATTTGTATCTACTACATCATTCATCAGTCTGCTCACGCTGGCGAGCACATCAATGGCAGGGTAATGACCGCGGGATGCAAGGGCCCTGTCTAGTACAATGTGTCCATCCACAATGGAACGAACCGCATCGGCAATGGGCTCATTCATGTCATCGCCTTCTACAAGAACTGTATATAGACCGGTAATTGAACCCCTTCTGCCATTTGTTCCCGCCCTTTCCAAGAGTCTTGGCAGGTGAGCAAAGGTACTGGGTGGATATGCCTTGTTGCTGGGTGGCTCACCCGAAGCAAGCCCAACCTCGCGGGCCGCCATAGCAAACCTTGTGATGGAATCCATCATAAGGAGTACGTCCTTGCCGTTGTCTCTGAAAAACTCTGCAATGGCCGTAGCAAGGTATGCCCCTCTCATACGGATAAGAGGAGATGTGTCTGACGTGGCAGCCACAACCACCGAGCGTTTGAGGCCTTCCACCCCGAGATCCCTTTCAATAAACTCTTTTACCTCCCTGCCTCTCTCGCCAATCAAGGCAATCACATTCACGTCGGCCTTGGTAAATCTTGCCATCATACCCAAAAGCACGCTCTTTCCTACCCCTGACCCAGCCATGATAGCGGTCCTTTGGCCCTTCGCAAGCGTGACCAAGGAATTGATCGCCCTAATGCCCACATCCAGGGGCTCCTTGATCCGGACCCTGTTCAACGGGTTGAGAGGTTTGGCATACAGAGGCATTGTCCTTGTATATCGGATGGGGTCTCCACCATCTATTGGCTGACCAAGTCCATCCAAGACTCTTCCAAGCATATCAAAGCCAACCTGAACAGAGGCTTGATATCTCTTGGCAACTATCTTGCTACCAGGCTCTATACCATCACAAGAGGAAAGAGGCATAAGAAGTAAAGAATTTTCCCTGAAACCTATCACTTCAGCCAATACAGGCTCTGCATAACGGGGAGGATAAACTTGGCATATCCCTCCCAGAGGCATAGAAGGGCCATTGCCTTCTATCACGGTGCCTACAACCTTGGTTACCTTACCCTCTAACAATACAGGGTTTACCGCTGATACCTTATCGATATATTTTTTAAGTGATACTTGCATTTGTATGGCCGTTATTGCCCAGCTCGTCCTCAAGCTCTTCTGCTATGGCTGCCAGTTGATCTTCAATGGTCGCGTTGATGGTTCCAAAGCCAGTCTGTAGGATACAGCCCCCACGGGCTACAGAAGGATCTTCGATTAGCTCGATGTTTTCGATCTTTTTCCCAGTTCTTAACTCAGGCAGTGTCTCCTTAACCTTTTCCATATCCGCAGGATTGACCAGTACTTTGATTGATGTCCGCTCATTCAAAAAATCCACCGCCTTCCTGATGGTACGGAGCACTGCTTCGCCATCTAAGCTCAATTCCCTCTGCACTATCTTTCTTGCTATTTCGATGGATAGCCTCAGTATCTCTTCCTCTGATTCCCGATATAATCTTGACTTAAGTTCAGACAAGTTCTCTATCAGTGCCTCCAACCTCTTGGCTGTCTCCTCAAGTCGCTTTTTCCCCAATGCAAATCCGTCTTTTTGGCCTTGGCTAAAGCCCTTTTCGTAGGCTTCCCTCTCGATTTTGGAAATATGGTCTTCTGGACCGCCCGAATGGCCTCTGCCCGAAGAACCGCCTCCAGAAACGGAATCCGCCTCTATCTCCTGCACGGGAAATGCCTCTATTTTTATATTGTCGTGATCGTCTCTCTTTATAAGATTAGACAACGACGTCGTCACCTCCTCGGCCTCCTAGGACAATCTTCCCTTCCTCTTCCAATCTTCTAGCAGTCTTGATAATGCTTCGCTGCGCCTGTTCCACCTCCTTCACTCGCACTGGTCCCATTACTTCCATATCTTCCTTGAGCATCTCAGCCGCTCTCTGGCTCAAATTGCTGAATATTTTTTCCTTCAGTGTATCAGAAGCGGTCTTAAGGGCCAGAAGCAATTCATCATTGCTGATTTCCTTAAGCAGTGCTCGGATAGAACGGTCATCAAGCGTTACGAGATCCTCAAAAATGAACATGGACTGTCTTATATTATCAGCCAGTTCCTCCTCTTCCTCCTCTATCTTTTCCAGTATGGACTTCTCTGTCTTCCTGTCTATTTGGTTTAGTATTTCTGCTGCCACCTCGATGCCGCCCATCTTCTGGGGACCTGATTGGCCGATACTTGACACCTCGCTTTCAAGTACATTTTGGATCTCGTCTATTATTTCGTCAGGCACTGTGTCCAGCTTCGCTATCCTCACAACGACCTCGCTCTGGATATTTTCCGGTAGCAGCTTGATAACTTCTGCTGCGGTGTGATGGTCTAGGTTTGCCAAAATAAGGGCGATGGTCTGGGGGTGCTCGTTTGCTATAAAGTTAGCTATCATTTCTGGTGCCAAGGTTTTTAACTTTTCAAAGTAGTTCCCCTTCTTTGTGGAAGTAAGCTCTTCCATCAATGTGTTTGCCTTTTTTGGATTCAATGCCTTTGATACTGTTCGCTCAAAAAATTTATCTCCTGAGCCACCTATGATAGCCCCGCCCTTGAAGGCCCCGAGAAATTCGTTCATCACAGAGGATATGACCTTGGAGTCCACCTGGTCGAGCTTGGTCATTTGCTGACCGATGGCCTTTATCTCGTCCTCGCTCAGGTGTCTAAACACGTTAGCTGTGAACTCTTCGCCCATAACCATTAGAAAAATGGCCGCTTTTCTTGTTCCGGTAAGCTCCTCTCTTCCTTCCAACTTAACTTCCCTCTCTCACCCAGCTTCTGATTACCTCTGCAATCTTTTCCGGCTCTGTCCTACTGATCTCGAGAATCTCTTCTTTTCTGATGATACCTTCTCCACCCCCCTCTGTACCGGCTGAAAGCTGTGGCACCTCTTTGCCTGGCGGCAATGCTGCCGGTCCCACATACTCCTTGGCTTGATGAAGCCATTTCTTAAATGGCTTAATTACAAAGAAGAAAAACAGAAATATGAGGAGCACATTGAAGAAAGGCTTACTCCCCTTCTTTAGATAGGACATCCAGGGAGATTTACCTGCCACCTCCACCTCTTGTTCTCTTTGTATTGCAAAGGGCACATTGGATATGGTGACCTGGTCACCCCGCGATTCATCAAAGCCAATAGCCTTTTTGACTATATCTTCAAATCCCTTCATCTCTTTCCGGCTTCTAGGAACAAAGTTCCTAACCTCATTACCCTTTTCATCTTTTTCTACTGTATAGGGCCCGTCTACTATGACAGCGGCTGTTAGTCTCTTTATCTCTCCCGAAGCACTGACGATCTGCTTATTTACCTTGTTTATCTCGTAATTTATCACTGAGTTCTCTTTTTCCACTTGTTTTGTCGAAGTCGCATTCTGACCAGTTGTTTGGTAAACCTGATACTTGAGATCAGGGGATCCACTCGGTAAGGCTTTCCCGCCGATGGCCTTCTCTTTTTGTCTTTGTTCACTTCGGATTACAGCGCTATCTGGGTCATACGTTTCCTCTGATATACTAACCTGCTTGAAATCCACATCGGCTGACACCTTTGCCACAACCTTATTGTGGCCCACTACAGGTTCCAGCATGCTCACAATCCTTTTTTCCAAAGTTTTTTCCAACATCCTCTTATACTCAAACTGGTCCTGATTCATGGGTCCGACGCCGCCATCATCATGAGGCCCTATCAGTAACCCCCGGTTCACATCTACTACCGTTATGTTTTCTGGCTTAAGGTTTTTTACGGCGCACGCGACCAAGTTTACAATCCCTTGAAGCTGCTTGCGGTCGAGTGACCTGCCCTGGTATAGCTTTAGGACTACTGAAGCCCTTGCCTGCTTTTCTGGCTCCACAAACAATGAATCATCTGGTTGGACTATATGAACCCTTGCCTGAGCTACCGAGTCAAATTCCATTATGGTACGTGCTAACTCGCCCTGTAGGGCCTGTTGATATTTCAGTCTTTGTACAAATTCAGTGGTCCCAAAAGGCATCTTGTCAAAGGTCTCAAAACCCACATTGCCGCCTCTGGGCAGTCCCTGTGTGGCAAGTTCCAGTCGTAGGTCATAAACCTTATCATCTGGCACAAGGATTGTTCGTCCGCTGTCTTCTAACTTGAAAGGAATTCGTTTTTCGCGCAACTTGTCCGCAATTTGGCCTGCATCCGAGGTCTCCAGATTGGCGAACAATATTTGATAGTCAGGTCTGTTTGTCCACGACATCAGGGCCACAAACCCTCCGATTAGCAAACAGGCAGTAATCGCAAAGCTAATCTTTTTCCCTAGGGGGATATTTCGGAAAACCTCCACAAGGGGCATCGTTGACCTATTTTCTGCCTCAGCCATATCCGGACTCCTTTTTCAGGCGTTAGGCATTGGGCGTTAGGCATTGGGCTTTGGGCCCCGGCCGTTGGGCATTGGGCGTTGGGTCTGAGCGGAAACGATTCCCCTTTCCTGCCTTGCGCCTTATACCTCGCGCCTTTTGCCTTCTGTTACATCTGCATCCTCATAATCTCTTGGTATGCCTCTACCAATTTATTGCGTATCCTCAGGAGAAGTCTCAGAGACAAATCCGCCTTTTGAGCCTCAATCATAACATTGTGCAGGTCTGCCCTTTTTCCCACAGCGAAATCCCTCATCATTGTGTCAGCATGTTTGACCTGCTGGTCTACATCTTTTATGAACCTTTTCAATGTGTCAGCGAAGCTTTCCTGAGAACTTTCTGCTGCCTTAGTTCCCTTGGGAGCCCATAAGTTATCCGTATTTGTTCCAATTCTCTGGATCATTTCCTTTCCTCTTCCTAGCGAGCCAGATCAAGGGCCCTCAAAGCCATCTCTTTTGCAGTGCGGATGGCCGCGGCGTTTGCCTCGTAACCCCTATTTGCGTTGAGCATTTCAACCATCTCTTGGACCAGATTTACATTGGGCAAATACACATAACCCTGCTCATCTGCATCTGGATGTGATGGATCATAAACCTTCTTAAATGGCCCTTTGACCGGGGTGATCCCACTCACCTTAACCCCATAGACCTCACTAACCTCCATAGAAATCTTAAGCTCATCCTCGAAAGATCTCGCTACTGGAGCAGTCTCAAAGATTACTGTCTTACGACGATAAGGCCCTCCAGAAGCGGTTCTGGTAGTATTTGCGTTGGCAAGATTCATGGAAATGACATTAAGTCTTGCCCTTTCAGCCGACATACCACTTGCAGCAATGTCCATTGCCTTCATCAGATCCATCTTCCTATCTCCTTCCCTCCTCTATAACTGCCTTCAGTTCATCAAACTTTTTTGACAGCATTCTGACTGCGGCCTCGTAAAGTAGGTTATTCTTGGCCATCTTGGTCATTTCCCTGTCAAGATCTACCTGTGAATCACTCTGGGCACCTCTAGGTATTTCGCGCATCGGAAACTCTGCCGCTCCCTTAAGATTCCCCCCAGAGCCGACTGGCATATGAGCAGGGTGAGTAATTGTCAATTTTATAGCAGGCTCGTTAAGGGCCTCCTTCAAGGCATCATCAAAGTCTATGTCCTTTGGCCTGTAACCGGGAGTATCTATGTTAGCGAGATTACCTGCAATTACGCCATGGCGCTTGGCCCTATAATCCAGAGCACGGGCCAAAAGCTTACCCGTCTTATCCATCAGTCCAGAGCCAATCTTCAGAATTGGGCCCAATCTAATCCCTCCCTTCTCCCACTTTTTTCATGCAAAAGGGGTACCAATAAAAAAGACGGAATATTGGAATAATGGAATGTCGGGCAAACGGCCGATATCCTCTTGTGTTCCATTAGTCCATACGGCAGTATTCCAATGCTCCCCTCTAGGTGCATCTTGCTCGCCAAAAGCTGGATTCATTCCCCCTACCGAGTTGGCGAGCCACTGTGTCACTGCTCTCCGGCTAGCCATTGAGTTCTTCCTTGTATTCCTTTAGCTTGTTCCTAAGGGTTCTAACGCTTATACCCAACATCTTTGCAGCATGAGTGCGATTTCCATTATGGTTTCTGAGGGCATTCATGATCA
This sequence comes from uncultured Desulfobacteraceae bacterium, assembly GCA_964508875.1. Taxonomy (GTDB): domain Bacteria; phylum Desulfobacterota; class DSM-4660; order Desulfatiglandales; family Desulfatiglandaceae; genus B111-G9. The sequence goes on along the minus strand of CAZDVV010000017.1, from coordinate 16,714 downwards.
TCCTCTTTTCCATCTCCTTGAGAGTCATTACATTGGCATCCGTCAGGAATTTTTCTTCAAGCCCTGGCCCTAAACGAAGAAGCCTTTCCACATCCTCTTTGCTAACCACGTCAGAGTCCACAAATATGGAAACCCTCTCCATCAAATTCTCCAACTCCCTAACATTGCCTGGCCAGTGAAATTCCTTTAGCAGGGCCTTGGCCCCGGCATCGAGGGTCTTGGGACTCACACCATACTCGCTTGCCTGTCTTGCCAGGAAAAGCTCAGCAAGCGCGATAATATCTGCCTTTCTCTGCCTCAAGGGTGGAATCCGAAGGGGTACTACGTTAAGTCTGTAATATAGATCCAAACGAAAGCTACCCTCCCTGACCTCCTTCTCCAGATTCCGATTTGTTGTAGCTATGACCCGTACGTTCACATTAATCGGATACCTACCGCCGACTCTGTCTATCTGTTTTTCCTGCAATGCCCTCAAGAGCTTGGCCTGTATGGAAGGGGCCATCTCACCTATTTCATCAAGCAACAGGGTGCCTCCATCGGCCAATTCGAATTTGCCCTGCTTTCGGGCGACTGCCCCTGTGAATGCCCCTTTCTCGTGTCCAAAAAGCTCACTCTCAAGGAGGTTTTCGGGTAAAGCTGCACAATTAATCGCAATGAAAGGCCCTCCCCTCCTTGGGCTTTTGGCATGGATGTATCTTGCCAACACCTCCTTACCCACTCCGCTTTCGCCCTCAATTAGAATCGTGGCGTCTCTGGCAGCCGCCTTGTTTGCAAGCTCCAATACCAATCTCATTGCCGGATCTTCAGCCACAAATTCCTTACCCGAGGCACAGGTTTGTGAATCTATTCTTTGTTCACCCTTTCTAAGGGGAATGCGGCACAGGCATTTTTCAATAGCCGTCAACAACCTTTCAGGCTCAACCCCCGAGGCCATATACTCTGCAGCCCCAGCTCTCATTATTTTCACTGCCTCTTCTACGGTAGGCCTCAAACTGAGTGCAAGGACGGACAAGTCAGGGAACCTCTTGGTTACGTCTCTGAGTAATTGTACAAACTGAGGATAATCAGCACCCACTTCTGCCACCCAAACTTTGGGCAGTATCCTTCTTACCTGCTCTCCAGGGCTATCGCCGCATCCGTTTGCTATGAGGATCTCACAGCCTTTTGCCTTCAGATCCTCAAGCAATGAGGCAGGGATTGAAACTGAAGACGCTGTCCATAGAATCTTTTGTTCGGCCATATCTTATCTACCTACTGGCAACTTCAGACCAATGAGGCAGTTCCTTTAAACGATCGTTAAGGACGATGCTGCCCAGGCGCATCTGTGCCCTAAACTGCAAGACAGTGGGCCCCTCGTCTCCAATCTCCTTATATAGGGCCTTAGCCTTGTCCATCATGCCCATTTGCTCATAGCATCGAGCCAGACGAAACTTTACATCCCAGTAATACTCTTCCTCCGGACTGTATCCCTGATCAAGAATACCTTTAAGTATCCTTGCTGCCTTTGAGGGGTTTCCTTCTGTGGTGTAGGTCTTTGTCAACTCCATCAACGCAGAAAGGCGAAACTGCTTGTATTTGCCGGCCTTGCCAGCCAAATTCAGGCACTTGTTAAGGGCATCTCTGGCCTCTAACACCTTACCCATTGTGTTCTGAATCTTCCCTATCTCCAGCCAAACCCTAAGCCTTTGGGCTTTGTCTAACACTTTATCTTTGGTAGCTACTCGCTTATAAACAGCTAAAGCTTTGGACAGTTGACCCATTTCCTGGTAAGCCTTTCCTAGGAAAAGGGACCATTCTGCCCTCCATCTTTCATCCCTTAACTTGGCCCTTTCCCGTTCTACGATCCTAATCGCCTTTTCCGTATATCCCGCAGACCTTAGTGCCTTTGCATATACCATGATGTATCGCGGTCTCACTTTCGCAGCCAAAGGAGTTGGGTCAAAGGGTCCAAGAATCCTGAGGGCTTCCTTGGCAGCACCAGTCTTGAACAATGCCTCCGCCAAATACAGCCTCGCACTGGTACTCAGCTCTCCCCTGATCAGTGCCTTGTTTTTTTGGTAAAGACTTATGCAGTCTTCATAGCGCTTCTCCTGATGGGCCTGGCTTATGGCCTCTTCTAAGGCCTGCAAGAAAAGGGCCCTTGCAGCCTTTCCTGCTTCATCTTTTGCAGGCTTGACCACCATTTCGCGGAGCGAGTCCATGGCCTTGTCATAGGCCTTGTTCTTGAAATATACATTGGCAAGCTTTAGAAGCGCCAATTCACCCAATGGACTATCTCCATATCGCTCATGTAACTTTTTGAACTTTTCAATCCCCGTGGTAAGATCAGCCAAACGAAGCTGTGCTATAGAGACGGCCTCACTGTCAGGAAAATGGGTTACCACGAACGTATAGATCTTTTTTGCCGCCTTCTTTTTCCCTTCGTACAGGTATGTGTCACCAACTCTGGTGAGCACCGTCTCCACGGGCTCGGTATTGTCTCCCAGATTTAATGCCTCAAGGAATAATTCCCTGGCCCTTGCAAATCTTTTTAGGTAAAGATCATTCTTTCCTCTGAGCACGAAGAATACCGGGCTCTTGTGAGGGAAATCAGGGTGCTTTGCCTCAATCTCTTGCAACCACTTTTCAGCTTCCTGGTAAAGCCCCTTGTTGTGAAGATACTGTGCGATTCCAAGACGGGCCCTAGCTGACTCGGCGGACATCGGAAAACGCCTCACAACAGTGTTAAAATCCTCAAAGGCCTTGTCCGCCAATTGAAGCTTCTCGTATACTATACCTCTTTCCAAGTAGGCAGCAGGAAGGATCTCCTGACCATGATAACGCTCAAATAACAAATTAAGATAACTCATCGCGCCATAGTAATCTTCGCCAAGCCTGCTGGCCCTCGCCATCTTGAGGTATGCTCTAGGCACTAGGGACGAATGGGGATATTCCTTAATAAACCTCTTGAACGAGTTAAGGGTCGCGTAAAGCTTTGCCGAATTGCCCAATCTCATCATGCTCAGATAGAAATCACCTCTCATGAACAGGAGCTTCTCCCGGAGGCCGGATCTGGGAAATTTCTTCAAAAACTCATCTATAAGGTGAACTCCCCTTTCATACTCTCTAAAATTTTGGGCCCCTAGTATGCGGCCATAGGCCAGTGCCTCGGCCTTACTCATCTTGACAGGGGACTTTTCCGTTGAGGGCTTAGAGGCCAAAGGGGCACTCGAAATTGACTTGGGGATCTTTTTAACCACTTTTGGGCCCAGATTTGGTCTGTCCTGTTCCAGGACATTCACCTCAAAGGGTTTGAAGGCTTTAGCACTACTTACCTGCTCGCTAGCCACCTCGGGTGCCTCTTGTAACTCGGTTCGACCAAAGTCCTCGGGAAGCCCCTCTGCTAATACTAGCTGAGGAGTATCTGGTGACATCACATCCATTACCAACCTGTTGCCTACCTCAAGCCAGAAGACCCTGAAATTCTCTATGTCCTGGGTTGTTAGGACCTCAATGTTTGTGTTAGGCCCTGAAGACCTGACTGCTACCTTTTTTAGTAGCCTCAACTTGTGAGGTTTCCACGTTGCGCCAGACTTACATCTTTCAATTTGAATGAGGAGGTGTCTTGTATCCATCCACCGGACTCGCCACAGGGGTTTCCCACTTAATTCCATCACAAGCCTGTCAAAACCTCTCCGTTTCCCATACCGAATCCTTTTCAGGGTCACTGACTTATGGGTGAATTTCTTGGTCTTTTGTTGGGGTTTGGGCCAGTAAAACTTAAGTAAGAGATGGACCTCTTGAGAGGCTAGGGAATAATCCACCCGACGAAAGGGCCTTGTGAAATTGAGATCGGTCAGGAAATCTCCCCCTTTTTGAAGTGAAGCGGAGAGCGTGCCGCTATTGTCCTCAATAATGCGTGCTTCGGCCTTCTGCCCCAGTCTCACCCCTTTGAGAAGGAGCTTCACCCTTTGTCTGGTAACGGGCCATAATTCCCACTGGGCTGGTCTCTGCACATTAATCACAAGTGTAGCAGTTTCTGGGGATAATTGAAGCCATACGTCCCTCAGCCTGTTACCTTGCTTCTGAGCAGATGCAATGGCAACAACAGGGATACTAAACACCAAAAAGAAGATTATGGCCTTTCGATACCGCATCATTTGGCGCTTGTGGCTCGTCCTTTCAAGACTGATTCCAACAACTCAATTATCTTTTCCTGATTCTGTAGAATCCTGAGATTGCTCTCCACCATGAACCTAGCAGAAACGGCAATTTGGCGGAGATACTCTTGGGACATGTTGTTTGTGTAGGTCTTATTCCCCGCGCTACCTTCAGCCTTAAGTGCCTCGTAAAATTCTCTTGTTAGATCAATGTAAACACCCTGCGGTAGGCCGTAATTGATACCTTCCTTGGCTATGGTTCCTCGCGGATATACTACTGCCAATACACATGCGAGCAACAAAATCCCCCATACCGTAATCCTATTCATACCTCCCTCCTCCCCGGGCGAGACATTTGGTTTGCGGTTGATTTCTATCAAATCAGAAGCATAACCCATGCCACTGCCCAAGGTGTTTGCATCCACTTCTCCCATATGGGCTAACTATTGGATATTAAAATCTTTTTGCTCTACTTGAGAGTTAACCAAGACCCATTGGTCCATTATGGAGAGTCATTTTTTTGACGATTAATATTGGCAAGGGGAAACCAAATTGCCAGCACACTAGCCCAGGAAACCAGCTTACACCCTGGCACACAATTTGCTGGTATTTCTGGAAAGGAGGGGCACAATGGAACACACAGAGTATTTGAATATGATACGGGACATATATGCCAGGCTCCACTCCATGGTCCAGGAGCAATTGGAGCTCTTGTCCCAAGATCGCTTTGCTGAGTTCTTGGCCCTGTCCTCCAGGGTTCAAGGCCTCCAGGAGCAGCTAAGTACCTTGACTAAAAAGTTCATGACAACCTTGCCTAGGGATTCTCACGAATCAAGAATAAAAGATACAAAGGCCCAGATTTCGAGTCTTCAAAAGCTGATTGAACGGCTCTATGGCAAAATGGAACAGTTGATCGCCGAAAAGAAAAAAACACTCCGCGGGGAGGTAGGCAAACTAAAGAAGGGACAAATGGCCATTCGAGGGTACTCATCCCATGACAAAAAATCCCCACGGTTTGTGGAAAAGGTCACATAGCTTTTCCCTCACCACATCTCTGCCTGCCATTGTTTTCACGTTTTCTTGCAATTGTAGGCACCCATGGTATAAAAGGCATGATCTGTTTGGATTAGAGGTTGCTGAAGACCCAGGTTAGATTATGTTCCCCATTCGTGACACAATTCAATCCAAGACCTATCCTGTCGTAAATACCGCCATAATCATAGCAAACGTACTGATATTCTTTGTCGAAATGGCCCAGGGTGCCCACCTGAGGCGTTTTCTTTTCATCTACGGGTTAGTCCCTGTTCGTTATTCCGTTCCAGATATAGCTGCCTATTTTTCAACTTCCCAACAGATATTCTCTTTTTTTTCATTTATGTTCTTGCACGGTAGTTTCTGGCACCTGTTTGGGAATATGTGGTCCCTTTATATATTCGGCGACAATGTGGAAGATAGGCTCGGGCCTATCCGCTACCTTATTTTCTACATACTTTGCGGTATAGGCTCCGGCCTTAGTCATCTACTGCTCAACTGGCACTCTCAAGTACCTACTATTGGAGCAAGTGGGGCAATAGCGGGGGTAATGGGGGCATATTTCGTCTTGTACCCCAGATCAAAGGTACTCACTCTGATTCCCATATTTTTCATCCCTTTGTTTGTGGAGATCCCCGCTTACTATTTCTTAGGAATTTGGTTCATCCTGCAATTCATTAGCGCGGCCGGCACCCCAGCCCATGGAGGCGGAATAGCCTGGTGGGCACATATTGGAGGTTTTCTGCTGGGCATCGGGCTACTGAAGCTTTTCTTGAAGACACCAGAATTGGGGCTTAGCGAAAGGCTCAGAGAAAAAGCCACCAAACAAAAGACCCACCGACTTCAGGTCATCAGGACAACCTCGAGGCCCGATGATGCGAATCTCTATGGCGTCATCTCTATAACCCCTATGGAGGCAACCTTAGGAACAAAGAAATTGGTCAATATACCATGGGGTTTTCACAAGCGCCTTTTCCTTGTTCACGTCCCCCCCGGTGTAAAGGATGGTACTTTACTCAGGCTTGCCGGCATGGGTCGACAGCTTGACTCAGGAAAAAGGGGGGACCTATTCCTGCGTGTAAGGGTCCAAAGCCACTAAACCATTGCCCTGGATGCCCGTTCCATCCCCTTTATCCTTAAGGAACCCTGCACAGATGCCGATATCAAGTTAAACCTGGTTACATAGTTTACATATATGATGTGATCCGAGTCGCCACGGTTCCCCCTGACCAAGGCCCGCGCCCCGATCTTTTCACTCATAAAAATTAGTATGCCCAGAGGATAAGATGCCCAAAATCTTAATCATTGATGATGAAATTGAAATTCGGTCCATACTTTCAAGCCTGCTATCAAAAAAGGGATACAGTTGTATCGAGGCACATAGTGCAGAAGAGGCCAAGAACGTATTGGGCAGAGATGAGATAGCCCTTGCCCTGGTGGACGTGGACCTACCTGGTGAATCCGGTATAACGTTCCTGGAGTATGCCCGGTCCACCTCGCCTGATACCATCCTTATGATGGTCACTGGGATGGAAGAGGACGATACTATCTCCGCTGCGATTAATGCGGGAATATATGCATATGTCCTCAAGCCCTTTAATAAAAATCAACTTTTACTCCTTGTAAAGAATGCCTTACGGCAGCGGGAAATAGAGATAGAAAATAGGCATTATCGCGAAGGCCTTGAAGAAATGCTTGCCAGCCGCATTGAATCTCTTAAACAGAGCGAGGCAAAGCTAGAGGCCATCACTGCTTCGGCCTATGATCCCATAATCCTTGCCGACGATGAGGGAAAAATCCAGTTTTGGAATCAGGCAGCACAAAAGGTATTCGGCTACAGTAAAGAAGAGGCCACGGCCATGCGCCTGCAAAACCTGATTGTCGATAGCCAGGAACTGGAGGCCTGTAAAAAAGACCTTATGGGCTGCTATGGTGAAGTGAGGCCTTTGTCTGGCAAAATACTGGAGCTTCGAGCCATCAGAAAGGGAGGTCAGGAATTCCCCTTAGAGCTTTCCCTCTCTTTGCTGGAACTAGAGGGGGAACCCCACACCCTCGTCATATCAAGGGATATCAGTAAAAGAAAAACGGCCCAAATCCAAAAGGAATTGGAGCACAGACGTTTCGTCTGCATATTTGATAGCATAACTGACCCCATTTATGTTTCAGATCCGGTCACCTACAAAATCCTTTACGTAAACAAGGCACTGGAAAAGGCCCTCGGCAGGAACCCGGTGGGTTCCCTCTGTTACAAAGAATTTCAGGGACTGGATCACCCCTGTGAGTTTTGTACTAATGACCAGATATTGAGCAACAATGGAAGGCCTTATTACTGGACCTATTATAATCCAAAAATGGACAAGCACTTCAAGATAGTCGACCGCATAATCCCTTGGCCGGATGGCAGGGATGTGCGTTTTGAATTCGCCGTGGATGTATCTGACCTCAAAAAGGCTGAAGAAGATTTGAAGAAGGCCCATCAAAAGGCAACTTTGCTGCTCAAGGGGATTAGTTCCATTCTTATAGCCATGGATGAGGAAGATAAAATAATAGAGTGGAACGAGTATGCGGAAAGGATGCTCTCGATCCCTGCACAACAAGCAATTGGCAACAGATTGGACGAATTGGATATCCCCTGGGAGGCCGATAAAATCTTGGAAGGTATCCGCGAATGTAAATCCAATAACCACGATGTCCGCATAGATAATGTTGTATTAAGGAGCCCTGGGAAAAAGGACCGCATTCTAGGCATGACCATAGATGCTATCGTGGACGAAGAAGGCGGATTCAGGGGCACGATGATAAGGGCGGCTGACATCACCGAGAAAATACTCCTCGAAAGGCAATTGGCACAGGCACAAAAACTCGAGGCTATAGGGCAGTTGGCAGCAGGGATAGCACACGAAATCAATACCCCTATCCAATACATAGGAGACAACCTCAATTTTCTTTCCGAAGCGTTTCAAGATCTAACCGCCCTCATTAATGAATATGAAAACATGCTGAACCAGTTGCCAAAAGACAGCCCTTATAGTGCCCTGATTGAAAGATTGACAAGCTTACGGGATGAAATAGAGCTCCCTTATCTGGAGCAGGAAATACCTAAGGCCTTGGATCAGAGCTTAGACGGAGTTGCGCGCATAACCAAAATAGTAAGGGCGATGAAGGAATTCTCCCATCCGGGTTCCTCGGAAAAAACTCCGATGGATATCAACCACGCAATCAAAAGCACGGTAACCATAACCAAAAACGAATGGAAATACGTGGCGGACGTGGAAACAGATCTTGACCCCGATCTTCCCATGGTTCCATGCCTTGCTGGCGATATTAACCAGGTATTCCTAAATCTGTTGGTAAACTCGGCCCATGCCATTGAGGCTGCCATGGGAGGTAAAAACAACGGAAAAGGAAAGATTCGTGTGGCCACCAGGAAACGCAATGGCTGGGCCGAGATTACCATCACCGACACGGGCACCGGTATACCCGAATCCATCCGGGACCGGATCTTTGACCCATTTTTTACCACCAAGGAAGTAGGAAAGGGAACAGGCCAGGGCCTATCCATTGCATATAATATAGTCGTGGAAAAACATGGGGGAATAATAGACTTTGAGACCACAGAGGGCGAAGGCACAACATTCATAGTGCGGCTTCCTTTGAAGGGCAAAGGATAAAAAACCAAAATGGCAAGAACAGCAACTCAACACACGACAAATAGAAAGCCCATTTTAGAGGGCTATGGGCTAATGGAACCTCCCGTGTCCAATCATGAGGAATCAGGTAAGGGCGAAGCCAGTGGCATCAGTATATCACCAACGATGCTCGAAGAAAACCTAGCACGGCTCCGAAACCATCTTGAAGCCCTACTTCATCTGTCTCCAGACACGGCAAGATTTCTATCTGAACAAGATACTCACCTGCTTCAAGAGATAAGAAGTGACATATCCGCCATCCTCGCCAATATAGGCGAGTGTCAATATATGGAAAAACTCGCCTTTACCGATCAACTCACAGGCCTTGCCAACCCCAGGCACCTACTTTCAAGCCTGGCATATGAAATGAAGGCCGCCAAGGAACACAACAAGCCCCTTTTTGCTCTGGTGCTTGACATAGACAACTTTGAGAACATTGATCACGCGCTTGGCCACCCAAGGGGTAACCATGTGCTGAAAGAAACAGCTAAAAGGCTCCATGAATTCTCCTTGGATAAGGGTTATGTCGCAAGGACTGGCCCCGGTCAATTCACCATCGTGTTGTCAAGGGAAGATACCGATATAAGAGAGCTAATCGGACAGATCCAGGACCTTTTCGCCCTGCCCATTAAGCTGGACAATGAAAAGATTAGAATCACCATCTCAATCGGGGTGGCCAGCTACCCAAAGGATGCAAAAGAGCCCCCCGAACTGATGAGCTGCGCGAGAAAGGCACTGAGTGAGGCCAAGACAAGGGGCGAAGGGCAAATAGAATTCTATTCAAAGGATCTTTTCAAGAAAAGCTACTACCTCGTAAGGACAAAGAAAGAGTTGGAAACCGCCATTGAAAGGCGTCAGTTTGTATTGTTTTACCAGCCAAAGATAAACGTCAAAAAACAAAAAATCGCCGGATTCGAGGCCCTGATAAGGTGGATGCATCCCAAAAAAGGGCTGGTACCGCCTGGACAATTCATCCCCACCCTAGAGAGTACAGGGCTCATAATAGAAGCAGGAAGATGGGTCATAGAGGAAGCCTGCCGACACTTCAACGAAACCTTTGCCAGCCTCTCGGAAGATATTGCCATTTCCTTCAATGTTTCCGTAAGGCAATTTAAAGACAAGGCTTTCCCCAGTGACCTCATCGGCTTGGTGCAAGAATACGGGGTCAATCCATACAGACTCTGGCTCGAGGTAACGGAGACTGCCCTAATGGCTGATGAAAAGAGGGCCATATCCAAACTCGAGGCCCTTAGGGATTTTGGCATTGGAATCTCAATTGATGATTTTGGCACCGGTTATTCTTCCCTGTGCTATCTTAAAAAGATACCGGCTTCTTGCCTCAAAATAGATATGTCATTTGTCAGAGGACTACCCGACAACCGTGAAGACATAGCCATTGTAAAGGCCATAATTTCTCTTGCCAACGGCCTTGGCAAGCGGACAGTGGCCGAGGGAGTGGAGACAAAAGAACAGTTGGCAGTCTTGAGCGCCATGGGGGTTGACGAAGTCCAGGGATATTATTTCTCCAAGCCAATGCCCCTAAGGGAGGCCACCTCCTACTTACTGCAATACAACCAAGAGAAATATTTTTAGCTCAAAGGACCGTTCCGGCCAAGAGACCTCAAAATCATCTTTTTCCATTGGATTTCTTTGTGTCTAGCACGCTCCTCACCACATTTGCCAGTTCCTTCATGGAAATTGGTTTCATCAGCAAGTCGCTTATTCCCATCTCTCTGGCATTTTCCTGCGTTATCTTGGTGCTAAATCCTGTGCAAAGGATAATAGGAACATCCGGCCTAATTTCCAGGATCCTGGAGGCCAACTTGTCCCCTGTGATGTTTGGCATGGTGAGATCCGTTATTACGAGATCAAATCTCCGCGGCTCAGCCTCGAAAAGCTCAAGGGCCTCCACGCCGCTGGTCCTCGTTGTCACCTTATATCCAAGTTTTTCCAGCATGAGTCTGCCAGCCTGGGCAAGCATTTCCTCGTCATCAATGAACAAAATGGTCTCATACCCCGTAGGCAGCAACGTCTCGGCCACCTCTTCACGCACCTCCAAGGTCTCAAAGGCGGGAAAATAGATCTCAAATGTAGTTCCTTTTCCAACTTGACTGCTGACCTGAATTCCCCCTCCGTAGCTCTTCACAATTCCATGCACAACTGCAAGGCCAAGGCCTGTGCCCTCTCCATTTTTCTTTGTAGTAAAGTAGGGATCAAAGATCCGATCAATAACATGCTGCTCCATTCCGTGGCCCGTGTCAGTTACTGTAAGTTTAGCATACAGGCCTGGTTGTAGGTGGCCTGCATGAAGGAGTTTGGCCTTCCCCATTCTTGCCTTTTCCAACCTTACCTCTAGCACGCCACCCTTTTCTCTCATGGCATGCTCCGCATTGATGCAGAGATTCATAAGTACCTGATGGATCTCTGTTGGATCTGCCTCTATGATGCCAACGTCCTTGTCTATCTCTTGCACGATCCGGATGGTGCTGGGCAACGAGGCCTTTAAGAGTTTCAATGCCTCCTTCACGATGGGCACTATGGAAATGGGCATACGTTCTTGTTCAGATTGCCGGCTGAAGCTCAGGATCTGCCTTACCAGATCCCTGGCGCGATTTGCCGCCATAAGCACATGCTGGATATTTTCCCTTGCCTCGCAATCTCCGGGTAAATCAATAAGGGCAAGTTCGCTGTACCCGATTACCGAGGCTAGGATGTTATTAAAGTCATGTGCTATGCCTCCAGCCAGTGTACCAATTGCCTCCATCTTCTGCGCTTGGCGCAATTGACGTTCAAGCCGCCGCTGTTCGGTGATATCCTTGAGCATGCCTACTACCGCGATATCGTCATCTTCACCTTCGTCCCTTTCCACTGCCGAACAATTTAGTAAAAAATCATGTTCCTTGCCGCTCCTGTCCTCCAGGGTAACCAGTATATTTTTCAGCAACTCGCCCGTATCCTTAACGCGCCTGAAAAGCTCAACAAAGAGTTTGCGGTCTTTTTTCCTGGCCAATTCCGTTGGATAACTGCCGACAATATCCTGTGAATCAAAGCCCAGGGCCTCTTTTACCACGGGGTTGATGTATGTTATCCTACCTTTTTTATCCAGGCTGAAAATAATGTCCTGAGCACTTTCGCTTAGCAACCGGAATCTTTCCTCGCTCTTTTTAAGGGCTTGATACAGCCTTTCCCGTTCGGTTATGTCGTGGCATACATTCGTTATGGTTATAGAGCCGCCGCTTTCCCTAAAGCTCGTAGCTATCACTTCTGCTAACAAATAGTTCCCATCTTTTGCCCTGAACCTCAATTTTTCTTGGACATGGTCTTTTCCTTCTATTAACTCCTTGAAATGGTTTATGGCCTTTTCCACGTCATCAGGATGAAGCACATCCAATTCTAGGATATTGCGACCAACAAGCTTTTCCTTGGAAATTCCAATCTTCTCGCATGCAACGCTGTTAATATCGACTAGTACTAGGTCATTATTGTAGGTAAAGATAGGCTCACCTGCGTATTCATAAAGCATCCTATACCGAGCCTCACTCATCCTGAGCACTTCCTCTGTCTTGCGACGCAGTTTATCCAACTCCATGGTGTGAAGGGCAAACCCAATGTCGCCAGAGACCTCTTTGAAAAGCTCTAAGCACTCAGCGTCACTGGCATACTCTTTCTTTACAGAGGCGACCACAATGCCATAGGCCTTGGTTTTGTACCTTAATTGCGCCCTTACAGCGCTGTGGCCCTTGCATGATCTTGCCAAAGGGCAATCGCTACATTGATTATGGGGATTTTTCACAATCAATGGCTCACTCAGGTGTCTTATTTTCCTAGGGTGGCATTGTCTTGGCCCACCTTTTTTTAGCAGCACTTTCATCTCTTCAAAGGCCGGCCCAATACCCTCTTCTACCGCCTCTTTCATCCTGCCTTCATCATCGAAAAGGGCCATCCATGCACTATGATATGCGCCTGACTCCACCAGGTATCTGCACGTACCCTTCAACAGCCTGGAAATACTTCTCTCAGTGACTATAAGCTGGTTGATTTTCCTTATGGAGTGGAGAATCTTTGTAAGATATTCCATTCGCTGGCGGGCATTTATGATTTCGGTTATGTCGATATAGGTCTCAATTCGTCCCCCGCTAAAAAGCCCCTTTTCTACAGGTTCGCTCCAATGCTCAAGCCACCGTTCCTTGCGGTTGGGCCCTTGGAGCACGTGGCATTCAAAGTTTCTAACATATGAATTGTCGTCATAGGATGCAATAATCTTTTGCTCAAATTCCCTCGCATCCTCAAATATTGTCTTGATTTTCCCCCTTACTAGTTGGCGCTTGTCCTTGCCTATGATTTCCTTAATGGAAATACCGAAAAACCTCTCTATTGCACGACTTGCCCATACTACCTTAAATTCAGCATCAAGCAGGATGATCCCTACCTTGGCACCAAAAAAGGCATCATCCACAATGGAGCGATAGTGGTCTTGCACCTCACGAAATCTGGCTATCTCTTCTCTCATCAGTAACCGCGATGCCTCCAGCTCCTCTATCTTCTTCTCAGCCTCAACCAAACGCCACTCGAGACCCTCTCTATCGCCCTTTTCACTCATATTTAAGCCTCCTGTTTGACTAAATCAGAGCCATCAGTCTCTTAGATCCAAACCATCATTCAGCAGGCTCCTACACCTTTGTCTCCACAGTTACCCTTGTCCCTTTGCCCAGGCTGGATTTTATCTGGATTCGCGCCCCAATGGCCCGGGCCCTCTCCCGCATCCCTAATAGACCATAGGTAGGACCATCGACTTTCCTTATCTTCTCTTCCTCAAAACCCTGTCCGTCATCTGAGATACTCATCCTGAATATGTCACCGTCCCTTTCGGCCCCTACCCGGATCTTTCTTGCGTCCGCGTGCTTGGCCACATTTGTCATGGCCTCTTGGAAAATGCGGAAAAAGGTTGTTTCCAATTCGGGATCAAATCGACCTATATCTTCATGCCCCATTACCTCCACCTCTAGCCCGGTCCGCTTTGAAAATTGCTCGCCATACCACCTAAGTGCCGGTACCAAACCGTGATCTTCCAACACCTCTAGCCGCAGATCATACATCACATTCCTTATCCCAGCGGTTACCTCTTGGACCAAGTCCATGGTATCTAATAGCCTCTTCTCCAAATCCTCATTACGAATACTGGGCAAGGTATTTTTGATAATATTTAGATTGACATTTATAGCGGAAAGGTCCTGGCCCACCCGGTCATGCAGTTCCCGAGCCAGAGTCTTTCGTTCCTCTTCAGCTATTCTTGTCATATGTAGGGTTAATTCCCGTAGCCTTGATTTCCTGGATGCTAATGGTGCTTCTCGCCCCTCCATGTCTTTCATGTTTCTGGCCAAGGGCCTCAAAACAAAGAAGACTAAAACCAGACACACAACGAGCGCTATGCCTATGTGTCCCAAAAACATCTCACTTCGAGTCTTTACCGGCATAAGCAAGGGCAATATGAATTCTCCTGCCACTTCCAAGAACAAGATGAGGAGAAATATTATGGCACCTACATATAAGGGCCAATGGTTCCATTTCATCATGGACTGTCTCCCTATCCACGCAATCCCGCCCAACAGCTAAAGCACCTGGGCCAATTGTGCTTTTTGAATGAATCCTTTGGGGTAGGCCAATGAATCTTGATAAATGTTGGTCTCTTCGCGAAAACCTATGCCATTTAATATTTTAGTCTAGTGCTAGGGGAAGCTGGTATCAGTAAAGTTTAAAATAGCATGTGGGGAAAGTTTGAAAAATGGGTCAAGGGGACTTGGACACGTTCAGTAACCATCCCTTAATGGCCGCTTTGTCAATCCTCAACAGAAGTCACGCCATGTCGAATGGCAAACTTCACCAGGGCAGGTAAATTCTTTATCTCCAGTTTTTGCATTACACGGCTTCGATAGGTTTCTACGGTTTTTGGTGATAAAAATAGAATATCAGCAATCTGTCTGCTCGATTTTCCCTCAACAACAAGTTGAAGGACCTCGAGTTCCCTCAAACTTAGCCTATCCAGGGGGGATACAGGCGGGGAGTCCTTCAGATACCTTAAATACTCCTGTATAACCACACCGGTAACATCTGAATCGGTATAAATTTTGCCTGAATAGACCGTGTGAACAGCCTCAATCACCTCCTTTCCGGCACACTCCTTCATTAGATACCCTGCTGCCCCAGCCCGCAGGGCCCTTACTATGTGTTCGTTGGATGTCAGCATAGATAGGATGACAACCCGGGTAGAGGCCGAACAGGTCTCCATTATCTTCCTTGTGGCCTCAATTCCGTTGAGTCCAGGCATAGCGATATCCATCAATACCACGTCAGGACTCAATCTTTTCACCTCTCTGACCGCGGTCTGACCGTCAGGTGCACTCCCTACCACCTTGATACTAGAATCGGTTTCCAGCAAGGCCTGCAGGCCCTCCCTGACCACCCTATGATCGTCCGCGATATACACATGAATAGGCATCTCTCCTCCCTGGCATTATCTCTTGCCCGTCAAGAAGTGCCAATTCTATCTCAAAGCCGCTTTTCTAGATAGCCTCCATCCATAAACTCTATACCCCTCTCCCTGCCTGCAGCAGGCAGGCAGGGAGAGGGAATTTATCGATGGAAACCAGATAATATCTTCGGCTATTGCAATAAGATACTTTAAGGTGGAACAAATGACAAGGAGGGCCTCTAATTGGAATCCAGTATCTTCCGAATTAATATCGTCAATTCCTTGACGCGGAAGGGTTTGCTGATCAGCGCCTTGCTCAATTGTGATACCATTTCCTCTCTTTCCTTATCCATGGCATATCCGGTTGCGATCACTACCTTTGATAATGTTTCTAAAGGCTGAAAAGGAAGAGCCCAGAGATGACGGCCATTCTCATGAAGTGAACTCCTCAAAGTATAACAAATTATCATCTCAGTGTATAGCAGATGTGCCGAGCTCCGAGGGCCTAATCCTGGGCCAGGCAGGCACTCTGCCCTTGCCCATGTCAATTTCCTCTGCTATTATCCTTGGGCCTTGCAATTGCTTCATGAAAATGCAATTGAGTTTGAGACAAGCCGATTCTCGGAAACCATATTTTATTTTATCTTAATCTGAGAAAGCCGCAAATGAAATCAGGGGCATGCAATGGGTAATAGGAATCAACAAACAGCCTTGGTCTTCCTGGGTACAGGTGCTGCTTGGGGTCTGCCTGAACTCAACTGCCCTTGTGCCATATGCAGGGATATGAGAGCAAAGGGGGAGCGCAGAAGGCGTACAGCCCTGCTGTTACAAGGGCAGGCAAACTTGCTCGTTGACTGCGGCCCTGATATCCTTGCCCAGCTGGAGGAATCCGGGGTCAGCCACCTGGATGCCGTGCTCATTACCCACGAGCACGGGGACCACTATATCGGCCTGGATGAGCTTTTTGTTTTCAAGAGAATAAGGCCAAGGGGGGCATTTAAGCCAATTCCCACCTATATGAGCGGACAGACCTGGAGCGTTATCAAACAGCGGTTTGGGTACCTCGAGGAGTTGGGGGTCTTGGAGATCCGTATTGTCCAGCCAGGCGAGTGGTTCACGTGCGGGCCGTATCACATCCTACCGTTTAATACAGACCATGGCCGATTTGCCAAGGGCTCTGTGGGTTATCTTATTCACTGCCGGGCCTCAGAAAAAAAGGTTACCTTACTTTATACGTCGGATTTCATGGACATCCCTGACTTACATGGTGATCTAATACATCCCGACTATCTGATTATCCAAACGTTTTGGCTCAATGAGCCTGTTGAGAACAGACCCCACCACATGAGTTTTCAGCGGGCCATAGGGTTCATAGAAAAATTTTC